>NZ_JAVDWK010000008.1:0-226918 GCF_031457335.1 Arthrobacter sp. BE255 | reverse complement strand
TGGTGGTCCTCAATGATGTGAATTCCGGGAATGTGTGGCTGGTGAACCAGAACATGCAGCTCGTGAACAACTGGGACGACGTCATCCCGCCCAAGGAGACCTCGGACGACGCCGACAAGGACTCCGCCGACGAAGTCCAGCAGACAGTCCTGCCGGACCGGACCAAACCCAACAGCGCACCGGTGGCGAACCCGGACTCCTTCGGCGTCCGCGCCGGGAAAACCACCATCCTGCCGGTCCTGGACAACGACACCGACCCTGACGGCGACATCCTGACGGTCCGTACACCCGATGCCCTGAAATCGGGATCCGTTGCTCCCATTTACGGCTCCACAGGCTTCCAGATCACAGTCCCCGCCGAGAAGACCGGCAGCGAAAGCTTCAAATACACGGTGGACGACGGACGCGGACTGTCCGCAACCGCCGACGTCGCCCTGAACATCGTGCCGCCCGGCGAGAACTCGGCACCACGGCAAAAGGCGAACCGCAACACCACCCTGGTGCTGCAGGCCGGCAAGAGCATCACCCAGAACCTCCTCACAGACTGGATCGATCCGGACGGCGACGACCTCTTCGCCGTGTCCGCCGCAAGCACCGATCCCCAGGACCAGGTCAGGATACGTCCCGACGGCCAGCTCACCTTCCAGGACTCAGGAACTGCACCGGGCCGCAAGGTCCTGACCGTTACGGTCTCTGACGGCCAGGCCACCGCCGAAGGAAAGATCACCGTTGATGTCCGCCTGCCCGGAGCGCTCCCGCCGATCGCCAACGCCGACCACGTCGTTGCCGTCGCGGGTGCGGACACCGTCATCACGCCGCTGAAGAACGATTCCGACCCGCAGGGCGGAGTGCTGAGGCTGGCCCAGGCCACGGCGGATCCCCAGTCAACGGCCACGCTCAATCCGGACCAGCAGACCTTTACCTTCAATTCCGCCGCTCCCGGAGCCCACTACGTCTCCTATCTGGTCACCAACGGCCCTGCCAGTGCCCAGCAGCTGGTGCGCGTTGACGTAGTGCCCGGGAACAACGAGGGCGTGCCCGTCGCTGTTCGCGACATTGCCCTGCTGCCCACCGGCGGCGACGTCCTGGTGGACGTGCTGGGCAACGACTCTGATCCTTCAGGCGGTGTACTGGTGGTGCAGTCTGTAACCGCCGACGCCGACCTGCCCGTCAGCGTGGCAGTGCTGGACCATTCTGTGGTCAGGATCACGGACATCCGCGCCCAGGGCCAGCTGACCCTCAAGTACACCGTCTCCAACGGCCGCTCCTCGGCTGCCGGCGAGATTTCCGTCCTGATGGTCCCGGCGCCCACCAAACTCCAGGCACCCCAGGCCAAACCGGACGAAGCCACCGTCCGGACCGATGACGTGGTCAGTATCCCGGTGCTGGCCAACGATACTGACCCGAACGGCCGGAAGCTCACGCTCGTTCCGGAGCTTGCCCAGCAGCCGGACGCTGCCGACGGCCGGATCTTCGTGTCCGGGGACTACCTGCGGTTCGTGGCGGGTCCGGAGCCAAAAACCGTCTACGCCATCTACAAAGTCCAGAACGAGTCCGGCCAGATTGACTCCCAGCAGGTCACCATCCGCATCCAGGCCCGCGACGATGAGCGAAACTCCCGTCCGGAGCCGAGGAACCTCACCGCCCGCGTTGTCGCGGGGATGGTGGTAAAGATTCCAGTACCCCTTGACGGCATCGACACCAACGGCGATTCCGTCCAGCTCCTGGGCATTGACAAGGCGCCCGGCATGGGAACTGCGGTGGTCAAGGACGGCTACCTTGAGTTCACCGCCGCCGGCGACGGAGCAGGAACCGACACCTTCACCTACCGGGTACGGGACCGGATCGGGGCGGAGAACACGGGGACAGTCATCGTGGGCATAGCGCCGCCTGAACCCAACAACCAGAAACCCGTCGCCATTGACGACGCCGTGGACATCAGGCCCGGACGGAACGTGGCCGTCGAGGCACTGACCAACGACTCCGATCCGGACGGCGACCCCATTTCCTTGCTTTCGAACTCTTTTGAAGCCAAGCCGGAGCTTCAGGTTGAAGCGACAGACACTTCCAAAGTGCGCTTCAGGGCACCGGCCGCGGCGGGCAATGAAAGCATCCGTTACCAGATCCAGGATGACAAGCAAGCCCAGGGCAGCGCCGTCATCCGCGTCAGGGTCAGCCCTGACGCCCCACTTCAGCGGCCCATTGCCAAGGACGACAGGGTGAGCATGTCCGAGACGCTGGGCAAGACTGCCGTGGATGTTCCGGTCCTCAAGAACGACTCTGATCCTGACGGCGTGGCCGAAGAGTTGAAAATCTCGCTTCCCGACGGCAACCCCAACGCCCGCGACGGCGGCTCGGGTAACGTCGTCGTGACGCTCGCGGCGGCGGACCAGCTCATTCCGTATTCAGTCACCGACACTGACGGACAAACGTCGACGGCGGTGATGTGGATTCCCGGCGTCGGCGAGCAGTATCCGACGTTGGCCAGTACCGACGTCGTAGAGGTGATGTCCGGCAAGGAAGTGACGCTCGACCTGAACGAGTTCGTGAAGGTGCGGGAGGGAAAGCGCCCCCGCATCACGGTCGCGGAGAAAGTCCAGGTACAGGGCGGTTCCCCGGAGGGCGTCATCGTCTCCGACGGCACAGGCCTCCGCTATGCGGCAAAGCCGGACTACGTTGGTCCCGGGTCGCTGACGTTCGAGGTCACCGACGGAAACAGGGCCGATGATCCTGAAGGGCTGAAGTCCACCCTTGTCATCATGACCCGGGTCATCCCTGATCCAAACGCCAACCATCCGCCGACCTTCAGCGGCGGCTCCCTGGACGTGCCGAAAGCGGAGACCGCCACGCTGGACCTCTCCGGCCTGGCAAAGGACGTGGACGAAAAGGACCAGGGCAACCTCAAGTTTGAACTGGACGGCACCCTCCCCACCGGGCTCAATGCCGAGCTGGACGGGCCGGTGCTGAAAGTCACCGCGGAAACTTCTGTGGGCGTCGGGTTCACCGGAGCCATTCCGCTGAAGGTCACGGATGGCCGTTCTCCCGCGGTAACCGCAACGGTTGTGGCCAGGCACGTCGCGTCCAACCGGCCGATGCCGGTAGCCAACGACGACGCCGTGGACAAGGCCAACGCCGGACGCACCGAAACCGTCAACGTCCTCGCCAACGACTACAACCCCTTCACCGACACGGCCCTGAAAATCGTTGCGGCCAGCGTGGAAACGGGCTCAGCCAGCGGCCAGCCCGTAGTTGAGGGTGATTCCATCAGGGTGACTCCGTCAGAGGGCTTCAAGGGCGTCATGGTGATCCGGTACACCGTGACGGACAAGACCGGCGACCTGTCCCGCCAAGCCAGCGGCCGCCTGCGGCTCACAGTCCGGGACAAACCCGACGCGCCGTCCGCGCCGTCCGCGACCGATGTAAGAAGCCGCACTGCGGTCCTGAAATGGGCCCCGCCGTCCGACAACGGAGCGCCGATCACCAAATACACGGTCACATCCAGCGGGTTCACCCAGGAATGTGTGACAACAACCTGCACTTTGAGCGGGCTCACCAATGATGTGAAATACGTCTTCACTGTCACCGCCACCAACGAGGTGGGCGACTCCATTTCATCGCCCCCATCAAACGAAATCCGGCCGGACGAAAAACCGTCGCCGCCG
Source organism: Arthrobacter sp. BE255 (assembly GCF_031457335.1). Taxonomy (NCBI): domain Bacteria; kingdom Bacillati; phylum Actinomycetota; class Actinomycetes; order Micrococcales; family Micrococcaceae; genus Arthrobacter; species Arthrobacter sp. BE255. The sequence continues at coordinate 223,256 of NZ_JAVDWK010000008.1, read as the reverse complement.
GAGGCACCCGCCGTCAAGGCCGGCGACAAGGACATGCAGATCACCTGGGCGCCGGCGAAAACGGAGGGCTCTGCCGTGAAGGAATACAACCTCGAGATCTCGCCGCCTCCCGCCAGCGGCGTCGCCGTGAAGAACGGCGTCACCGGGCTGAGCTACACCTGGCCCGCGCTCACCAACGGCGTCAAATACAAAGTCCGGGCCCAGGCCGTCAACGAGCTCGGTCCCTCCGAATGGGGCATCTACTCCGCCGAGGACAACCCGGCAGGGGTTCCGGCAGCGCCGGCGGCCCCAACCTCGGCCGTGGCATCTTCGGTGGGGACCCAGAACCAGCTGAAGGTCAGCTGGAACGAACCGAACACCAACGGCGATCCCATCCGGACCTACTACGTCACCATGAGCGGCGGGGGCGGGGCAGCCCAGACCCAGACCGTCGCCGGCACGGAACGGACCGCCAACTTTACTGCGAACAACTCCGAGTCCTCCTATACCTTCACCGTCCAGGCGGAAAACAAAGCCGGAAAGGGTGCCGTCAGCGCCCCGTCGGCGCCCCGCCGTGCCACCGGCAAGCTCGGCCAGGTTTCCGGCGTCACCGCCGCTCCGGCCAACACGGGAGGAGCCGGCAGGCAGCTGACCATCAACTTCAGGCCGCTCACCGACGCCGAACGGAACGGTTCGGCCCGGGACGAGGTCAGCTACAGCTACAACGCCAGCAACGGTGCCAGCGGACCCATCACCCCCGGCGGCACGGTCGGCGGATTCAGCAACGGCGCGGAGGTCGCGGTTACCGTGACAGCCAACTCCAGCGTGGCACCCAGTTCCGATGCCAGTACACCGGCCCGCGCGACGCCCTACGGAGCTCCGGGTACGCCGTCCGCTTCCGGACAGAACGGCGGCCAGAACCAGAAATCCTTGAGCTTCAGCTGGAATTCCCCGTCGACGGCCACCAACGATGTGGCGTACACCCAGATCAGGATCGACGGCGGGACCTGGGAACGGGTAGCTGCGTCAGGAAGCCGAACCGTGAACACCGGCGGCTTCGACGAACGGCATTCCATCGACGTGCAGACCGTCAACTCCCTTGGAACAGGCGGCGCCATGGCGACGGCTGCGGCCCAGTCCGGCCCGGCCAAGACCAGCTGGGATGCCACCGTACCGTCGGCCGGCTACCGCACGTGCACGGACTCACCCGCTTCCGGCCAGACCTCGTGGGACTCAACCACTCCCGGCCACCTCTGCGGCGGCCAGGTCCGCGGGTACCCGTGGATCTACACCGGCGACAACTTCACCGTGAGCTGCTGGATGTGGCGCACCACCGGCGACGGCCGCGGCGCCGGCCAGTGGTACCTGATCAGCTCGCAGGCTGACGGCCGCTACGTCGGGCGGACCATCCATTCCAACAACACAACGCTCGGAAACCCCGGCCCGCACGGGATTCCGGAATGCCGCTAACGAGGACAGGGGAGGTCTCCCCATCGCAGCCCCTCAAGGGGTTGGGTAGGCTAACGCGGGGAACAGAGAGCCTGATACCGGGTCTTTCGACAGGCTCGCCTGGGGGCAGCCACAAATTTGAGGGAAAAGTAACGCTGTGACAACTCTGCTGGGGAAGCTTGGGCTGAAGCGCCATAACAGACTCACGAAGCGCCATAGGCGTTTGGTGTCTGGTGGGGCGTTTGGTGTTGCGGTGGTGGTGTTGGTGACGGGTGCTGTGTTGTATCCGGGGTTCAAGACCACTGAGGTGGAGTTGAACGATGGTGGTGTGTGGGTTGTTTCGAAGTCGAAGAATGCTGTGGGGCGGTTGAATTATCCGTCGCGGGTTCTTGATGGTGCGGTGACTCCTGCGAGTACGACGTTTGAGATCCTTCAGAATGCGGGGGATGTGTTTGTGGATGATGAGACGGGTTCGACGTTGAACCAGGTTTCTCCTGCGAATATGCGTTTGGGTGGGGATAAGCAGTTGCCGGGTTCGGCGGAGGTGAGCTTCGGGGCGGATGTTATTTCTGTGACGGATGCGTCGTCGGGCAAGGTGTGGGCGGTGTCGCCGTCGACGGTGAATGGTTTTGACCAGGAGGCGTCGGAGCCGGTGATGGTGGGGTCGGCGGGTCTGGTGTCGGCGGTGGGTGCTGATGACCGGATTTATTCTGCGGATCCGAAGTCCGGTGCTGTGACTGTCACAACGGTTGATGCGGATGGTGGGGTGGTGTCCTCGGATTCGAGTACCTGGGGTGAGCTGAAGGGTGCCGGGGATCTGCAGATCACGGTGGTGGGGGATAAGCCGGTGGTGCTGGATGCTGCGGCGGGGAAGCTGTTTTTGCCCGGTGGTAAGCGGCTGCAGTTGGAGAACGCGCGGGATGCGAGGTTGCAGCAGGGTGGTCCGGGCAGTGATTTTGTGGCGGTTTCGACGCAGAAGGCGTTGTTGAAGCAGCCGTTGGATGGTTCGGCGGCGAAGACGGTGGCCTTTGATGGTGAGGGTGTGCCGGCGGCGCCGGTGCAGTTGGGCGGGTGTGTGCATGCGGCGTGGTCCGGTGCTAACAAGTATGTCCGGGATTGCACGAATGATGCTGATGATAAGAACGTTGAGGTGCCGAAGGCGAGTGCGTCGCCGTCGTATGTTTTCCGGGTGAACCGGGACCTGGTGGTCCTCAATGATGTGAATTCCGGGAATGTGTGGCTGGTGAACCAGAACATGCAGCTCGTGAACAACTGGGACGACGTCATCCCGCCCAAGAACGAATCCGACGAGCAGGACCAGGAATCGGCCGACAACAACACCATCAACGTCCTCCCGGACCGCACCAAGCCCAACCGGCCGCCGGAAACCAAACCGGACGCCGTGGGCGTCCGGCCCGGACGCACCACCATCCTCAGCGTCCTGGACAACGATTCCGATCCCGACGGCGACGTCCTCACTGCCGCCGTCGGCAACGCGGGGCCCAAAGCCGGAAGCCTCGAAAGCATCTACGGCGGCACCGCCTTCCAGATCTCGGTGCCGGCGGACGCCCAGCCGGGCACCGAAACATTCGACTACAACGCTGCCGACGGCCGCGGCCTTTCCGCGGGCGGCCAGGTCACGCTCAGCGTGGTGGGCCCGGAGGAAAACCGGCCACCCCAGTTCAAGCGCGGCGGTGACGCCACCACCATGCTGGTGGAACAGGGCAAGACCGTCAGCCAGAACATCCTCACGGACTGGATGGACCCCGACGGCGACGACCTGGTCCTCATGGACGCGAAAGCGGACAACGACCAGGACCAGGTCAAGGTCCGGCGCGACGGCCTGCTGACTTTCCAGGACTCCGGCGCCACCGCCGGCAAGAAAAACGTCACCGTCACCATCTGGGACGGCCGTGCCACGGTCACCGGAAAAGTCGTGGTCAACGTCCAGCCACCCGGCGCGCTGGCCCCCGTCGTCAACGCGGACCACGTCACGGCAGTGGTCGGCCAGGACCTGGTGATCGCGCCCCTAAAGAACGACGTCGACCCCAACGGCGGTGCACTGCGCCTTGCCCAGGTTGAAGCCAACGGACCGGCCGATCTTGGACCCGTGACCGACGGCGGGACCTTCACGTTCAAGAGCACCACCCCGGGACCCGTCTACCTGACCTACATTGCAAGCAACGGCCCGCAGAGCAGCCAGGGACTCATCCGCGTGGACGTCGAATCCGGCAAGGACACCGGCGACCCCGTCGCCGTGCACGACGTCGGCCTGATGCCCACCGGCGGCAGCGTGCTCCTCGACCCGCTCGCCAACGACTCCGACCCCTCCGGCGGAGTACTGGTCCTGCAGTCCGTGCAGCTCCCGGACAACATCACCGCGTCCGTCAGCGTGATCGACCACAGCGTCCTTCGCATCACCGACGTCCTGGGCACCAAGGAACCGTTCCTGTTCGAATACACCATGTCCAACGGCCGCAAGTCCGCCACCGGCAGCGTCTCCGTGGTCCCGGTGCCCGCTCCCGCCGTCGTCGAAGCCCCCCAGCCGAAACCGGACGAAGTGAACGTCCGGGTCAACGACGTCGTCACCATCCCCGTGCTGGAGAACGACACGCACCCGCAGGGCGAGAAGCTGACCGTGGATCCGGTCCTGCCGCAGGGCGTGGATGAGCTGGACGGCAAAGGCTTCGTCTCGGAAAACACCCTGCGGTTCATTGCAGGTTCCCAGCCGAAGACCGTCCGGGCCATTTACAACGCCGTGGACCCGCAGGGTCAAAAGAGCGCCGCTGCGGTGACCATCCACATCCTTCCGCTGGAAGGGTCCGAGAATTCCCGGCCCCAGCCCCGGAACCTGACCGCACGCGTGGTCGCGGCCGGTACGGTGCGCATCCCCGTGCCGCTGGACGGCATCGATCCCGACGGCGACTCCGTGCAGCTGACCGGAATCGACAGCACGCCGGCCATGGGAACCGCCACAGTGGGCAGCAACTTCATCGACTTCACCGCCGCCGGCGACGGCGCCGGAACCGATACGTTCCGTTACAAAGTGGTGGACCGCCAGGGCGCCGTCAACACCGGCACCGTGACGGTGGGCATCGCCCCGCGCGGCGAAACCAACCAGAACCCCACCCCCGTGGACGACGAAGTCAAGGTCCGGCCCGGACGCCAGATCGCCGTCGACGCCACCGGCAACGACACCGATCCCGACGGCGACATCATCCGCATCCTCACCGACGGCATCGAGGCCGACGATGCCCTGCAGGCCACCGTCAGCAAAACAAGCGGCCGCATCATCCTGCTGGCGCCGGGTGCCGCGGGGACGGTCAACGTGCGGTACACCATCGCCGATGACCGTGACGCCACCGGCCAGGCCACCATCCGCGTGGTGGTGGACAACGAGGTTCCGCTGCAGGCACCCATTGCCCGCGACGACAGGGTGACCTCCGCCCAGACCATGGGCAAGACGGCCGTGGATGTACCGGTCCTGAAAAACGACGAAGATCCTGACGGCGTGGGCGAGAACCTGAAGATCAGCACCGAGGCCAGCACGGCACGGCCCGGCGCCGACGGCAACATGCTTGTTGACCTGACGGAGCAGCCGCAGCTGATTCCCTACACCGTGGAGGACGTGGACGGGCAGAAGTCCACCGCGATCATCTGGGTGCCGGGCATCGGGCAGCAGGTCCCCACACTCGCGAAGGACGAGGTGATCGAGGTCATCGCCGGCCAGTCCGTGACCGTGGACCTGAACGAGTGGGTCAAGGTCCGGGAAGGACGCTCCCCGCGGATCACGCAGACAGACCGGATCAAACTCATCGGCGCCGAGGGCGGGGACCCCACCGGCGGCAGCGCGACGTCGCTCAAATACACCGCGGGCACCGACTACGTGGGGCCGGGCTCGCTCAGCTTCGAGGTGACCGACGGCACCGGTCCGGACGATCCCGAGGGCCTGAAGTCCACACTCAGCATCCGCACCAAGGTTCTGCCCGATCCCAATCGGAACAACCCGCCCACCCTGCTGGGCGCCACTGTTGAGGTACCCAAGGGCGAATCGGTGGACCTGGACCTGGGCCCCCTCACGTCGGACCCCGACCGGGACGACGTTGACAACATGAAGTACGAACTTGTTGGCGGCAGCCCAGCCAGCTTCAACGCCAGGATCGACGGCAAGACCCTCAAAACGTCGGTTGACGGTTCAACATCCACCGGCACAACGGGCGCCATCCAGGTCAAAGCCAAAGATTCACGCGGGCTTGAAGCCACCGCCACCTACCAGCTGGCCGTAACAGCTTCCAACCGGCCCAAACCTGTGGCCAACGATGACCTCGAACCCAACGCGGCCGCCGGAAAGCCGGTCACGGTGAAGGTGCTGGCCAACGATTCGAACCCGTTCCCGGAGACGGCACTGAAAATCGTGGCCGCGGGTGCCGAAACCGGAAGCGGAAACGTGGAGGTGTCCGGCGACTCCGTGGTGGTTACACCGGCTCCGGGTTTCTCCGGGTCCATGGTGGTTTCCTACACGGTGGCGGACAAGACGGAGGAGTCCTCACGGCAGGCAACGGCCCGCATCCGCCTGACCGTCAAGGACAAGCCACTGGCACCCACCACGCCGCAGGCGCAGAGCGTGGGGGACCAGACCGCCCTGCTGAACTGGTCGGCTCCGGCAGACCGCGGTTCACCCATCACCAAGTACACGGTCTATGGCGAGTCCGGCTTCCGCCAGGACTGCCCGGCGAACACCTGCACCTTGAACGGTCTCATCAACAACACCAAGTACCACTTCCAGGTGACGGCCACCAACGAGTTCGGTGAGTCGGACCGATCCCCGGCCTCCGCCGAAGTCCGGCCCGACGTCAAACCGGACACCCCGCTGGCGCCCACACTGAAGTTCGGTGACAAGCAGCTCTCCGTGACCTGGGTGGCGCCCGCCAGCAAGGGGTCCCCAGTCAAGTCCTACGACCTGGAGATCTCGCCCGCCCCGCCGGGACAGAACGCGCAGATCCAGAACCTGACAGCGGTCAGCTACGTCTGGAAGGGACTCCAGAACGGCGTGTCCTACAAGGTCCGCGTCCTGGCCCGCAACGATGCCAAGGACCCGTCCGAATGGAGTCCCTACTCAGCTGCCGAAATACCGGCGGGTGTGCCGGCGACTCCAGCAGCTCCCACCGCTTCGCAGGCCGGCTCTGTTGGTACGCAAAGCCAACTGAAGGTCAGCTGGGCAGCGCCGAACAACAACGGTGATCCTGTGTCCTCGTACACTCTCACCACCCTGCGGGGTGGGGCCGTTGTGGCCTCCCAGCCGGTAACGGGCGGAACCACGCAGAACGTCACCGTGGACAACTCCGAGGCGAACTACACGTTCACCGTCTCGGCCACCAACAAGGCCGGTACCAGCGGAACCAGCGCGCAGTCCGCCCAGATCCGGGCGGCAGGCAAGCCGGGGCAGGTCAGCGGCGGCACGGTGGCCGATACGGGCACCAGCGGCCAGCTCAGGGTGACCTTCACACCACTGACGCAGCCCCAGCGCAACGGGTCGCTGGAGACCGAAATCCAGTACACCTACAACGCGGACGGCCGGTCGGGGAGCATCCCGGCCGGCGGCGGAAACATCAACGGACTGACCAACGGCCGGGACATTACGGTCACCATCATCGCCACGTCCACCAAGAACAACGTCTCCGGCGACGCCAAAGCCATCGGCACCGGCAACCCCTATGGACCGCCCAACGCGCCCAACGTGGACGGACGGACCTCGGCCCAGGGGGATGGCGACGTGCACTGGACGTGGAATAACCCGGCCACCAATGGCCGCCCGCTCGATCACTTCGAGGTCAGTTATGAAGGGGGAGCCTGGACCAGTGTTGGCTTGGCAAACCGCTTCGACCGATCGGCTGGCGGCTGGGACCAGGTCCGCACGCTGAAGGTCCGTGCCGTGACTGCGGCGGTGGGCCCCGCAGGCCAGGCAAATTCCCGTTCCGGGGCGGACCCCACACCCCCGCCGCCCACGTCGTGGGGCATCACGGCAAGTCCGGTCCGCAGCTGCACCGAACCCCGCAAGGGCACGGACAGCTATGTCGCCGGCAACCCGTCACAATGCAACGGCGAGGGCAAATGGCTGGATGCCGGCGCCGCCGCGCAATCGGACCGCTACCAGGTCTGGTACAAGACGTCCAACAACCCCACGGGCATCTGGTACCACCTCACCAGTGGCATGGCGGCCGGCAACTGGCTCCGCTGCGACACCTCGAACCTGGGGTGCAACCCACCCAACGGGATGCCCAACCGCTAGTCAGCTACCACTCGACCCAACGGTCGGGCCTGGAATTCCGGGACCGACGAAACCTTGAACAAGAAGAGGATCCACCGCATGACAATGACAACTGAGCAGGCCGAATGGTTTGCAGGTACCTTCGAAAAGCTCGTTGCCAACGTCGGACAGGCGGTTCTGGGCAAGGAACACGTCATCCGGCTGACTTTCACGGCAATGCTCGCCGAGGGCCACGTCTTGTTCGAGGACGCCCCGGGCACCGGCAAGACCTCATTGGCGCGCGCCTTGGCAGCCACCGTGCAGGGCTCCAACAACCGCATCCAGTTCACTCCCGACCTGCTGCCGTCGGACGTGACCGGTGTGACCATCTACGACCAGAAGACGCAGAAGTTCGAGTTCCACAAGGGACCGATCTTCAATAACATCGTCCTGGCCGACGAGATCAACCGTGCATCGCCGAAGACCCAGTCGGCCCTGCTGGAGGTCATGGAGGAGTCCAGGGTCACCGTTGACGGCGTCACCTACGAGGCAGGACGGCCGTTCATGGTCATGGCCACGCAGAACCCCATCGAGCAGGCGGGCACCTACCGGCTGCCCGAAGCACAGCTGGACCGCTTCCTGATCAAGACCTCCATCGGCTACCCGGACCACGCCTCCACGGTCCGGCTGCTGGGCGGCGCCAACCTCAAGGACCGCTCCAAGGAGATCACCGCAGTGATCACCACCCAGGCCGTGGCGGACATGGCCGACCTCGCCGCAACCGTCCACGTGGACACCGCCGTGCTCGAATACATCTCCCGTCTCTGCGAGGAAACCCGCAACGCTCCCGAGACCCGGCTGGGCGTTTCCGTGCGCGGCGCGATCGCCATGGTCCGCGCCGCGAAGGTCTGGGCGGCAGGCCAGGGCCGGAACTTCGTCCTGCCCGACGACGTCAAGGAACTCGCTCCCGTCGTGTGGACCCACCGGTTTGTGATGGACCCGGAGGCAGAATTCTCCGGCGCCACGCCCGAGGCTGTCCTGGCCCGCGTGCTGTCCGACGTCGCTGCCCCGCAGCAGCGCGCCACCCTCTGACGGTTCCAGGACCTCCCGACCACCACCCAGCGCAAACGAAGGCACCCCTATGTCCAGCAGCACTCCGTTGACCCGGCTTGCTGAGCGTCTCCGGCAACTTCTCCACCGGAACGGCAAGCCCACAAGGCTGCACCCCCCGGCTTTCTGGGCCGAGGCCACCAGCACGGCCGGCCTGGCCCTGGCCCCTGCCTGGCGGAAAGTCCGCGACCTCTGGCTCCGGTACGCGTGGCCGGTGCTGTCGGTGGTGAGCATCCTGGGCTGGTCCGTGCTTGCGGCCGCCATCCTGCTATGGTCCACCGGCCAGGCGTTCGGCTGGCAGGAAGCCAAGGCGGCGGCCATCGCCGCGTTTGTCTTCTTTGTGATCGCCGTCGGATTCATCCTGGGCCGGTCATCGTACGGCGTGGTCCTGGACCTCGCCCGGACCCGCGTCGCCGTGGGCGACAGCGCCGTGGGCAGCATTGCGGTCTCCAACACCTCCGCACGTCCGCTGCTGCCGGCCGCCCTGGAGTTGCCCGTCGGTGCTGCCACGGCCGTCTTCCACCTGCCCCGGATGAAGCCGCAGCAGGTCCACGAGGACCTCTTCACCATCCCCACCGCCCGCCGCGCCGTCATCGTGGTGGGTCCGGTCCGCTCCGTCCGGGCCGACCCGCTGCACCTGCTGCGCCGCCAGGTGCTGTGGACCGAGCCGGAGGACCTCTTCGTCCATCCCCGTACGGTGGCCCTGGCCGGCTCGGCCGCAGGGTTCATCCGCGACCTTGAAGGCATGCCCACCACGGACCTCTCCAGCGCCGACGTGTCGTTCCACGCGCTGCGCGACTACGTGCCGGGCGATGACCGCCGGCACATCCACTGGAAGACCACCGCACGGACCAACAAACTCATGGTCCGCCAGTTCGAGGAAACCCGCCGCGCCCACCTCGCCATTTCGCTGTCCATCAACACCGAGGAATACGCCTCCGAACACGAGTTCGAGATGGCCATCTCGGCCGCAGCCTCGATCGGCCGCCAGGCTATCCGGGAACAGCGGGAACTGGACGTCCTGACCCAGAAGGGTCCGCTGCGCTGCGAAACCGGGCGCAACATGCTGGACGACATGACCAGGATCGTCGGGGCACCCATGCGCCGCACCGCCGTCGACCTTGCCCGGTCCCTCGCGGACACCGTCCCCAACGCCTCAGTGGTGTTCTTCGTGGTGGGCAGCAACGTCACGCCCACCCAGCTGCGCTCCGCCTCCGCCTCCGTCGCCCCCGGCGTCCGAAGCCTCGCCGTGCGGCTGCAGGCCGGCGCCGCACCGTCGCGGGCCAACATCGCAGACCTGACAGTGCTGACCCTGGGCGACCTTGCCGACCTTGCCATCGTCCTGAGAAAGGCGGCCGCATGAGCTCCGCATCCGACCTCCGCCCCCGGGCATCCCGGCAGCAACAGCACCAGTCCGCGTTCGCGGACGGCAGGCCGCTCTGGCACTTTATGGTCGACGCCGGGGCGCTCACCGTCCTGCTCGGGCTCGGTGTCCTGGGCTTCAGCCTGAGCTTTGGCGGGGACGCCTATTACCTCCTTTCCGGGTTCGGCGGCATCATCCTGGGCCTGGGCCTCGCCGCCGCCAACGCCCACCTCCGGCTTGGCATGCTCATCACCACAGCCCTGGCCCTGGGCGCCTACCTTGTGCTCGGAACCGTGCTGGCCGTGCCGGACGCTGCCATCGCCGGTTTCCTCCCCAGCCTGGACTCGCTCCGGACGCTGCTCCTGGGCGTGGTGTTCGCCTGGAAGGACATGCTGACCGTCGGCGTGCCGGTTGGAACCGCGGGGGGCGTGCTCATCGTCCCGTTCCTCAGCTCACTGCTCACCGCACTGGTTGCAGGCATCCTCACCTGGCGGGCCAAGAGCCCGTACTGGCCGCTGCTCCCGGTCCTCGGCCTCTTTGTCACCGGCATCGCCTTCAGCACCAACGCCGCGTTCCTTACAGTGGAGCGGGGCATCGGCCTGACAGTCATCGCGATCGCGTGGGCCACATTCCGGCGCGACGCACTGCGCCGCAGCGACACGCGGAAGGTGTCCGTCAACCGCCCGCAAAGCGACGCCGGAACTGCCCAGCGGGCGAAAATCCGCCGGCTCGGCACCGCGGCTGCCGTCATCGCCGCCAGCGTGGCCGTCACCGCCGTCGCCGCCCCCCTGGTCACCGCCGGCGATGACCGGAAAGTGCTCCGCAACGTGGTGGTTCCGCCGTTTGACCCCAAGGACTACATCACGCCGCTGGCAAGCTTCCGGACCTTCGTCAAGGACAAAAAGGACGACACCCTGTTTGTGGTCAAGGGCCTGCCGCGGGACGGCCGCGTACGGCTGGGGGCGCTGGATGCGTTCAACGGCACCAACTACAACATGGACCCCAACGGGTCAGGAAGCTTCAGCAAGGTGGGGGACACCAAGTCCATCAACACACTGGCCGATACCTCCAGTGTTGTGCCCACGAACGACTACTCCATTGACATCACCATCGAGGACTATCAGGGCTACTTCGTTCCAGGCGGCCGCAAGACCACCGGCCTGAGCTTTGACCAAAGCGCGTCAGCGGCGGCCTCGGGCCTCTACTTCAATGCGGGCACCGACACGGCCGTGACCACCCAGGGGCTCTCGAAGGGTGATTCCTACAGCGTCCAGGTATCCGACCCGGCCAAACTTGAGCACGGCCAGCTGACGCAGTACGACTTCGCCAAGGTCACCCTGCCGGACGCCCAGGAGGTGCCGCCGGTGGTGGGCTCCCAGGCCAACGACCTCTCGGCCGATGCGCCCACCGCGATCGACCGCGTCCGCCAGATCGAGGCCCACTTCCAGAAGACAGGTGCTTTCAGCAACGGGCTGGTCACCGAAGGGCAGCTGCCGAGTGTCTCCGGGCACAGCTCGTCCCGGATCAGGAACCTCCTAACGGCCAAGCAGATGCTCGGAGACGATGAACAGTACGCCGTGGCCATGTCGCTGATGCTCCGTCACCTCGGCATCCCCTCGCGCGTGGTCATGGGCTTTTACCCCGAGCCGACCAGCCCGGAGAACGGCGCCGGCGAAGTGAAGATCACCGGCAAGGACGTCCACGCCTGGGTGGAAGTGGCCTTCGACCGGGTGGGCTGGGTCAGCTTCGATCCGACTCCGCCCAAGGACAACATCCCCATCCCGCCGGACCCCGAAAACAAGTCCAAGCCGAAGCCGCAGGTGCTTCAGCCCCCGCCGCCGCCGCAGGAACCGGCGGACCTGCCGCCGGATTCCTCCCCGGATGCCCTGGACGCGGACCAGAAGAAGAACAACCCCTGGCTGTTCTGGGGCGCCCTCCTCGGCGCCATCGGGATTGCGCTGATTCCGTTGTCGATCCTGGCCTTGCCGCTGCTGCTCATCGCCTTGCTCAAGTCACGACGGCGGAAGTCCCGGTTCACGGACGGCCACCCGGCGCAGCGCGTCGGCGGGGGCTGGAACGAGGTGGTGAGCCTCGCCACAGACATGGGTGCCGGGATTGACACGCGCGCCACCCGCCGGGAAAGCGCCGCGGTGGTTGCTGACGCCTTCCCCGGGTCAGGAACCACCACCACCCTGCTGGCCCGGCGGGCGGATGCCTCGATCTTCGGTGCCGGACAGCCGAGCGAGGAGGAGGTCAGGGAATACTGGACCATCGTGGACGGGTCCCTCAAGGAAATGACCGCGACGGTGGGTTTCTGGCGCCGGCAGCAGGCCAGGTTCTCGCCCAGGTCCCTGCTGGCGGACGGGCGCGCCGCCCTGAAGCTGCGCAGCGCAGGCCCGGGGCTCCCATCCCTGAAGCGCCCGGGCTCCGACGCGCCGCAGCCGGGCTCCGCCACACCACAATCCGGCTCCGCCGCACCGCAGCCGGCCGAAGGTAGGGTGGAGAGCGGTCCGGCGGCAGCGCCCGCAGGCCCCTCCGAACCTGATGAGTCCACCGTTCTCAGGAACCCTGGCAGGAAGAACCACACCGAACCATGATCCAAGACTCCGAGCGCTGCCAGCGCTGCCAGCAGCTGATCCGCGCCGGGGCCACATTCTGCACGGCCTGCGGTGCCCCGCTGCCGAACAGGGCTGCCCGGAATGCACGCAACCTGGACCATGCCCAGCGGGCGCAGATGGATCGTACCGCTGAGCATGCGGCAGGGATTCCCGGTACTATCCCGGTAGTACACCGGGCCCCCGCTGACAGCGGTCCCGGATTGACACAGGCCGTCCACGGTCAAGGGGGAAGAACGGGCATGGCAATTAATCTTGGGCTTGTTCCGGCCACAGCGGGCAAACGGCTGGGGGCCGCCGTGCTGGACTGGCTCGCTCCGCTGGCGATCCTCGTGGTCACCTTCGCCATCGGATTCGCCGGGGTAACGCGCACCCAAAGCGGCGGATTCATCATCTACGACACCGGTTCCCTGGTCCTTTTCGGCGGCATCGGCCTGGGACTCACCCTTGTCTACATGTTTGTCCTGCTGGGCATGGAGGCCCGCTCGGGAATCACCATCGGCAACCGGCTCATGGGCATCCGCAGTGCCGACAAAGACGGCTACGCACCCGGCGGGGGAGGGGTGTTCCTCCGCGGCCTTATCACCGGGGCCGGCATCCTGCTGGCCGTTCTGGCGGCAGCTGTGGTGGTCATCTTCAAGTGGTTCGACGTAGCCCTCTTCATCCTGGCGCCACTGGGCCTCATCGGCGCCGCCTGGGCGGTGCTTGTGGTGGTATCGAACGAATGGGACAAGAACGGCAAGCTCCGGGGCTGGCACGACACCGCGGCCAAAACGCTCGTCTTCGACGTCAAGGCCGGACGGAACCCCATCGAGACCGGCGGGATCCAGGGACCCTACAGCTTCGCCCCGCTGGACCTGCCACCCGTCCAGCAGGTCGCTTCGCCCGTGGCCGGGGCCGCGAAAACGCCTCAGGTCATCAACGCCCAGGCACCCCTCAACCCCAACCAGTGGCAGCCGCCGGCAGGGCAACCAGCAGCGCCGGCACCGTACACCGCTGCACACCCGGTACCCGGGCATGCTCCTGCCGTGCCGCAAACCTCCGCGGCGCCACATGCCCCGGCCATCCCGCAGCAACCGGCTGTGCCGGCCGCCGCGGCCCAGTACCCGGCCGCGGATTACGCCGTACCGGCCTCGCACCCGGACGACGACCACGACCGCACGCAGCTGCGCGGCGGAGTCCGCGAGGCGGCTCCGGCCGCCGTCCTGCGGATCAGGCTCGACGACGGCCGGGACTTCCAGCTCGACCGGAACGTCCTGGTGGGCCGGAATCCTGTGGGGCAGGCGGGCGAGCAGCAGGCCCAGCTGCTGGCTGTGGACGACCCCGGCCGGTCGATTTCCAAAACGCATCTCCATGTCCTCACGGACGGCGCGGGGGTCTGGGTGACAGACAGGAACTCCACCAACGGGAGCGCGGTCACCACACCGGACGGCCTGCGCACCCCGCTCCAGCCGGGCGTGCCCGCCTTTGTCAGCCCGGGATCCACTGTCCACTTTGGTGACCGCTCCTTCCACCTAGGACAGGCATGAATTCCCAAGCCGCCAGCGTTCCCGCCGCAGCAGACCACGACTCCGGGTTGAGCCTTAGCTACGGGTACGGCACGGACCGCGGGCTGCGGCGTGAACTCAATGAAGACTCCTTCATCGCCTCCGATCCCGTTTTTGCAGTCGCGGACGGGATGGGCGGCCACGAGGCCGGCGAGATCGCCAGCGGAATGTGCGTCCGGGCCTTGGCCGCGATGCCGCAGCTGGCCACCGGTGAACGCAGCGTCACGGCGGCCGTGATCCAGCAGTACCTGGTGAAGGCCGACAACGCCATCCGGGAGGCAACCGGCGCCCGGGCGGGCACCACCCTCACAGGCGCCGTGGTGGTCGAGCAGATGGGCATGCCCTACTGGCTGGTCATGAACATCGGCGATTCGCGGACCTACCGGCTGAGCCAGGGCCAGTTCGCCCAGGTCAGCGTGGACCACTCCGAGGTCCAGGAACTCGTTGATGCAGGTGAAATCACGCCGGAGCAGGCAACTGTCCACCCGCGCCGGCATGTGGTGACCCGTGCACTCGGCACCGGGGATGAAACCGAAGCCGACTACTGGCTGCTGCCGGTGGAAGAGGGCGACCGGATCATGGTCTGCTCCGACGGGCTCAACGGCGAGCTGACCGACGAGCACATGTTCCGGATCCTGAGCACAGTTGCCCACCCCCAGGACGCTGTGGATGCGCTGATCCAGGCCGCCCTCCGGAACGGCGGCAGGGACAATGTCACGGTCATCGTGGTGGACGCCAAGAACGTCATGAACGACGCCGGCATAGCCACCACAGCGCCACGGCCCGGTACGGGCGCCGAGGACGAGATCACGCTCCCGCGGTCCCAGGTCGTGGACACCGCAGGGCCGGCAACGGCAGGCGAGAACGAAAGCGAGGCGTCCGGTGATGGCCGCGAATAACTATGTGCCCGGCACCTGGCTGGGTATTGTCCGGTCCCGCACGGCCATCCTGCTGGGGCCCGGCACACCGCCGCAGCTGGTCCATTCCCTCTGGGAGCTGCTGGAGAGCCGGCCCGAGGTCCATGAGCTGCTCCACGCTGTCACGAGCAGCTTTGGCGTATCGCTGGCCCAGATCCCGCCCTTCGCAATCGTCGATTTCCAGGACTCGCTGCGCATTTTCCTGCGCGGCGACCTGGACCTTACGGTCCAGCTGCCCGGCGGGCCCGTGGAGCTCCACGGCCGCGACGTCACAACGTGGGCCGAGCGTCACCTCGCGGCCCCCGAGTGGTACCGGCTCAGCGTCCCGGGCGGCGATCCCGTCGGCCAGGCGCTGCCCCTTCAGGAGGGTGTGGTCCTGCTGCAGGCCTTGACGGTAAGAATGGGCGGCACCGTCGGGGCTGTTGCCGCGACCCCGCTTGCGGCACCACATACGGCACCGGCATTTGCCGCAGAACCGGTGGCGGTACAGCCAGTTGTGCTGCCCTCGGCTGAGTACGGCGCGTCGGCTGAAACCGTCGTCGGGGTCATGGACGAAGACGATCAGGACGATCCTGCCAAGGAACCCGATGCCGTGCCGGCGGAGCACCCTGATCCCCCAATCGAATCTGCTGAGCCGCCCGCGGAGAAGGAGCAGGAGGAGCTGCCGTCGGAACAGCCGTCGGAACAGCCGGTGCCCGCCTCGGAACAGACCAGCACCTATGACCACCTCTGGGAACGCACCGTGGTCCGCAGCATTGAAGATGCAGCTGTCCGTGACGATCCCGACGGCCTGCTTGTTGACGAAGTGCCGGAAAAGCCGGCCGCCGCGGCCGTGGCGGAGACGCCGCCCGACGCGGAAACGCCGCCGGCCATGGCCCCTGCACCAGCACCAGCCGCATCGGCGCCGGCCGGCGGACTGATCGACTCGGTACCGTGGAGCACCGGCGGGGCCGTACCCCCAGTGCGCGCCTCCGTGCCCGCGCCGGCCGGCGACGACGGTGACCATGACGGCCAGACCATCATGAAGAGCGAGCTCGCCGGGATGGCCGCCCACCCGGCGCCCGCTGCCGGCCCGGTCTCCGCAGGATCCACCGGCCCCATGGTGCTGGCCCGCGTCTGCGGGCAGGGCCACGCGAATCCGCCGACCCATGCCCAATGCGCGGCGTGCGGGCAGCCCCTGCCGTCGGACGCGGTCCAGGTGCCCCGCCCGCGTCTCGGCCGCATGCGGGTTTCCAGCGGCGAGCTCGTGGACCTTGACCAGTCCCTCGTCATCGGCCGCCAGCCGTCAGTCTCACGCGTCCAGGGCGGCGTTATGCCCCGGCTGGTCCAGGTGTCCAGCCCCAGCGGCGACATCTCCCGGTCACATGTGGAGGTGCGGCTCGAGGGCTGGCATGTGATGCTGTGCGACCTGAAGGCCACCAACGGCACCGTCCTGGCCCGGGAAGGCCAGCAGCCGAGGCGACTGGCCCAGAACGAAATGGCCATCCTGCTTGACGGCGACATCGCAGAACTGGGCGACGGCATTTCGCTGCGCTTTGAGGAGATTCTTTGAGTTCCAAACGGCCCATCGCGCCGCCGCCCCCTATCCCGGGGTTTACCTACATCAGCCTGCTGGGTTCGGGCGGCTTCTCAGACGTGTACCTCTATGAACAGGATCGGCCCCGCCGCAAGGTGGCCGTCAAGGTCCTGCTCTCGGACCTGAAGACCGAGGGCGCCCGGCGCCGGTTCGAGTCCGAGGCCAACCTGATGGCCCAGCTGTCCTCACACCCCTACATCGTGACCATCTACGAGGCCGAGGTCACCGACGCCGGGCACTCCTACCTGGCCATGGAATACTGCTCACGCCCCAGCCTCGACGTTCGGTACCGCCGGCAGCGCTTCAGTGTCGACGAGGTCCTGGCCGTGGGCATCCAGGTTGCCTCCGCCGTCGAAACCGCGCACCGCGCCGGCATTGCCCACCGGGACATCAAACCGGCTAACATCCTGGTGACCGACTACAACCGCCCGGCGCTCACGGACTTCGGGATTTCCGGAACCCTCGGCGGTTCCGATGATGACGACGACGCCGGGATGTCCATCCCCTGGTCACCGCCGGAGCAGTTCACGGACGGCAACATCGACGGCGTCATGGTGGACGTTTGGGCGCTCGGCGCCACCCTGTACACCCTTCTGGCCGGGAGGTCGCCCTTCGTCATGCCTGGGGCCGACAACTCCCAGCGTGAGCTCATTTCACGTATCAGCACGATGTCGCTGCCACGCCTTGGCCGGGCCGATGTGCCGGAATCGCTGGAACTGGCGCTGTCCACGGCCATGGCCAAATCCGCGGCCTCCCGCTACTCCTCCGCCCATGCCTTCGCCCTGGCCCTCCAGCGGATCCAGGCGGAACTGAACCTGTCAGTCACTCCGTTCGAAGTGCTGGAAGAGCCGCACCCCGAGGACAGCCACCCGGACGACGGCTACGAAGAAACCCGGGTCCGCAGCATCGCGGCCATCGATCCGGAGAGGACGGGCAGCGCCCCCACCTTCCCGGCTCGGACCCGGCCGCAGGGCCTGACCAACGTTCCGCCGTCGACGTTTCCGCCGTCGATTCCCGCGGCGGGCGGGTCTGCGGCCGTCCCCCCTGCAGCGGCGCCGGCGCCATCGGCACAGCCACAGGTTCCCGGCAACCTCTTCACCGGCCAGCAGTCGGGAAACCCGCCTGCTGAATGGGCACATGCCACCATGCTCCGCGGCAGTGTGCCCGCTGCCGGGTACGGCACGCCGCAGGACTCAACAGTGCAGAGGACGGCCGTACCCGCGGACGCCGGCCTGCGGCCCGGGCAGCCGGGAACAGCACCACGGACCGGTCCGGAGCCGGAGCTGGACGCCACCGTCAGCCGGCCGCCCATCGCAACGGAATCCGTGCCGGACGTGCCCGCGGACCCCGGCAAACGGAATCTTTGGCTGGCCATCGCGGGAGGTACGTTGCTTGCGCTCGCCGTTGTGGTGGGCGTCGTCGTGTCAACCTCCGCGCCCCCGCCGGCTCCTGTAGTGACGGAGCAGGTGAGCAAGCCCCCGGCAGACGCCCTGGATAACGGCACCGTTCCTGATGTCACAGACCTGGTGGGGGAGATGGGGAGCAACGGGAAGGTGGTCTTTACCTGGACCAACCCGCAGCCCAAGGAAGGCGACACCTATAAGTGGAACGCCAGGGACTTTGTGACCCGCGAACCGGGCCCCTTCCAGAAAGCAACGGAACCGCGTGCCGAGGTTGAGCCCGCTCCCGGGAACATCACGTGCATTCAAGTCATGATCGTCCGGGCAGACGGGGGTTCCTCCCCGATGGAGGCAGGATCCAGCAACTGCTATGTGAAATAGTGCGGACCAGCCTGACAACCAAGCACACGTATGGCCCTTTGAGGAGGCACGGAAAATGGGGGATCTAGCAATAGATTTCTGTGGCGAATGGTACGAACCGTCGGACGAGGATGTTTTCAACATCGGCCGCGAAGGCGACCTTGAAGTGGACGACAACCCGTACCTGCACCGGCAGTTCCTGCAGGTTGCCCGCTATGACGGCATCTGGTGGCTCAGCAACGTGGGCAGCATGCTCTCGGCCACGGTGGCAGACGGATCCGGCGGCATGCAGGCATGGCTCTCGCCGGGAGCCCGCATACCCCTGGTGTTCAGCCATACCAACATCATCTTCACGGCCGGGCCCACGACGTATGAATTCGCCGTGCACCTCAAGACGCCGTCCTTCCGGCAGGAAGCGCGCGACGAGGACAGCAACGGAGAGACCACCATCGGGCCGGTGGTCTTCACCGACTCCCAGAAAGCCCTGATTGTCGCCCTCGCCGAGCCGATGCTGCGACGCGAGGGAACAGGTTTCAGCGCCATCCCGTCCTCGGCGGCCGCAGCCAAAACACTTGGCTGGGCACTGACCCGGTTCAACCGGAAACTGGACAACGTCTGCGACAAGCTGGACCGGGTGGGCGTGGTCGGCCTGCGCGGCGGCGGCGGAAAGCTCGCCACCAACCGGCGTGCCAGGCTCGTGGAGCACGCCGTGACATCGCATCTGGTAACCCCTGATGACCTGTATCTGCTCGAAAAAATGAGGGGCGTGGACGAAGGATGAGAATCCGGCTGACGCTCCGCCGGGACCCGGCGGAGACCAAGGATCTCGCGGTCACTGTGGACGGCCTGGCAACCGTGGCGGACATCGCCACGCAGCTTTGGGCCGCCGATCCGGACCGGAAGGGGAGCCCGGCCCCTGAGAACCTCTCGCTGCGGATCGATGAAGCGTTTGTTGCCGGCGGGATGCGCGGCAACGTCCTGACCCGCACGGACAACCTCCTCGAATCCGGCCTGCGGCCCGGGTCCGTGGTGTCCCTGACCCAGGTCAGCGAGCACTTCGACGTCCCGGGCGCCAACCGGGGCCCCGCGGCCGCCACGTTGCGGATCCTTTCGGGTCCCGACGTCGGCCAGGAGTTCTCGCTCCCCTCCGGCACCAGCTACATCGGCCGCGACCGGGACGTGGATATCCGGCTCTCCGATCCGCTGACGTCCAAGCGCCACGCCCGCATCACCGTGGGCGATGGCATCGAAATCGTGGACACCAATTCGGCCAACGGCCTCCTGATGGACGGGCTGCCCGTCACCCGGGCGACGCTGAACTCCTCAGACACGGTGACCCTCGGTGACACCACCGTGACAGTGGTGCCGCTGGGGCGCAACCAGGCGGCAGCACCGACGTCGCCCCTGGTGGACTTCAACCGCTCCCCGCGGGTGGTGCCGCGCTTCGAGGCGCCCAAACGCGTCCTGCCTGCCGGCCCGAAGCGGCCGGACAACCATCCCTTCCCCTACATCATGCTGGTGGCGCCGCTCGTGATGGGCGCAGTCATTTTCGCCATCACCCGGAATGTCATTTCGGTGGTGTTCATGGCGATGATGCCGCTGTTCATCGTGGGCCATTTTGTGGACCAGCGGATGCAGACCAAGCGGCAGCAGAAGGAACAGCTCAAGCAGTTCCGCGCCTCCATGGCCGCGTTCCGGCAGGACATCACCGAACTCCAGCATGTGGAGCGCGCCGTCCGCCTCCAGGAGGCGCCGTCCGTGAGTGACACCGTGGATTCCATCTACAAGCTGGGTCCGCTGCTGTGGACCCACCGCCCCGAACACAAAGGGTTCCTGGGCCTGCGGTTCGGGCTGGGAACCGCGCCGTCGCGCATCGCGTTCGAGGAGCCTTCCAGCAACGACACCGAAGTTGAGTTCATGCGCGAGATCCAGGACTGCCTGAAGCAGTTCAAGGATATCGAGGGTGTGCCCATCGTTTCGCAGCTGCGCACGGCGGGTTCTTTCGGTGTGGCAGGCGCACGCGGACTGGTCGACGACGTGGCACGCGGCATGGTCCTGCAGCTTGTGGGCCTTCATTCGCCGGCTGAGGCAGTGGTCACTGCCATCACGTCCGCCCAGTCCAGGGAACGGTGGAACTGGCTCCAGTGGCTGCCGCACGTCGGTTCGGGCCACAGCCCGCTGGCCGGTGACCACCTGGCCGCCGGGTCAGCCAGCGGCTCCTCCCTCCTGGCACGCCTTGAAGACCTGCTTGACGCCAGGGAAGCGGCGGCCGGGCGGTCCGGACCGGACCTGCGCCCGGACATCAACCCGGCCAGGGACGAAATCCCCGAGCCGATGTTGCCGGCCGTGCTGGTCATTGTGGAGGACGACGCCCCGGTTGACCGTGGCCGCCTGACCCGGCTCGCGGAACGGGGCCCGGATTCGGGCGTCCACGTCATGTGGGTGGCTACCGATATCCAGGCGCTGCCGGCCGCCTGCCGCGACTTCATGGTGGTGGATGGCGACCACGGCACCACCACCGGCCAGGTCCGGCTGGGCCGTCACACGTACCCGGTGAGCTGCGAAAGCGTTGACGCCGAGTTGGCGGGCCAGCTTGCCCGGATGCTGTCCCCGGTGGTGGACGTTGGAAAGCCGATGAGTGATGACTCCGACCTGCCGCGGGCCGTGTCCTATGCCACCCTCATCGGCAAGGACTTCCTGGATAACCCGCAGGCTGTCGCCGAACGCTGGACTGAGAACAACTCCGTCCACGCCACCGCCATCGCCAACCGCAAGGACAACGGAACGCTCCGCGCGCTCGTTGGTTCCAAGGGCGTTGAACCCCTTTACCTTGACCTCAAGAACGAAGGCCCGCACGCCCTCGTGGGCGGCACCACTGGAGCCGGCAAGTCCGAGTTCCTGCAGTCCTGGGTCATGGGCATGGCAGCGGCATACAGCCCGGACAGGGTGAGCTTCCTGTTCGTGGACTACAAAGGCGGCGCGGCCTTCGCCGACTGCCTGCACCTGCCGCACACCGTCGGCCTGGTCACGGACCTTTCCCAGCACCTGGTGCGCCGGGCCCTGACCTCGCTGCGGGCTGAACTCCACCACCGCGAACACCTTCTGAACAGGAAGAAGGCTAAGGACCTGCTGGCCCTTCAGCGCGAAGCCGACCCGGACGCCCCGCCCTACCTGGTCATCATCGTGGACGAGTTCGCCGCGCTGGCCACCGAAGTACCCGAATTCGTTGACGGCGTGGTGGACGTCGCAGCCCGCGGGCGCTCCCTGGGCCTGCACCTGATCCTGGCCACCCAGCGGCCCGCCGGTGTGATCAAGGACAGCCTGCGCGCCAACACCAACCTCCGGGTGGCACTGAGAATGGCGGACGCGGATGATGCCGCCGACATCCTCGGCGTACCCGACGCCGCGTACTTCGACCCGTCCATCCCCGGCCGCGGCGCCGCCAAGACCGGGCCGGGCCGCATCCAGGGATTCCAGACAGGTTACGCCGGCGGCTGGACCACCGAAAAGCCGCAGCGCCCCCAGATCGACATCGTGGAGATGGCCTTCGGATCCGGACCGGCCTGGGACGTGCCGGCACCGGAAAAGCCGGTCCAGGAAGAAGCCGCCGGTCCCAACGACATCGCCCGGATGACGGCGAACATTGTCAGGGCCGCTGAGTCGCTTGCCATTCGCCCTCCGCGCAAGCCATGGCTGGACGAACTGGCCACGACGTACGACTTCTCCAAACTCCCGAACCCCCGCACCGACGAGCGGCTGCTCCTCGGTGTCGCGGATGATCCCGCCCGCCAGGACCAGCCCACAGTGTTCTACGAACCGGACAAAGACGGCAACATGGCCATCTACGGCACGGGCGGTTCCGGCAAATCGGCGGCCCTGCGCGGAATCGCCATCGCCGCGGCTGTCACTCCGCGCGGCGGGCCGGTGCACGTTTACGGCATCGACTGCGGATCCTCCGGGCTGAGGATGCTTGAGGAGCTTCCACACGTAGGGGAGGTCATCAACGGCGACGACGTGGAACGCGTCGGCCGCCTGCTGCGCCTGCTCCGGGACATCGCCGATGAGCGTTCTGCCCGGTTCGCCGAAGTCCGGGCATCCACCATCGTGGAATACCGCAAGATTGCCGGCCGGCCGGACGAAAAGCGGATCCTGGTGCTGGTGGACGGCATGGGTGCTTTCCGCGAAACCTACGAATACAGCCGCCTCTCCGCGCTGTGGGACATCTTCCTGCAGCTCGCCACCGACGGCCGTCCCCTGGGCATCCACCTGATAGTGACGGGCGACCGTCCCAACGCCGTACCGACGTCACTGCTCGCCTCCATCCAGCGCAGGCTGGTCCTGCGGCTCTCCTCCGAGGACGACTACCTGTCCATGGACGTCCCCAGGGACGTCCTCAGCAGCACGTCGCCGCCAGGACGCGGCCTGCTGGGCGGCTACGAGGTCCAGCTTGCCGTGCTGGGCGGCGACTCCAACCTTGCCTTGCAGGCCCGCGAGGTCCACAAACTCAGTGAAGCCATGCAGCGGCAGGGCCTGGACAGGGCTCCGAAGATCGAACGGCTTCCGGAGCAGGTGGACCTGGACGTGCTGCCGGCCGGCAGCCCCGACCTGCCGGTCATTGGCGTCGACAACGAAACGCTCCAGCCCGCCGAAATCATGGCCAAGGGCCCGCTCCTTCTCTCGGGACCGCCCGGTTCAGGCCGGACCGTGGCGCTGGTGACGCTGGCATACGCCCTCCGGCGCTCCAACCCTGACACCGAACTGGTCTACCTCGGCTCCAGGCGGTCCGCTGTCGCCTCACTGCCCATCTGGAACCGCTCCGTGGTGGGCGCGGACGACGCCGCTGAAGTCATGGAGGACCTGATTGGGCATTCCTCCGGAAACCCGGGCAAGCTGGCGATCTTTATCGAAGGGCTGACGGAGTTCACGGATACGGTCGCCGAGTCCGGGGTTGCGCAGCTCGTGACGGCGTCCATCAAGGCCGACCAGTGGGTCATCGGGGAATCGGAAACATCCACATGGTCCTCGGCCTGGTCGCTGTCGCAGCCCTTCAAATCCGGGCGCAGGGGCGTACTGCTCAATCCCGGTGACATCGAAGGAGACAGCCTGCTTAACACCTCACTGGGCCGCGTCAGTCCGGAGTTTATTCCGGGCCGCGGCTACATCGTCGGACGCGGTAAAGCACGCAAGCTCCAGATCGCCCTGCCGCCGGAAAACAGGGACTAGAAAAGGTATCCATGAAACGATTGCCGTCCGTACATCGTGTTATCCCGGCGACGGCGGGAGCGGCCGTTTTAGCGTTTTCGGTAGGCCTCTGCGCAGTGGCGCCTGCTAACGCTGAAACGTCCGAGCCAACTCCCACCTGCGGGCTGATCTGCCTTTCGGGTCCGTTCGGACCGGACCCGGAGAATCCACGCACTCCGCGTCCGAAACCGACCTCGCAGGAACCCTCCGCCCCGCCGGCACCCGCACCTCCCGCCCCGCAGCCGCCCGCGGAACCCGCCCCTGCGCCGGTTCCCACCCTGGCCCCGGGGCCGGGCGAAACCGCCGTCGAAGGGACGCCCCCGGCTGAGGCGACCACCAGTGCCCCGGCCGCCGCTGCGTCCCCCTCCACAGAATCGAACTGGAACAAGCCGAACACCAGGTCCGCCAAACCAACGCAGGCCGCCGCGGTCTCCACGGGCGACGGCCCCGGCGTCGGGGACCCCGGCTTGGTGACCATTGTGGCAGGGGTGCTGCTGATGGGGCTCGGCGGCCTGGCCTTCGCCTGGTGGGGCCGGAACAGGGTCTCCACCCACTACTAGAGTTGCAGTTTGGCCGCGCACTGCCGCCCGAAAACAGGCGCTAACGCGGGCTTATACGACGGAGGCCATGAATCCCGGGGATTTGCGGGCCGCCCGCGTGTTGTAGCAGACTACCGGGAACACTAGTTGCCGCGGAGGGGGTGCCGCGCGCTGTCGAAAAGGTAACGATGATCACGTCCTCCCCACTGCTTCGCGCCGTCCCAGCGACCGTTGTTGCTGTTGGCGTGGCGCTGGCGGTCGGCCTTGGCGCAGTGGGGGCCGCGCACGCCGAATCGCCGACGGCCGATCCAACGCCGACCGCTTGTACGTCATGTGCGCAGCCTACGACCGGGCCCGGAGAAGACCAGGGAAAACCGGATCCCAAGACCCCGCAGGAGCCCTCGGTCCCGGCCCAGCCGGCCGACCCTGCCCCTGCGCCGCCCGCCAAAAAGGCGCGGTCTGCCCCGGAACCGGAGCCCACCCTGGCGCCCGAACCCAGCGCAACCGTCGAGGAGACAACAACGGCAGAGGCCACTACAGCGCCGCCCAGCCCGACGCCGTCGACGGCCGGCCCGTCGACCGAATCCAACTGGAACAAGCCCATCACGAAATCTGCCAGGCCCACCCAGGCGGCGGCCATCTCCGGCAACGACGGCACGGGCCCCGGCGAAGGGCTCCTTCCCATCGTGGCCGGTGTCCTGCTTGTGGGCATAGGCGGAATCTCCTTCGCCTGGTGGAGCCGGAACCGCATCTCGGCCCACTGATTCCGCGCCGCCGTTGGCCCGCCCATGGGGAGTGGTGCATGGGCAGCGGTCCCCATCGACAGTGTTTTGGGGCCGGGATAGGTTCTAGGTAATGGATCTTCCGGATCAGCCGGGGGCCGCTGGGGATGCCGATCTGGATCGGATCCAAGACTAAGGAGAATACTCATGGCTTTGTGGGGCGCAGATGTAGAACAGCTCAGGACTCTTGGCACCAAGCTGCAGCATGGTGCGAACGAGATCGAGCAGCAGAAGAACAACCTGAACAACCTGCTGAATTCCACGCAGTGGTTGGGCCCGGACGCGGACGCCTTCAAGCAGCAGTGGAGCGGTGAGCACATGACGCAGCTGACCCGGGTCGCTGAATCCCTGAAGGAAGCCAGCCAGAAGGCCACGCGGAACGCCCAGGAGCAGTCGGACGCTTCACTCTAGCCACAGCAGCATTACCGACGGGCCCGGACACAACACAGTGTCCGGGCCCGCTGGCGTTCGCCACAGGGTCGCCGCCGCAATGTCCCCGGCATGAGGCAAGATAGGTCTGTGAGCACAGCACCCGGCCCCGCAGGACAGACAACCACCAGGACCGAGCCCGGATCGACCAATCCGGAAGTCGTCCCCTCCGAGTCCATGCGGGAGGAGTACGAGAACCTGGCTGACCTTGTCAGGAAGTACAGGTTTGCCTACTACCAGGAAGACGCGCCCCTGGTCTCGGACGCCGAATTTGATGACCTGTTCCGCCGGCTGGAGGAAATTGAGGCCCTGCACCCGGAACTGGTGGCCAACGATTCCCCCACGCAGGAGGTCGGCGGCGAGGTCTCCGCCGCGTTTGCCGCCGTCGAACACCTGCAGCGCATGTACAGCCTCGAGGACGTCTTCTCCCTGGAGGAGCTGGAAGCCTGGCTCGCCAAGGCCGAAGCCTCCGTTGCGAAAATCGGCAACGGCACGGCCGGGCCTGCCTGGCTGACCGAACTGAAGATCGACGGCCTGGCCGTCAACCTGCTGTACCGCGACGGCAAACTCGTGCGCGCGGCCACCCGCGGTGATGGTTTCACGGGGGAGGACATCACGCACAACGTGCTGACCATCAAGGAGATCCCGCAGGAACTCAGCGGAGACGGCTTCCCTGCCGAAATGGAGGTCCGTGGTGAAGTTTTCATCCCGTCCAAGGCTTTTGCGGAATTCAACGAAGCCCTGATCGAAGCGGGCAAGGCACCGCTGGCCAATCCACGGAACGCCGCTGCCGGCTCGCTCCGCCAAAAGGACCCCGCCGAAACCGCCAAGCGTCCGCTGCGGATGTTCGTCCACGGCATCGGTGCGCGCGAGGGCCTCGACGCGCTCAGCCAGTCGGAAACGTATGCGCTGCTGGAAAAATGGGGCTTGCCCGTCAGCCCGTACTTCGAGGTCCTGGGCAGCCTGGCGGATGTCCTCGGCTTCATCAGGAAGTACGGTGACCAACGGCACAAGCTCCTCCACGAAATTGACGGCATCGTGGTCAAAGTGGACGACTTCGCCACCCAGCGGGCGCTGGGATTCACCTCGCGCGTGCCGCGCTGGGCGGTGGCGTACAAGTACCCGCCGGAGGAAGTGCACACGAAGCTCCTGGACATCGCCGTCAATGTCGGCCGGACCGGGCGCGTCACACCGTTCGGCGTGATGGAGCCGGTCAAGGTGGCCGGCTCCACCGTGGGGATGGCCACCCTCCACAACCAGGACGTTGTGAAGGCGAAGGGCGTCAAAATCGGTGACATTGTCATCTTGAGGAAGGCCGGCGACGTCATTCCGGAAATCGTCGGCCCCGTGCTTGCCCTCCGGGACCAGCAGGATCCGCCGGTCCGCGACTTCGTGATGCCCACCGAATGCCCCTCCTGCGGAACCCCGCTCGCCCCCGGAAAGGAAGGGGACGTGGACATCCGCTGCCCCAACGCCAGATCCTGCCCGGCCCAGCTCCGGGAACGTGTCTTCCATCTGGCCGGCCGGGGCGGGTTCGACATCGAGGCGCTCGGTTGGGAAGCCGCCATCGCCCTCACCCAGCCCGCCGAGCCCGATGTCGCTCCGCTGACTACCGAAGCGGCCCTCTTCGACCTCACCCCGGAGTCCCTGGCGGATGTCCGGATCAGGCGTGAAAAGCGCTCCAGGGGCGTGGCCACCGGCGAGTTTGAACTGGTGCCGTACTTCTGGAGCAAAGGCACAGCCAAGACGCCCTCAAAGCCCACCGCCACCACCGACAAGCTCTTCCGGGAACTGGAGAAGGCCAAGTCCCAGCCGCTGTGGCGGCTGCTGGTGGCGCTCTCCATCCGGCACGTGGGCCCGCGGGCCTCCCGGGCTCTGGCACAGGCCTTCGGCACCATGGACGCCATCCGGCAGGCCTCCGAAGAGGAACTCGCGCACGTGGACGGCGTCGGCCCCACGATCGCCGCAGCCCTCAAGGAATGGTTTGCCGAAGACTGGCACGTCGAAATCATCGACCGCTGGGCTGCCGCAGGGGTCCGGATGGAGGACGAACGGGACGAATCCATGCCGCGCACGCTGGAAGGCCTGACGGTGGTGGTCACCGGGTCGTTGCCGAACTTCAGCCGGGACGAGGCCAAGGAAGCCATCCTTCTCCGGGGCGGGAAGGCTGCCGGTTCCGTCTCCAAGAACACCAGCTATGTGGTGGCCGGCGAAAATGCGGGCACCAAGCTGGACAAGGCGGAGCAGCTCGGGGTTCCCGTGCTTGATGAGGACGGGTTCCGTGAGCTCCTGGCCAACGGACCGGCCGCTGCCCCCGTTGCCGAAACAGAGGCCGGCGAACCTGGCGAGGCGTCCGAATGAGCCGTCCGGACCCCGCCGAGCTGCTGGCGGTGGCCCGGCAGGCTGCGGCCGCAGGGGCCGCCGTCCTGGCGTCACGGAACGGGGATGCACTCGGCGTCAGCAACAAGGGCGACGCCGGGGACTGGGTCACCGCCTACGATGTCGCGGCCGAGGACGCGGTCCGCCGCGCCATCACGGCCGCGCGGCCACAGGACACCATCACGGGCGAGGAACACGGGACCACCCGCCCGGATGCGCCCAGCGGCTACCGCTGGTCCATCGACCCGCTGGACGGAACCACCAACTTCATCCGGAACATCGTCTACTACGCCACCTCGGTGGCGGTGGCCGATCCCGACGGCGTCTGGCTGGCCGGCGTCGTGCACGCACCGGCACTGGACCGTGTCTACTACGCCTCCCGCGGGAACGGCGCGTGGCTTGAGGCGCGGGGCCGTGTGACCCGGCTGGAAGGCCCGGTGGCCGGGCGAAAGGGCCAGATCCTCGCCACCGGATTCAGCTATGATCCCGCCGTCCGCGCGCAGCAGGCCGCTGCCCTGGGCGGACTCATGGACGGCTTCGCGGACGTCCGCCGCCTGGGTTCCGCCGCCCTGGACCTGTGCATGGTTGCCGACGGCACCCATGACGCCTTCGGCGAACGCGGCCTCAACGAACACGATTTCTCCGCCGGTGCGCTGATCGCCGAGGAGGCGGGCTGCTGGGTCCGGCGGCCGCGGCTGACCAGCCCGCTGCGGGGAGGGCCCAAGGACAGCGACCGGCTGGCGGCCTGGACCTGTGCCGCGAGCCTGGAGCTGTCGGGCAAGTTCCCGCTGTGACCTGACCGCCGCGTTATGACGGAGTGATAGGTCAATCACGGAAAGCACGCTTTCACGCACCGGCGCGGGTGGCCGCCACTAGCATTGTCAGGTGCAGCCGCAGATAACCATCCGTCCCGCCGTCGAGGCCGATTTTGACGCCATTGCCCGTATCACCAGGGACTCCTACCTCGCCGCGGGCTACTTCGACAGCCCGGACCACCCGTACATGCGGCAGGTGCAGGAAGTCGCCGAGCGGGCGGCGAAGGCCACCATCTGGGTGGCCGAGCGCGACGGACAGGTGGTTGGCTCGGTGACCCTGGCGGTCGCCGGCGAGCCGTATGCCGACATCGCCCTGGCCGACGAACTGGAATTCCGGATGCTCGTGGTGGACCCGGCAGTGCAGCGCAGCGGTGCCGGCAAGGCCATGGTGGAAGCGATCATCGGCCACGCCCGGTCCCTGGCCGGCATCAATGCGGTGGCGCTCACCACCGGACGGACCTGGGAGAGCGCCCATGGGCTCTACCGGAAGACCGGATTCCAGCGCGTCCCGGATCGTGACTGGTTCGTCCCCGGGACCGACATAAAGCTGCTGGTTTACCGGCTGGACGTTTAGCCGCCCTAGAGTGGTGCCGACTCATTTCAGGACTGAAAGGCCCACCATGCGCAAAACATTCGGCACCGGCTCCGTCTGGGAACAGACCCTCGGCTACTCCCGCGCCGTCCAGGTGGACAACACGCTCTACATTTCCGCCACGGCCGCCAGCGGCGAAGACGGCATTGTGGGCGAGGACTTCTACACCCAGACCCAGTTCATCCTGCAGAAGCTCGGCACCGTCCTGGCCGACGCCGGCTTCAGCTTCGCCGACGTTGTGCAGTCCAAGCTCTACGTGACGGACATCAGCAAGTGGGAAGAAGCCGGCCGTGCGCACGGCGAAGTATTCGGCGAGATCCGCCCCACCCTCTCCCTGGTGCACGTCCTGCCGTTCCTGGACCCGAAGATGCTCGTCGAGATTGAACTCGTAGCCCAGAAGAGCGCCAGCTAAAGCCCACCCAGCGTCCAGCGTCTCTCCCCTTTCCCGCGCGAACGTACACTTGGGGCCCTTAACCTGCGGGTTATTAGGGCCCCAAGTATACGTTCGCGCTTAAGGGGTGGGGGCGGGGGGCGGACGGTCAGGACGTCGGGAGGCCGTAGCGGTGTTCCGGGCGGCCCGTGGTCCCGTAGCGCAGCTGGATGTCGACGGCGCCGTCGTCGGCCAGTGCGGACAGGTACCGCTGCGCGGTGGCGCGGGATACGCCCACCCGGGTGGCGACTTCGGCGGCGGAATACTGCTCACCCGGCACCAGCGATTCCAGGACTGCGGCTTCCGTGGCGGACCGGGGCCTGGCCGACGGCGCCACGTCGCCGGGAATGAGCGCCCGCTTCGCGCGTTCCACCCCGTCCTGGTCCAGCGCGCCCGCCTGGCCCAGGATGCGCCGGTACCGGGCGTAGGACCGGAGCTGCTGGGACAGCGATTCCGACGTAAAGGGCTTGAGCAGATACCCCAGGGCTCCCCGCCGGAACGCCACCCGGAGGGACGTGGCGTCCGACGCGGCGCTGAGGATCATGGTGTCCACGTCCAGCTGCTGCAGCAGGTCCAGCCCGGACCCGTCCGGCAGGTAGACATCGAGCAGCACCAGGTCCGGGCGCAGGCTGTGGATCGCCTGCAGCGCCAGCGACGCCGTACCCACCGGCGACAGCGCCAGGAACCCCGCCACCGAATCCACGTACGCGGCGTGGAGCTTGGCGACGTGGAAGTCGTCGTCCACAATCAGCACCCTGAAATCCTCAGGCATCGTTGTCCCTTCCAGCTAAATCATTAATCCCCGCCGTGGTCCGCGGGAGGGACGCCATAAAAACGGCGCCCGGTCCGCCGGCGGACCCCGGCTCCAGTACCTTGACGTCCCCGCCGCGGCGCCGGGCAAGCTGACGTGCCAGGGCGAGCCCCAGCCCCTGGCCGCCGGCCCGCGCCGGCACGGACGCCCCGGCCGCCGTCGTAAATCCTTCCGCGAACACCGCTTCGGGGTCCGTCCCGCTGCCCAGCCCGTCGCCGGAGTCAGCGACGACGATGTGCAGGGTGCCGCCGTCATCGCCCGGTTCATCCAGGACCTCCAGTTCCACCCAGCGGTCCGTCGACGTGCCGGCGACGGCGGCGTTCACGGCGTTGTCGATCAGGTTGCCGAGCACGGTGGTGACGTCCTGGGGCTCAATGACCTGGCCCCGGACCAGGGTTTCCGGCCCGATCCGGAGCGTCACGCCGCGTTCGTCGGCCTCCACCCCCTTGGCTCCGACAAACGCCTGAAGGTAGGGATCCTGGAGCAGCTCGGCCTGGTCCACCGGGAACTTCAGCGGGCCCGTCGCAGCCAGCCGCGCCAGGTACTCCCGGGCCTGCTGGTGCTGGCCGATGCTCATAAAACCCGCGATCGTGTGCAGCTGGTTGGCAAACTCGTGGCGCTGCGCCCGCAGCGCCGTGGACATGGTGCCCACGGCATCCAGCTGCCGGGTGAGCTGCTGCAGCTCGGTGCGGTCCCGCAGCATCACCACCCAGCCCAGGTCCTCGCGCCGGTGCAGGGCCTTCCGGGCACTGGCCACCAGCACACGCCCGCCCGCCACCAGCTCAATGGCGTCCGCCTCCTCAGCGTCCGGCAGCGTCAACGCCTTCAGCTGGCCAGGCACCGGAGCGTCCGCCCACAGCGACCCGGCCAGGTCGGGCTGCCCCAGGAGCCGCTGCGCCGCGGCGTTGAACACGCTGATCCTGCCGTCCGCGGACACGCCGATCACGCCGTCGTCCACGCCCTGCAGCACCGCCACCTGGTCGTGGACCAGGGTGCTGATCTCCTCCGGTTCCAGCCCCAGCGTCAGCCGCTGCAGCCTGCGCCGCAGGAGGAAGGACGCCAGGACGCCCGCCAGCAGGGCCCCGGCAGCCGTGACCGCAACAGGCCCGATGTCCCGTTGCACGCTCTGGCCCACCGTTTCCATGGAGTAGCCCACACTGACCTCGCCCACCACGGTGTCCGTGCCGGGCGCGTACACCGGAACCTTGGCCCCGGCCGACGGGCCGAGCGTGCCCGTGTTGCGGGTGGTTACCTCCTCGCCGGCCAGCGCTTCGGTGGGATCCGTGCTGACTTTTTCGCCCAGGCGGGCCGGGTCCGGGTGGGCGAGCCGCAGGCCGGTTTCGTCGGTGATCACCACAAAAAGTGCCCCGGTCCTTGTCCGTGCGGCTTCGGCGGCGGCCATCAGGGGACCGGCGGCGAGTTCTCCGGGCGGGGGAGTGCCGGCCTGCTGGCTGATCGCCAGCACCTCGGCGCGGACGGACGGGTCCGAGGCCACAGTCCGCGCCAGCGTCAGGGCCTGGTTCTCGGCCTCCCGGCCGATCCTGTCATAGGTCAGCCAGGCATGGACCGCCGCGCTGAGCAGAACCACAAGAAGAACCACCCCCAGCTGCAGGAGCAGCGTCTGGGTGGAGAACCGCAACGGCGGCCGGGACGCGGAACGCTGCATGATCCTCCTTGATTCGCGGTGTGGCCGGCCGGCGGAAGGCCGTGAGCACAATGCGCAAAATGCTCGCAATAAGCAGTATGCCAATCAATTGAGGCAAAGGCACAGCGGTGACGGCCGCCACTATAACGTCTGTAGCACGCGTCACACCGTTGTGTCGCCGTTCACACGAAGGAGCCGGCCGTGCTGGTATTACTTGGATTCGCAATGATCGCGGTATTCATGGTGCTGATCATGACGAAGAAGTTGACGCCAGTACTGGCGCTGATCATCGTCCCCACCGTTTTTGGCCTTTTTGCAGGCGCCGGACTTGGCATCGGCGACATGGTCCTGGACTCGATGAAGTCCATGACGTCCACCGCAGCCCTGCTGATGTTCGCCATCATCTACTTCGGCCTGATGATCGACGTCGGGCTGTTCGACCCGCTGGTGAAGTTCATCCTCCGCAAGCTCGGCAACGACCCCGCCAAGGTAGTCCTCGGCACCGCGATCCTGGCCGCCGCCGTTTCCCTGGACGGCGACGGTTCCACCACCTTCATCCTCACCACCGCGGCCATGCTGCCGGTCTACCTGCGCCTGAAGATGAGCCCCGTGGTCCTGACCTGCGTGGCCGGCCTGGCCAACGGCACCATGAACATCCTGCCCTGGGGCGGCCCCACCGCCCGCGCTGCCACCGCCCTCAAACTGGACGTCAACGACGTCTTTGTCCCCATGATCCCGTCCCTCATCGCCGGCCTCGTTGTGGTCTTCGCCTTCTCCTGGCTGCTGGGCCTGCAGGAACGGAACCGCCTCCGCGCCACCGCACCGGAAATCTGGGGCGTACCGGATACTGCTGAAGAGTTCGACGGCGGCACCGCCGCTTCCTCCGCCGGAACCGGACGCACGGGCTCACGTACCCCCGGAACCGGAAGCCCCGCCGTCGACGGTTCCCCCGCAGGGTCCGGCGTTGCCGTCCTCGAGCGCACCGAAACCCTCGTGGACGACCACGACACCGCCATGGCCGACACGGCCCTTGACCCCAACCGCTCCACGCTGCGGCCCAAGCTGTTCTGGTTCAACCTGGGCCTGACCGTGGCCGTCATGGTGATGCTGGTGGCTGACCTCGTGCCGCTGCCGTTCGTCTTTATGGTCGGCTCGGCCATCGCCCTCGTGGTGAACTTCCCGAAGGTCAAGGAGCAGGGCGCGCAGCTGATCGCCCACGCACCGTCCATCGTGGCAGTGGTCAGCATGGTCATGGCAGCGGCAGTCCTGACAGGTGTCCTCAAGGGCACCGGCATGGTGGAAGCGATGTCCGCCTGGCTGGTCCAGATCATCCCTTCCGACATGGGCCCCTTCATGGCGGTGATCACCGGCGTGCTCAGCATCCCGATGACGTTCTTCATGAGCAACGACGCCTTCTACTTCGGAGTCCTTCCCGTGCTGAGCGAAACCGCAGCCCACTACGGTGTCAGCGCCGCCGAAATGGCCCGCGCCTCGATCACCGGCCAGCCGTTCCACCTGCAGAGCCCGCTGGTTCCGGCCATCCTGCTCCTGGTCTCGCTGGCCAAGGTGGACCTTGGCGACCACCACAAGAAGGTGCTCTGGCGCACAGCCGTCATCTCCCTCGTAATGCTTGGTGTGGGAATGCTGACTGGAGCCATCGGAATCGGTTAGTCTTGTCCTGCCTGTGGCTGGCCCTCGTGGCCGGGACCACGGCACCGACGTGCCCGTCTGACGCCCGCTGGGGGTCGTCAGACGGGCACCGACGTTTCCCCACTAGACTGGTTCGGAAAACAATCCGAACTTGCAGGGGAGATCCATGGCTGCGATCAACCGTGACGACGTCGCGCACCTCGCGCGGCTCGCTCACATCGAAATGAGTGCTGACGAGCTGGACAGGATGGCCGGCGAACTCGCCGTCATCGTTGATTCAGTGAAATCCGTGAGTGAAGCTGCCGGCGACGACGTCCCGGCAACCTCCCACCCGATCCCGCTGACGAACGTGTTCCGCGAGGACGTTGTGGGCCATACCTTCACGGCGGAGCAGTCCCTGAGCGGCGCCCCCGACGCATACGAAGGCCGCTTCAAAGTTCCGGCCATCCTGGATGAGGACTGACACATGACTGACACCAACGAACTCATCCGCCTCTCCGCGGCCCAGCTGGCCCAGAAGCTCGCTGCCGGCGAAGTCACCTCCGTCGAGGTCACCCAGGCCTACCTGGACCGCATCGCAGCAGTTGACGGCGGCCCCCGCGGCGTCCACGCCTTCCTGCACGTCAATACCGAGGAAGCGCTCGCCGTCGCCGCCGACGTTGATGCCATCCGCGCCGCCGGCGGCGCTGCCGCCGCAGAGCTCCATGAGCTCGCCGGTGTGCCCATCGCCGTCAAGGACCTCATCGTCACGGTCGGCCAGCCCACCACGGCCGGCTCCAGGATTCTCGAAGGCTGGCACAGCCCCTACGACGCCACAGTGGTCAAGCGGCTGCGCGACGCCAAGATGCCCATCCTGGGCAAAACCAACCTGGACGAGTTCGCCATGGGCTCCTCCACGGAGCACTCTGCGTACGGTCCCACGCGCAACCCGTGGGACCTGGACCGGATCCCGGGCGGCTCCGGCGGAGGTTCGGCTGCCGCCGTCGCCGCCTTTGAAGCACCCCTTGCCCTGGGCACGGACACCGGCGGATCCATCCGCCAGCCGGGCGCCGTCACCGGCACAGTGGGCGTCAAGCCCACCTACGGCAGTGTCTCCCGCTACGGGGCCATCGCGATGGCCTCCTCGCTGGACCAGATCGGGCCTGTCTCCCGGACCGTGCTGGACTCGGCGCTCCTGCACCAGGTCATCGGCGGCCACGACCCCTATGACTCCACGTCCCTGCCGGACCCCCTCGAGGACCTCGTCGCCGCCGCACGGCTGGGAAACGTGGACGGGATGAAGATCGGCATCATCAAGGAACTCCACGGCGAGGGCTACCAGGCCGGCGTCGAGAACCGTTTCAACGAATCGCTGGAGCTGCTCAAGCAGGCCGGCGCGGAAATCGTTGAAGTGTCGTGCCCCAACTTCAAGTACGCGCTCGGCGCCTACTACCTGATCATGCCCTCGGAGGCCTCCTCCAACCTGGCCAAGTTCGACGGCGTCCGGTACGGCCTGCGCGTCCTGCCGAAGGATGCGCCGCTCACCATCGAACGCGTGATGGGTGCCACCCGCGCCGCAGGCTTCGGCGACGAGGTCAAGCGCCGCATCATCCTGGGCACCTACGCCCTGTCCGCCGGCTACTACGACGCCTATTACGGCTCGGCCCAGAAGGTCCGCACGCTGATCCAGCGTGACTTCGAGGCAGCGTTCGCACAGGCCGACGTGCTGATTTCCCCGACGGCCCCCACCACGGCCTTCAAGCTGGGCGAGAAGCTGAACGACCCCCTGGCCATGTACCTGAACGACGTCGCCACCATTCCGGCCAACATGGCCGGCGTTCCGGGCCTGTCCCTGCCGGGCGGCCTGGCGGACGAGGACGGGCTGCCCGTCGGCATTCAGCTGCTGGCTCCGGCCCGCCAGGACGCACGCCTGTACCGGGTGGGTGCTGTCCTTGAATCCCTGCTTGAGGCCCAATGGGGCGGACCGCTCCTGGCCCAGGCCCCGGCCCTGGCCACCTCGGTGGCCGGGCCTGTCGAGACCCTCGAAACCCAGGAGGCAAAATAATGAGCGTTGACGCAACCCTGAGCTTCGAAGAGGCCATGGAGAAGTACGATCCCGTCCTGGGGTTTGAGGTCCACGTGGAACTCAACACCAAGACCAAGATGTTCTCCTCGGCCCCGAACGTCTTCGGCGACGAGCCGAACACGAACGTCAACGAGGTGGACCTTGGCATGCCGGGCGTGCTGCCGGTGGTGAACCGGACAGCGATCGAGTCCTCCATCAAGATCGGCCTCGCACTGAACTGCAAGATCGCCGAGACCTGCCGCTTCGCCCGGAAGAACTACTTCTACCCGGACACCCCGAAGAACTTCCAGACCTCCCAGTACGACGAACCCATCGCGTACGACGGCTACCTGGACATCGAACTGTCGGACGGCACCGTCTTCCGCGTTGAAATCGAGCGCGCCCACATGGAAGAGGACGCCGGGAAGCTGACCCACATGGGCGGCGCCGCAGGCCGCATCCAGGGTGCCGACTACTCGCTGGTTGACTACAACCGTTCCGGCGTTCCGCTGGTGGAGATCGTCACCAAGCCGATCCAGGGCGCCGGCAGCCGTGCTCCCGAGCTGGCCAAGGCCTACGTGGCCGCTGTCCGTGAGATCGTCAAGAACCTCGGCGTCTCGGACGCGAAGATGGAGCGCGGCAACGTCCGCTGCGACGCCAACGTGTCGCTGCGCCCGCACGGCCGCGAACGCTTCGGCATCCGGTCGGAAACGAAGAACGTGAACTCGCTGCGCGCCGTCGAACATGCCGTCCGCTACGAGATCCAGCGCCACGCCGCCGTCCTGGACTCCGGCGAGCCGGTCATCCAGGAAACGCGCCACTGGCACGAGGACACCCGCTCGACGACGTCGGGCCGGGCCAAGTCCGACGCCGACGACTACCGCTACTTCCCGGAACCGGACCTGGTGCCGATCGTCGCTTCCCGCGAATGGGTGGAGGAACTGCGCGCCACCCTGCCGGAGCCGCCGGCCGAGCGCCGCAAGCGCCTGCAGGCCGACTGGGGCTACTCGGACCTGGAATTCCGCGACGTGGTCAACGCCGGCGTCATGGACGAGATCGAGGAAACCATCGCCGCCGGAGCCACCGCCACGGTAGCCCGCAAGTGGTGGATGGGCGAGATCGTGGGCCGCGCAAAGAACGCCGACGTCGATCCCGGCCAGCTGGGCGTCCAGCCCGCCACCATTGTTGAGCTGAACAAACTGGTCGAAGACGGCAAGATCAACAACAAGATGGCCACCGCGGTCCTGGACGGCGTCCTCGCCGGCGAAGGCACCCCGGCGGAAATCGTCGAGAAGCGCGGCCTGGCCGTTGTCTCCGACGACGGCCCCCTCCTGGAGGCCATCGACGCCGCACTCGCCGCGCAGCCCGACGTCGCGGACAAGATCCGCGCCGGCAAACTGCAGGCCATCGGCGCGATCGTGGGCGGCGTCATGAAGGCCACCCGCGGCCAGGCCGATGCCGGACGCGTCAAGGAACTGATCCTGCAGAAGCTCGGCGTCGAAGGCTAAACCGCCTGTTTTAACCCAACCGGGTCGCAGCAGATGTCGTTATGAACGCTCATAAAGGCATCTGCTGCGACCCGGTTCGGGTTTAAGTAGTACTCACATTCCGCAGGCCGCAAACTACCCGTATTCAGCGGCGGTTCCCGGTTCTACACTGAAGATCCAGGGCACCGGAGCCCTGCCCGTGCTGTGGGAGGAATGGCCATGTCGGTCCAGGAACCGTTGAGAATCCGCAAAGCACTGCTCGCCGGTGTGGTGGCGCTGGCCCTGACCGGCACGGGCGTCGCGATCGCCTGGTCCGCCACGGACTCGCCGTCGCCGTCCCCCTCGGACTCCGCCCCCGGAAAACCCGACAAGGCCCAGCGCCCGCAGCACCTGCACAGCGAAAGCGTGGTGAAAAAGGCGGACGGCACGTTCGAAACGGTCCTGAACCAGCAGGGCGCCGTGGAATCGGTCAGCGAATCCTCGGTCACGGTAAAGAGCGAGGACGGCTTCACGCAGAGCTATGCCGTCAACGCGGACACCAGGATCATCAAGTTCCCGGCCCCGGCCGCGGACGGTTCACCGGCTAAAGGCGACGACGGCAAGCGGCTGAAGCCTGCGGAGGTCGCCATCGGGGAGATCGCCACGGGTGAGTCGGTCAGGGTTTCCGGCGTCAGGAACGGGGACTCGGTCACGGCGAAAAGGATCGTCGAGGGCTTGGGAACGGGGCCGGGACTGGGCCTCGGTAAAGGCATGGGCAAAGGGCTCGGGAAGGGCCACGGTCACGGGCTGGGCAAGCCAAAGGACCGTGGAACTGACGGCTGAACCTGCGCCGTTCGATCGCCCTTCTCAACCAGGTAGCGCTATGGGCCCTGGTCCACGAGCCCGGTCATGATCGCCTGCAGCGCCTCGCACACAATCATCACCGAGCGGCGCTTCAGGTTCTCCGGGCGGGCCAGGATATCGATGCGCCGCCTGGTACTGATGCCCTCGAGCGGCCGCAGCACAATGCCTGGATTCAGGACCGGCCGCGCCGTGTGCCGCGGCAGCAGGCCCACCACGCCGCCCGCCGCCACCAGCGCGGCCACAGTGGAGTAGTCGTTGATCCGGTGGACGATGTTCAGTTCCTTGCTGGAGACGGCCGCGACGGCGGACAGGACGTCCGCGGGGGAGTAGCCGGTGTGGCTGGTCACCCAGGCTTCACCCACGACGTCGGCCGCGGTCACCGTGTCCTGGCCGGCCAGGCGGTGGTCCGCCGGGAGGGCAACGTCCAGCGGTTCGTGCGCCAGCGGGATCACGGCCACCCGCTCCGCCGGCCACCGCGGACTGTGGTCCATGCGGTGCGCCAGCACGAGGTCGTACCGGGCCGTCAGGGCGGGAAAGTCGTGCTGCGCCACGTCCTCGTCGGAGAGCTGGATCTTCGGCTGGCCAGGCTCGTCCAGCATCCGCGCGAGCGGCGCGAACAGCGCCTGGCCCACGCTGTGGAACCCGCTGAGCGTTACCGGCGCCATAGGAGACCCGTGATAGGCGCCGATCGCCGTCCGGGCATCGGCCATGGCGCTGACGACGGCGGCACCGGCGTCGGCGAGGACCTGGCCGGCTTCGGTGAGCACCAGGTTCCGGCCCTCCTTCCGCGTCAGCGGAACCTCGACGTTGCGCTGCAGCAGGGACAGCTGTTGGGACACGGCGGAGGGCGTGACCATCAGCGTCTCGGCCACAGCTTTGACGCTGCCCAGGGCCCCGAGCTCGCGGAGGATTTCCAGCTGGTGAATTTCCATCCGCCCAGTCTATGCCTAAGTAAATGCTTCATCGTCGATTGAGAAAATACTGCTTGTGCTAATGCTTTGAAGTGGCTCTAATGAAGGAAGATCTCCGCCCGCAGCACGCGAGGCGGCCGCCCTGAAGTGAGGAAGCCAATGAAGGCGCTCTACAAGTCCGGCGCACACGCCGGGTTCGAACTGGTTGACCGCCCCGAGCCGGAAACTGGCCCCAACGATGTCAAAATCCGCGTCCTCACCACCGGCATCTGCGGAACCGACCTGCACATCCAGTCGTGGGACTCCTGGGCGCAGGGGATCATCGCGGCGCCGCTGATCGCCGGCCACGAATTCTTTGGCGAAGTGGTGGAAACCGGCGGGGACGTCCGGGACGTCAAGGTGGGGGACCGGGTATCCGGCGAAGGCCACGTGGTCTGCGGGATCTGCCGGAACTGCCGCGCCGGCCGCCGGCACATGTGCATCCACACCGTGAGCGTTGGCGTGCAGCGCGACGGCGCCTTCGCCGAGTACGTGGTCATCCCAGAAACCAACGTCTGGGTCCACCACGATCCCTCCATCACCCCGGAACTTGGCGCCATCTTCGATCCGTTCGGCAACGCCGTCCACACGGCGCTGAGTTTTCCGCTGGTGGGCGAGGACGTCCTGATCACGGGGGCCGGCCCCATCGGACTGATGGCCATCGCCGTGGCCCGCCATGCCGGTGCGCGGAAGATCGCCATCACCGACGTCTCCACGCCGCGGCTTGACCTGGCACGCCGGCTGGGCGTGGACCTGGCCATCGACGTGTCCACCACCCGGGTCAGGGATGCCCAGCGTGAACTGGGCATGCGGGAGGGCTTTGACATCGGCATGGAAATGTCGGGCCACCCCACGGCGCTGCCTGAGATGATCGAGAATATGAACCACGGCGGCCGCATTGCCATGCTCGGCCTGCCCAGCCAGGACATCACCATCGACTGGGGCAAGGTGGTCACGCACATGCTGACCCTGAAGGGCATCTACGGCCGGGAAATGTACGAAACCTGGTACGCCATGAGCGCCATGCTGTCCTCCAACCCGGTGCTGCACGCCGGCATCTCGGCCGTGGTCACGGACAGGCTTCCCGCCCGGGACTGGGAAAAAGGCTTTGACATTGCCCGCGCCGGCGCCGGCGGAAAAGTTGTCCTCGACTGGACCGAACTCTAAGGAGCACCATGTACACCTCCATCAAGGACCAGCTGCAGAACGAGCTGGACGACATCCGCACCGCCGGGCTCTTCAAGACCGAACGGAGCATCAACTCCCCGCAGTCCAGCCACGTCACCGCCGGGCAGATCGGCCAGCCAGGCTCCACCGTCCTGAACTTCTGCGCGAACAATTACCTGGGCCTGGCCGACCACCCGGACATCATCGCCGCAGCCAAGGAAGCCATGGACAGCCGCGGCTTCGGCATGGCCAGCGTCCGCTTCATCTGCGGCACCCAGGACCTGCACCTGGAGCTGGAAGCCCGGGTGTCCAGGTTCCTCGGGACCGAGGACACCATCCTGTTCTCCAGCTGCTTTGACGCCAACGGCGGGGTCTTCGAATCCCTCTTCGGGCCGGAGGATGCCATCATCTCCGATGCCCTCAACCATGCCTCCATCATCGACGGAATCCGGCTCTGCAAGGCCCAGCGCTTCCGCTACGCCAACCAGGACATGGCGGACCTCGAGGCAAAACTCCTCGAAGCCAAGGATGCCCGCCGCAAGATCATCGTCACCGACGGCGTGTTCTCCATGGACGGCTACCTCGCGCCGCTGGAGGCCATCTGCGACCTCGCCGAGAAGCACGACGCCCTGGTGATGGTGGACGATTCCCACGCCGTCGGGTTCATGGGTGCCACCGGGGCCGGCACCCCCGAGCACGCGGGAGTGTCCTCCCGCGTGGACATCTACACCGGCACGTTCGGCAAGGCTTTGGGCGGGGCGTCCGGCGGCTACGTGTCCGGCCGCAGCGAAGTGGTGGCCATGCTCCGCCAGAAAGCGCGCCCGTACCTGTTCTCGAACTCCCTGGCCCCCGCGATTGTCGCGGCCACCATCAAGGCG
The DNA here is from genome assembly GCF_031457335.1 of Arthrobacter sp. BE255. Lineage (NCBI taxonomy): Bacteria > Bacillati > Actinomycetota > Actinomycetes > Micrococcales > Micrococcaceae > Arthrobacter > Arthrobacter sp. BE255. Next base: position 182,011 of record NZ_JAVDWK010000008.1, on the reverse strand, counting down.
CTTGACCTGGTGGAGAATTCCGGTGACCTGCGGACCCGGCTGTTCGAGAACGCCAGCCTGTTCCGCCGCCGGATGACCGAGGAAGGCTTCGAACTCCTGGACGGCGAACACGCGATTGTGCCCGTGATGTTCGGGGACGCCGTGATGGCTGCCAAGGTCGCTGACCAGATGCTCCAGCACGGCGTCTTCGTCACGGCGTTCAGCTTCCCGGTGGTGCCGCGCGGTGCCGCCCGGATCCGGGTGCAGCTTTCCGCCTCACACTCAGCGGACGACGTCGAAGCGTGCGTGGGAGCATTCGTCGCCAGCCGTGCCGCGGTAGCAGGCTGAACCCCGCCGGCCAGGACCGGCGCGGCAGTACGCCAACTCTGCAAGGATGGAGCCATGGCAGCTCATTACGATGTCCTGATTGTCGGCGGCGGCATTGCCGGACTGTCCCTGGCCTCCGCGCTCGCCGGCAGCTGCAGCGTGGCGCTGGTGGAGGCGGAGCAGGAGCTGGCGTACCACACGTCCTCCCGCTCCGCCCGGCAGCTGATCCCCAGCTACGGTCCCGCCGTCGTGCAGGATCTGACGGTCCGGACGCTGGAACTGATAGCCGGGCGGGACGCGGAACTGCCCCGGCCGGTCCTGTCGCCGCGCAGCTTTATGCTCATCGGCACGGAAGAGTCCGTCCGCGCCGAGGCCAGCGGGCACATGCGCGCCATTTCCGTGGCTGAAGCGCTGGAGCTGTGTCCGGCGCTGGTGCCGGACTCGTTTTCCGCGGCCGGCCTGGACACCGGATCCTTCGGCTGCGACGCCCCGCTGCTGCTGGCCGACCACCGGCAGCGGGCGGAAGCCGCCGGTACCGACATCATCACCGGTGCCCGGGTGCACTCCGCCCAGCGGCTCGGCTCGGGCTGGGAAATCGGCGCCGGGCAGGAGGCCTTCCAAGCCGGGGTCCTGGTCAACGCCGCAGGCGCGTGGGCAGACGAGCTCGCCGTCATCAGCGGCGTGGAAAAGCTCGGACTGCAGCCCTACCGGCGCACCGCGGCGATTGTCGACGTCGAGCATCCGCTGCCCGAGCGCAGTCCCATGGTGGCGGCAGCGGACAACACGTTCTACTTCCGCCGCGAGGGCACCGACGTGCTGATCTCGCCGTCGGAAACGGTCCCCAGCGGGCCGGAGGACGCCAGGCCGCGGCCCGGCGACGTCGAGCGCCTGATCACCAAGCTCAACCAGGTGACCACCCTGGGGATCCGCGGAATCCGCAGTGCCTGGACCGGGCTTCGGACCGAAGCTGCCGACGGCGTCCCGGTGGCCGGATTCGACGCCGAGGCACCCGGGTTCTACTGGCTCGCCGGGCAGGGCGGTTACGGGTTCCAGACCTCGGCGGCCATGGCCGAACTGGCAGCCGCCCAGATCCTTGCAGGGCAGGGTGCCGGACACGGCGGGAGCACGGACAGTCCGGCATTCCGGACAGCGGAGGCGCTGGCCGCCACGCGCTGGTCCATCCGGCGCTGAAGAATGGTCTCATGAGCACACTGATCACCAATATCGCCGAGCTGATGACCCAGGACCTGGAACACCGGGTCCTGAAAAACGCGGCCATGGTGATCGAGGGGGAACGCATCGCCTGGCTCGGCCCCGCCGCATCAGCGCCCGCGGCCGACGACGCCGTGGACGCCGGCGGCCGGGCGGTACTCCCCGGCTGGGTTGATTCCCATTCGCACCTGATCTTCGCGGGGGACCGCACCGCCGAGTTCGAAGCCCGGATGGCGGGGGAATCGTACGCGGCCGGAGGAATCGCCGTGACAGTGGACGCCACCCGGCGCACGTCCGACTTCGACCTCACCAGGCTGGCCATGGCGCGGGTCTCCGAGGCCGTATCGCAGGGCACGACGTACCTCGAAACCAAGACGGGCTACGGGCTGGACACCGAGCACGAGGCCCGAAGCGCCCGGATCGCCTCCACGGTGGCCGACGAAGTCACCTACCTCGGCGCCCACCTGGTTCCTGCCGGCTCCGATGCCGATGCCTACACCGACCTCGTGTGCGGGCCCATGCTGGACGCGGTCCGCCCTTATGTCCGCTGGGCTGACGTGTTCTGCGAGGAAGGTGCCTTCACCGCGGAGCAGTCGCGCCGTGTGCTTCAGGCCTGCCGGGACGCCGGCCTGGGCATCCGTGTCCACGGCAACCAGCTCGGCGAGGGCCCCGGCGTGCAGCTGGCGGTGGACCTGGGTGCGGCGAGCGTGGACCACGTCAACTACCTGTCCGGCCAGGACGTGGCCTCGTTGGCCCAAAGCTGGTCCGGCTGGGATCCCGCAACGGGAACCGGTGCGCGGGGAACCGTGGCCACCTGCCTTCCGGCCTGCGATCTGTCCACCCGGCAGCCGCTGGCCCCGGGGCGTGAGCTGCTGGATGCCGGTGTGCAGCTTGCCCTGGCCTCCAACTGCAACCCTGGCACGTCCTACACCAGTTCCATGGCCTTCTGCGTATCCACGGCCGTGCTCCAAATGCGGCTCAGTGTCCACGAGGCGGTCCGCGCCGCAACGTACGGCGGCGCGCTGGCGCTGCACCGGGACACCGGGAACGACGCCGACGGCGAACGGGCGGTGGGTTCGCTCGCCGTCGGGCACCGGGCCGACGTGCACGTGCTCAACGCGCCATCAGCCACCCATCTCGCCTACCGCCCGGGCATGCCGCTCACGTACGCTGTGTGGCGGGCGGGTGCACGGGCCCGCTGACCTCGGTACTCATTTTTTGACGTTTAGTGATCGATTTGGTCTGATATGATCATTAAGCGTCATTATCTGGTGACGGTTTGATCGCTGAGAGGCCCCCATGACCCGTACCGACCGCCTGACGGCCATCCTGGACATCCTCGCCAAAACCGGCCAGGTGGAGGTCGAGGAGATCGTCTCCCAGCTTGCGGTGTCGCCCGCAACTGCCCGCCGCGACCTGGACAGCCTGGCCAAGCGGCGGCTGCTGACCCGCACCCGGGGCGGGGCCACCACCGGCGCCCTCGCCTACGACCTGCCCGGGCGCTACAACCGCGACGACCACGCCGAGGCCAAGGAAGAGATCGCCCAGGCAGCTTCGGCCCTGATCTGGCCCGGGGCCGTGATCGGACTCTGCGGCGGCACCACCAGCACCGCCCTCGCCCAGATCCTGGCAACCCGCGAAGACCTCAACGCCCCCGCGAACCAGCCCACCCTGACAGTGGTCACCAACGCCATCAACATCGCCTCGCAGCTGGCCGTGCGGCCCAACATCAAGGTGATGGTGACCGGGGGCATCCTGAATCCCCGGTCCTACGAGCTCGTCGGCCCGTACACGGACATCATCATGCAGAAGGTGGTCCTGGATATCGCGTTCATCGGCGTGAACGGCATCGACCCCGAGGTTGGTCCCACCAATACCGGGGAAGGCGAGGCTTCCGTGAACGCGCTGCTGGCCAGCCGGGCGCGCGTCTCCTATGTGCTGGCAGATTCGTCCAAGGTGGGTATCCGGGCCTTCGCCACCATGGACGGGTACGACTTCACCCGCCTCATCACGGACGCCGGGATTTCAGCCGAGGACAAGGCCGCGTTCGAGGCCAACGGCACCGAAGTGATTGTGGCGCCGCACTAAGGCATCGCTAGAACACCATGGGAGGGGCGTCCAGGACGGTCTCGTCCACGCGGCGGTCCACCCACTGGCTGAACGGGATGTCCAGCTCATACTTTTCCGCGTCGGTTCGTACCAGGGTCCGCACGGCGGCGTTGTCCGGGTTGTTAAGGGACTCGAAGTACTCCACGGACCAGTGGAACCAGCGCATGCAGAACAGCCGCATCGTCAGCCCGTGGGTCACCAGCAGGGTGTTGGGCGCGTAGTCCGGCTTGGACCAGTGCCGGTAGAGGGTTTCCATAAACGAGGAGATCCGGTCGTAGACGTCGGAGCCGGACTCGCCCTCACGGAAGCGGTAGAAGAAGTGGCCGTAGGCGTTACGGAGTTCCTTCTGGTCCTCGATCTCCCCGCTGATCTGGAAGTTCGCCCAGTCCTGTTCGCGGAGCCGGGGCTCCTCGATCACCCGTTCCGTGAGGCTGCCAAGGTTGAGCGCCTCCAGCGTCTGGTACGCCCGCAGGTACGGCGACACGTAGACGCAGACCTGGCGGCCGTCCAGCTCCCGGCGGATCCTTTCGCCGGCCGCCGCGGCCTGCTCCAGGCCCAGCGGAGTCAGCGGGATGCGGTAGTCGGGCACGCGGTTGTAGATGGACGTGTCCGCGTTGGCCATGGACTGGCCATGCCGGATCATGATGATTTTCCCTGGCGCGCTCATAAAGCCCAAGCATAAGTCCTGGGCCATGCACTGCCCGGCGGCCCAAATCAGGAAAGAACCAGAAACTGCAGGCAAGATGGGAACATGCTGGTTCCCTCCCGCCGTCGGCTGCGGCTCGAAGTATGGATTGTCCTGGGCCTGTCCCTGGGGCAGTCCGCCGTCTATTCAGTGGTGCAGCTGCTGGACAAGATGACCCGTGCACCGCTGGCCGAAGGCACGTCCACGCTGAACCGGTCGCAGAGCAGCCGGGAATACTTTGACCTGACCTACCAGTTGCTGGACATCATCTTTGCGCTGGTTCCGGTTCTGCTGGTCATCTACTTCCTCACCGACCACCGGCAGTCCACGCCAGGGGCGCCGCAGGGCAGCTCCGCGTTCCGGAAGCTCGGCTTCGACTTCGCCAGGCCGGGCCGCGACCTGCTCCAGGGGCTGGGGCTCGCCGCGCTCATCGGCATTCCGTCGCTGGGCCTCTACGCTGCGGGCAGGGCGCTGGGAATCACCACCGCCATCATCCCCAGCGCACTCGATTCGTACTGGTGGACCGTCCCCGTCCTCATCCTGTCCGCCGTGCGGCACGCCGTGGTGGAGGAGGTGATCGTGGTGGGGTATCTCCTGGACCGCTTCGGCAAGTTCGGCTGGAGCATGCCGCTGGCGATCTTCGCCAGCTCCATGCTGCGCGGCAGCTACCACCTCTACCAGGGCTTCGGCCCGTTTATAGGCAATGCCATCATGGGGGTGGTCTTCGCCTGGCTGTATACAAAAACGCGCCGCGTGATGCCGCTGGTGGTTGCACACGCCCTGCTGGACATCGTGGCATTCGTTGGCTTCAGCCTGTTCGGCAAGGCAGTCGGCCTGGGGTAGGGCTGGGTTACGCAGGCCAGGCCCGGGTTAAAGGGATTCGGCCGCCATCGGTGGGTGGCATCATTGGCACCCGCTGATGGCGGCCGAAGTATTGACGAAGCGGTCAGATGGTGACTGCTCCGGAAGCGGTTTCGAACGTGACGGACAGGATGCCGGGGGTTCCGTGCGGAGCCACCCAGTCAACGGCGACGTCCTCAAGCGGCTTCTCCACCGGTTCGCCCAGCCACTCGGTCACCCGTGCTGCCGAACCGGCGATGGTCAGGCAGGACATCTTGACGTTGCTTTCGTAGGCATTGGACGGGTGGAGGGCGGGATCGCCTTCCCACTTGAGCATGTACGGCACCTGCGGGTCCGCGATCAGGCCCAGGATACCGATCTGCTTCCAGACCAGTTCGCGGCCGTCCGGGAACTTGCGGTTGCCGTTGACGGCGGACCGGCCCAGGCGTTCTTCGAACGGGGCGAGGTCGTCCACTTCGACGCACCAGCCCATCCAGCCGCCGCCGGCCGCGGACCGGGCACGGACTGCCTGTCCGAACGGCGCCTTGTCCGATGCCGGGTGGTCAAGCACCTCGACTACTTCCAGATATTTGTGCCCGGCGAGCGGGATGATCATGTTCCGGGTTCCGAAACGGGGATGCACTCCACCCTTTACGGCTTCGACGCCGAGGGCGGACGAAATACGTTCGGTGGTGGCAGCCAGGCCATCGTGTTCACAGGCGTAAGAGACGTGATCCATGCGCATGCCCTCATCTTGGCACTTTGTGATCCGCCTCTCAGCTAAGGGTATCCTTACCTACTTTGGGGGTGCGTCACGAGTGGACATCGTCCTTTCCGCGGCCCCCTGAAGCCGGCCGCTGACCATGTTCGTCACAATGCTGTTGCACGCCGATGACAGGTTCCTACACTGAACGCAGGTCATGAGCGCCAGCGCCAAGCCCCGGCTCGCTGGCCGGCAACCCTCCTTCCGCGGTGGGGTGCCCCGGGTGAGGACCTGGCTGTCCGGCAACGGCCGGACGGCAAGCGCGGCCCGTGGTGCTCCCAGCATGCCCGGGCCCACGTCAAAGGAGCCTTGAATGTCCAACGGATGGTCTTTTGAAACCCGCCAGATCCACGCCGGCCAGGAGCCGGACAGCGCCACAGGGGCGCGTGCGCTCCCGATCTACCAGACGACGTCGTTCGTCTTCCCCAGTGCCGAAAGCGCCGCCAACCGCTTCGCGCTCGCAGAGCTGGCCCCGATCTACACCCGCATCGGAAACCCCACCCAGGACGCCGTTGAACAGCGGATCGCCAGCCTCGAGGGCGGGCTCGCGGCACTGCTCCTGAGTTCGGGACAGGCAGCCGAAACCTTCGCCATCCTCAACATCGCGGAGGCGGGGGACCATGTGGTGGCCAGCCCCAGCCTCTACGGCGGCACGTACAACCTGCTGGCACACACGCTGAAAAAGTTCGGCATCGCCGTGACCTTCGTCGAGGACCCGGACAACCTGGAACACTGGCGGGACGCCGTCCGGCCGAACACCAAGCTGTTCTTCGCCGAGGTGGTATCCAACCCGCGCCAGGACGTGCTCGATATTGAAGGAGTGTCCCGGACTGCCCACGAAGCCGGCGTCCCCCTGGTGGTCGACAACACGCTCTCCACCCCCTACCTGATCCGCCCGCTGGAGTGGGGCGCCGACATCGTGGTCCACTCCGCCACCAAATACCTTGGCGGGCACGGCTCGGCCATCGCCGGGGTGATCGTGGACTCGGGCAACTTCGACTTCGGCAAGGACCCGGAACGGTTCCCCGGCTTCAACACCCCGGACCCCACGTACAACGGGCTGGTCTACGCCCGCGACCTTGGCGCCGGCGGGGCCCTCGGCGCCAACCTCTCGTACATCCTCAAGGCCCGGGTCCAGTTGCTCCGCGACCTTGGCTCCGCAGTCTCGCCCTTCAACGCCTTCCTGATCGCGCAGGGCCTGGAGACACTCAGCCTGCGCGTTGAGCGGCACGTTGCCAACGCCGTCGCCGTGGCGCAGTGGCTGGAGGCCCGTGACGACGTCGAATCGGTCGCCTATGCCGGGCTCCCGTCCAGCCCCTGGTACGAGCGCGGACGCAAGTACGGGCCCTTGGGTACGGGCGCGGTGGTGGCCTTCAACCTGGCCGGCGGGGCCGAAGCGGGGAAGCGCTTCGTGGATGCCCTGGAGCTGCACAGCCACGTGGCGAACATCGGTGACGTGCGCTCCCTGGTCATCCACCCGGCGTCGACCACGCACAGCCAGCTCTCAGCGGAGCAGCAGGCGGTTGCGGGCGTGACGCCGGGACTGGTGCGCCTGTCCGTGGGGATCGAGCACATTGATGACATCCTGGCCGACCTGGAAGCCGGATTCCGGGCAGCCAAGGCGGCGCAGTAGGACGCCGGTCCGGACCCGCCAAGCCTCGGGGAGTCACAAACCAGTCACACTCTTAGCCATACACGGGGGCGGTTTCGTACACTCGGAGGAGGTCATGAGTGCCAGCGACAGCCCCGGCTTGCTGGCCGGCAACCCTCCTTCCGCGGTGGGGTGCCCCGGGTGAAGACCTGGCCTGCCGGTCACTTGACGGCAGGCAAGCGCGTAGAAAAGGTCTCCACATGACGATTACCGTCTCCCGTACAGCAGTACCCGAAAACGGCGTGGTCCGTTACGCCGGCATTGGCGGACTTGAACTCGAAGCGGGCGGATACCTGCCCGAAGTCACGCTCGCCTATGAAACGTGGGGAACGCTCAATGAGGACGGCTCCAACGCCATCCTCATTGAGCACGCCCTGACCGGCAGCACGCACGTGACACGCGGCGACAGCGACGAGCCCGGCTGGTGGGAGCAGCTGGCCGGCCCGGGCGCGCCGGTGGACACGGACAGGTTCTTTGTGGTGTCCATCAACATTGTGGGCGGCTGTTACGGCTCCACCGGGCCGTCGTCGCCCGCCCCCGACGGGCAGCCGTGGGGCTCACGCTTCCCGCTGGTGACCCTGCGTGACAGCACCGCCGCCGAAGCCCGCCTGGCGGACCAGCTTGGCATCGGCAGCTGGTACGCCGTGCTGGGCGGATCCATGGGCGGCGCCCGCGCCCTCGAATGGGCCGTGACCTACCCGGACCGGGTGGAACGCTGTGCCGTGATCTCCGTCGGCGCCGCCAGCACCGCAGAGCAGATCGCCTTCGCCCAGGCCCAGACCCTCGCCATCCGCCAGGACGCCAACTTCAACGACGGCGACTACTACGGCGGACCCTTCCCCGAGGACGGGCTGGCCCTGGCGCGGCGGATCGCCCACATCACGTACCGGTCAGCCCAGGAATTCGACGGCCGGTTCGGCCGGTCGGCCCAGGCACCCGAAACCCCCCTGCAGGCAGCCGCGCTGGGGGACCGGGGCCGCTACCAGGTGGAGAGCTACCTGGACCACCAGGGCAGCAAGCTCGTCAGCCGCTTCGATGCCAACAGCTACATCGCCATCACCGAGGCGCTCATGAGCCACGATGTCTGCCGCGGGCGGGGTTCCCTCGGCGAAACCCTCGCCCGGGCAACCGCCAGGTTCTTCGTCGCTGCGGTGGACTCGGACCGGCTCTACTTCCCCTCGCAGTCCCGCGAGCTCGCCGAGGCCCTTCCCGGAGACGTGGACGTCCACGTCATTGAAGCACCCATCGGCCACGACGGTTTCCTGACCGAGATCGGCCAGTTGGGCAGCCAGCTCCGGAAGACGTTCCTGGTCTGACCTGGCCGCCCGGCCGGATTGTCCGGCTGGCTAGCCGTCCATGATTTCGGAGCGCCGCTTCATGTACTCGTCCACGGCCATCCCGCCGTTGCTGTACTGCTGGTCCAGTTCAGCGAGTTTGCGGGCACGGAAGCCCTGCGGGGCCGACGGCGGCGGGGGAGTCGCGGGGGCAGCAGGCTGCTGCGGCGCCTCCGCTGCCCGGCCCGGCGCAGGCTGGCCGCCGTACGGCGGGAACTGCTGGTCCGCGGGCGGAACGGGCATCATGGGCGGCAAGGGCTGGCTGGGCGGCAGGGGCTGCGGGCCGTCGAGCTGGCGGAAGCCGCCGCTCATGTAGTCCTGCTGGGTGTAGCCGTCACGCGGCTGGCGGCTCTGCGGCCCGGGGAACTGGCCGCCGCCGGGGAACTGGTCAGGGTAGCGTCCCGAGAAGCTCTGTTCCTGGTTCCTCTTGTTGACGGATTTCCGGTACATCCGCATCGCCATCGGAATCAGGAACGACAGAATGATGATCCAGAAGAACAAGCTGTTCACGGTGTAGCGCCTCTCATGTGTGTCCTTCCAGCTTAGCCCCGGTGCGCACACGGACGGCTGGGGTTCCCAGGAAGGCCCCATATCTGTCCACGGCGTCGTCCACGGCGTGCGCCAGCGCGGAGCCGGGCACCGGACCGGCCGGATCGAACAGGCGGATGTCCAATTCGCACCGGCCGGGGAGCAGCGTGTGCCGCCAGGAGCCAACCATCCGCCCGTCCAGCAGGACCACGTGCAGCAGCGAGCCGTCGACCGGGAAGGCAGGAGCGCTGCCGCCCAGGTAGTGCCGGGACGCGGAATAGCCCATCACGTATTCGTCGTAGCACTGGATCAGGTCGATCCGCGGTCCGCTGTCAGGGCCGCCGGTGCCGGGGACGCCGGTGTCAGGGACGGCACCGTAATAGAACACGACGCCGTCAATCACCGCCGTGCCGAGGACTTCCGGATGCTCCCCGATGGCCACGTGCAGACCCTCCCGGACGTCCGCCATCGTCAGCCCCGACCAGTCGGCACAGTCCTTGACGGTGGCGGGACCGCGGCTCGTGAAATAGCGCCGGGCAAGTTCCGCCAGTGCTTCCGGCCGGGTCGGCGGCACGCCCGGTCCGGCGGGAACCCGCTCGTCAAAGAGGGCGTACGTCTGCTTCAATGCGCCGCCGCTGCTGCGCACCGGCCACCCGCTGACCAGGACACCGCTGATTTCGGCGTGCATGATCAGGTAGGCAAGTTCCAGGCCTTTTCCCGCGAAGCCGGCATCCTGCAGCCTCGCCGCAAGCTGCTCCCGGGTCAGATGGTTGCCGCCGGCGACGGCCCCGGCCAGGACCTCCTGGCTCCGGACGGCAGCGGCGGCGTCGATCCCGGTGCGGCGGTACATGCCCGCGTTGCCCTGGTGGAGCCGCGGCGCCGACAGGGCAAGGAGCCAGCGGAGATCGTCCCGGTGGACAAAATGCCATGTGGGCCGCAGGATATGGGTCCGCAGGATCCGGCCGTCGGACACCGCCTCCTCAATGTCCGCGGCCGTGGCATTAACCCCGGTGCGCTGGGCGAGGCTCCAGCGGGCATAGGGAAATTCCTGCGCCTGCACGGCCAGCAGGTTCCGCAGGGCCGCCTCAGGGGATGGCGCTGCCGGACCGCGGAGCATCTGGGACTGAAGCCGAAGCCGCACCACCGCATCAGGTTCCATACCTGCCGTCTGACTCACGCTTCGCGGTCCCGGGCCGGCCGCCGCTAGTGCCGGGCCGCGTCAGTGGAGCCGAGCGGACCCTCGCCGGACCCCAACGGGACGCCGGGGCCGAACACGGGTCCCGGCGTCGGACGCTTTGCGGTAATCCCGTCCCCGGAGGAACGGTGGCGCAGCCGCCGCACCACCCACGGCACAAAGTATTCACGCGCCCACACAAGGTCACCGGAACGGGCTTCGCGCCAGGTGCGCGGCGGCAACGGCTTGGGCTGCAGGGGCTCCAGCGTGTGGCTGACGTTGAGCGAGTCCAGCACCATGGCCGCGATGGTGTGGTGTCCCAGGGGCGAGAAGTGCAGCCTGTCCTCGTCCCACATCTGCGGGTCGCTGAGCTGCCGAAGGGACCACATGTCGGCGATGATGGCGTCATGCCGTGCCGCAACCGTCCGCAGGTTCTCGTTGTAGATGGCCACCTTGCTGCGGATCCGGCCCAGGACCGAGGACCCGGTGTCCGGACCGTTGAAAAGCACCACGGTGGCGCCGCCCATGCCCAGGATCTGCACCACGGAATCGAGCCGCTCCGCGAGGACGTCGGGGTCGCCGCCGGGCCGGATTAAGTCATTGCCGCCCGCCGAGAGCGTCACCAGGTCAGGCTTCAGGGCAAGGCACGGGGCAAGCTGCTGGTCCACGACCTGCTGGAGGAGCCTGCCGCGCACGGCAAGGTTGGCGTACGCGAAATCGCTCTGGCTGCGGCCCAGTTCCTCCGCCACCCTGTCCGCCCAGCCCCGGTACCCGCCCGGCCTCGACGGTTCGGGGTCGCCGATGCCCTCCGTGAAGGAATCGCCCATGGCCACATAGCGGCTCCAGGGATGTTCCGCGACGTCGGACGGCGGGTTCTGCATGGCTCTGGCTTCACTCACGGTCCTATCCTGCCTCCTCGTTCTCAAGCTACGCCAACGTAGGTTGTTACCGCCGGGTAGCTGTAAGAATGGAAACCATGACTGACGCCGAAGTATTTCCCGCCCCCGTTGTTTTGTGGTCCCAGCCCGAGGACCAGCGCGCCGGAAAGCCGCTGCTGGTGCTGCTGCACGGGTACGGCGCCAACGAACAGGACCTCCTGAGCCTGGCGGACATGCTGCCGGCCGACTTCGCGGTGGCTTCAGTCCGTGCCCCGATGGCCATGGGGCCGGGCTTCACCTGGTTCCCCCTGACAGCCTCGATCGACTACTCCCTGGACGCCGTGAAAAAGGCCTCCGGGTATGTGCTGGACTGGATCGACACCATCAAGGACGGCCACTCCTCGGTGACGCTGCTGGGCTTCTCGATGGGGATGGCCATGGCCACCACGCTGCTGCGGCAGCGTCCCACGGACTTCGCCGCCGTCGTCGGCCTTTCCGGCTTTGCCGTGGACGCCGGCGGGGACCCCACGTTCCGCGATGCCGAGCTGGACGGCACGGTGCCGATGTTCTGGGGCCGCGACCAGCAGGATCCGGTGATCACGCCGGACAAGGTCGAATTCACCATGGGCTGGGTGCGCAAGCACGTCAAACTCACCAAGGTTCTTTATACGGGCATGTGGCACGGCATCAACCAGCAGGAGGTCGGGCATGTGTCCGAGTTCCTGACGCACGAGGTGCTCAACAAGTAAGGCACGACGGCGGCGCCGCGGCTGGTGCGCCCGGCCCGCCGCCCTGCCGCGCGGGTCAGGCCTGCGGCGCGACCACTTTCACGGTCTGTCCGTTGACGGTGACGGTATCGCCGTTGTGCAGCTGGCGTCCGCGGCGTTCATCAATTTCCCCGTTGACCTTGACGAGCCCGTTCTTGATCAGCTCGGCGGCCTCCACCCCGTCCTCCACCAGGCTGGCAAGCTTCAGGAGCTGGCCGAGGCGGATCATGCTGTCTCGGATGGGGATCTCTTCGATGTCCGGGTTGCTCATACAAGCAATAATGCCTGACGTAAGGTGGATTCAATGACCCACACCCCCCGGCTGCCGTTGCTCGCTGGCCTCCCGCTGGCGGTCGGGGCAGGGCTTGCCATCCCGGTCCAGGGCCGGATCAACGGCGCACTTGGTGCCCGGCTCCATGACGGGATCGCCGCGTCGGTGGTGAGTTTCAGCACAGGCCTGGTCCTGATGATCCTGATCTCCCTGCTCCTTCCCAGGGGCCGGGCCGGCCTCGCGAAGATCCTTCCGGCCGTCCGAAGCCGCGCCTTCCCGCCGGTGTATGTGCTGGCCGGCGGGATCGGGGCGCTGTTTGTGTTCGCACAGTCCTTCACCGTTGGCCTCCTGGGCGTGGCCCTGTTCACCGTGGCCACCGTGACCGGCCAGACGGTGAGCGGGCTGCTGGTGGACCGGCTGGGCATCGGCCCCGCCGGCAAGAAGCCCGTGACCGGCATCCGGATCATCGGCTGCGTCCTCACGATCGCCGCCGTGGCATGGGCGGTCTCGCCGCGGTTCGCGGCCCCTGCAGCGGCCTCCGCGGGAGCTTCCGGAGGGGCAGCCGGCGGGCCTGGCACGCTGCTGCTGCCGCTCCTGCTTCCAGTCCTCGCCGGATTCCTGATGAGCTTCCAGCAGGCCATGAACGGAACAGCCACCGTCCACTACGGCACGCCCATCGCGGCAACGCTGGTCAACTTCGTGGCCGGCAGCGTGGTGCTGTGGACGGCGTGGGGCATCAAGGTTGCCGTTGCCGGGCCGGGTGGCCCGTTGCCGGGGGAGTGGTGGTACTACATTGGCGGTCCCATGGGCTGTGTATTCATCGGGGTGGGTGCGCTCCTGGTCCGCAGCCTCGGGGTCCTCGTGACAGGCCTTGGCATGATCGCGGGGCAGCTGCTGGGCTCCCTCGGCCTTGACCTCCTGATGCCCGCTCCGGGAACCGTCGTGGCGCCCGCCACCATCCTGGGCACCGTCCTGACCCTGGCCGCCATCATCCTGGCCACACTGCCCTGGCCCCGGGGCGCTTTCCGGAGGTAGCGGCCGGTAGGCTAGGACACGCAGCTTTCTGCAATCTTTCCTTCGCCCGCCCCGCCCGGCCACCAACGGTGATCCGCCAACGGTGATCCCGGCGGCCAGATAACCCGCGGACCGCACCCAGCGGCCCTGTAGAAATTGGAGTTCCACCATGGCAGCAAAATCCGTTCTCGACCAGGTCATCTCCCTCTCCAAGCGGAGGGGCTTCGTGTTTCAGGCCGGTGAGATCTACGGTGGTTCGCGTTCTGCCTGGGACTACGGGCCCCTCGGCGCCGAGCTGAAGGAAAACATCAAGCGCCAGTGGTGGCAGTCCATGGTCCGCGGCCGCGAAGACGTGGTTGGCCTGGACTCCTCGGTCATCCTGCCCCGCCAGGTATGGGAAGCATCGGGCCACGTCGATGTGTTCTCCGACCCCCTGGTGGAGTGCCTGTCCTGCCACAAGCGCTACCGCGCTGACCACCTCGAGGAAGAATACGAGGAAAAGAAGGGCCGCCCCGCCGAGAACGGCCTCAAGGACATTGCCTGCGCCAACTGCGGCACCCGCGGTGAATGGACCGAACCCCAGGAGTTCTCCGGCCTGCTCAAGACCTTCCTCGGCCCCGTCGCCAGCGAAGAAGGCATGCACTACCTGCGCCCGGAAACGGCCCAGGGCATCTTCGTGAACTTCAGCAACGTGCTCACCACCTCCCGCAAGAAGCCGCCGTTCGGCATCGGCCAGATCGGCAAGTCCTTCCGCAACGAGATCACGCCCGGAAACTTCATCTTCCGCACCCGTGAATTCGAGCAGATGGAAATGGAATTCTTCGTCGAGCCCGGCACGGACGAAGAGTGGCACCAGTACTGGATGAAGGAGCGCATGTCCTGGTACACCGGCCTGGGCATCCGTGAGGAGAACCTGCGCTTCTTCGAGCACCCGCTGGAGAAGCTCAGCCACTACTCCAAGGGCACCACCGACATCGAATACCGCTTCGGCTTCCAGGGCTCGGAATGGGGCGAGCTCGAAGGCATCGCCAACCGCACCGACTTTGACCTCTCCACCCACTCCAAGGCGTCCGGCCAGGACCTGAGCTACTTCAACCAGGCCACCAATGAGCGCTACACCCCGTACGTGATCGAGCCGGCCGCCGGCCTGACCCGCTCCTTCATGGCGTTCCTCGTGGACGCCTACACCGAAGACGAGGCACCCAACGCCAAGGGCGGCGTCGACGTCCGCACCGTCCTGAAGCTGGACCCGCGCCTGGCCCCGGTCAAGGCCGCAGTGCTGCCACTGAGCCGCAACGAGGACCTGTCGCCGAAGGCCAAGGACCTGGGCGCGCAGCTGCGCAAGAACTGGAACATCGACTTCGACGACGCCGGCGCGATCGGCCGCCGGTACCGCCGCCAGGACGAGATCGGCACCCCGTTCTGCATCACCGTGGACTTCGACACCCTCGAGGACCACGCCGTGACCATCCGCGAGCGGGACACCATGACCCAGGAACGCGTGTCCCTGGACAAGGTGGAAGGCTACCTGGCCGCCCGCCTGATCGGCGCCTGAGCATGGCCATCGAATACCGCGAATGGCGCGAAGGCGACGACCTGGCGCTGCTGGAAATCTGGGGCGACCCGGAGACGTTCCAGGCCGGCCAGTTCCGCGGCGCCCTGACCGTGTCCTCAGCCGGCGCTGACGGAACCCCGTGGCGCCGCACCATCGTGGCCGAAGACGTCGTTGACGGCGTCGGCATTCCGGTGGCGGCGGGCGTGGTGTACGAGGCATCGCTGCACCCCGAGCGGCTGTGGGCCTACATCGAAGTGGCACGGGACCACCGCCGCACCGGCATCGGTGCCACCCTCCTGACCATGCTCCGCCGCGAAGCCGACCAGGCGCCGTCGGGCGTCACCAAGCTCCGCGCCAAGGTCCAGCCCGGCAGCCCCGGGGCCGCATTCGCCGAGGAGTTCGGCTTGTCGGCCATCCAGCGCTCCCGGCTGGTGGTTGTGGAGCCCGGCGCCCTGAAGCTGCCGGTCTTCCCGGCCAAGGACACCTCCGGCCGGCCGGCCAACGACGAAAACGCCGGGTCCGATGTGGTCATGGACCTCGCCACCGGGTCCGTTGAGCTGACCGACGTGGTCGGGCGGTACTACACGTCCATCCACGGCTGGGATTCACCGGGCGTACTGTCCATGGGGCAGGTACAGAAGCTGTTCCTGGACGACCTCACCGGCGCCCACGGTGCGATTGTGCTGCGGGCCGAGCCGGAGTCCGCGTTCGGCTCAGGCGTTGCGCCCAGCAAGAAGGGCAGGATCCGCGCCTTCGCGGTGAGTTACGCCGAGGCCTCCCAGGATCCGCTGGCCGCGGAAGGCTCCGCTCCGGGTTCGGCCGCCACGGATGTTTTTGTGGGCCACGATCCTGCCCTGGATGCCGCCGATGCCTCCGAAGCGGTCCGCGACCTGCTTTCGCTCCTCGCATACCAGCACCCGGTCATGCTGGAACTGGACGACTCCATGACAGCCCTGCGTGCCGCCGTCGAGCCCCTGCTGGACAGCGGCAAGGCGCGGCAGGCGGGTGCGGAAACGCTGATCGTCTCGGACTGACCCTCCGCCCGGCTGACTCGCACTTAACGCACCCAAAACGGGAAATGACGACGTCAAATGCGGGTCAGTTGGGTGAGGTCACCGTTTCTTGGGCGGCCAGGGGATGAACCCGCTCGTGGATTCGACATACTCGCGGTAGCCTGGCCGGCCGGACATGGCCTTCTCCGTCAGCGGCTTGCCCGTCTTCCCGGCCAGCGTCCACACCATCAGGGCCGGTGACAGCAGAGTGAGGACACCTGGCCAGGATTCCGCGGTGACCAGGAACAGGCCGGTCCAGACGGCGGCATCGCCGAAGTAGTTCGGATGCCGTGTGTAGCGCCAGAGGCCCGTGTTGAGCACCGTGCCGCGGCGCGACGGATCCTTCTTGAACCGGGAGAGCTGCCAGTCGCCCACGGTCTCAAAAATGAATCCGGTCAGCCACAGCAGGATGCCCAGCAGGGCGACCCACCCGACCTGCCCGGTGGAGAACATGCCCACCTGGATGGTGAGGGAGACAAAGAACATGACCACGCCCTGCGGCAGGTAGACCCGGCGGAGGGCGTAGACGTTGCGTGAACCCGGCGCCGGGGCCAGCATCGCCTTGTAGCGGGGGTCCTCGTGGCCGTCGCGGGCGCGCCAGCCGATGTGCACGCCCAGGCGGACTCCCCAAACGGCTGTCAGCACCAGCAGGAGCAGCCGCCGCAGGTCATCGCCGGAGCCGGCTGACAGGAACCAGGACACTGCAGCGACGGCCACAAAACCCGGCCCCCAGGCCACGTCCATGACGGAGTGCCTGTCCTGCCGGACGGCCACGGCAAACGTCACGGCCAGGACCAGGGCAACGGCCAAAGCCGTCCAGGGCAGTGAAGACGCGAATTCCGGCCACGGAAAAGGGCTCACAGGGTGACCTGGACGGAGGCCGCGGGCAACAGTTCATCCAGGGCACGCGACGAGGCAGGACCAGCCCCGGTTGCTTCACCGAAGGCCTTCATGATGAATCCCGTGGCCAGGGCATGCCACAGGCGGACCCGGCGGAACATAAAATGGCCGGCCCCCTTGAGGGTCACGTACTGCATGGAGGAGGCGCCGGTGGCGCGGCGGGCGAACTTCAGCGACTCGGAGGCGCTGGTCCAGCGGTCGGTGGTCCCGTGGACAATCAGCACTTTCTTCCCGGCGACCCGGGACGAGGGTGTTTCGGGGCTGAGCCAGGGTGCGAGGGCCACTACGGCTGCCACCTGAGGGTCGTCGGCCGCGCACACTGCGGTCAGCCCTCCCATGGAATGTCCCAGCAGGAAGACCGGGACTCCTGGGTGCCGCTGCCTGATTTGCTCCAGGGCCCACCGGGCATCCTGCAGCGGCGTCATGTCGTGGCCGTTCCAGCCCCGCACGCTGTTGCGCAACGACCATACCGCCAGGCCATGGTCCCGCCCGGCACGGTGCAAGTGTCTGGCAAACGGCACCATCCGGGCGGGGCTCAGGTGGTGGGCCTGGACAGGCTCGAAGCTGTGCGACTTGCCCCCGTGCAGTACGAGCGCCACTCCCAGCGTGGGTCCTGACGGCTCCAGGACACTCAGGACCGCCGTGCGCAGGGGCCGGTCAACGGCCCCGGTGGAGTGAGGCTTGCCGTGTTCATCAGTCTTGCGCTTGGTCACGCGGGGTTCCTCCCGGTTCCTGGTGGTCCATTTATCAACCCTATGGCGCCGGACGTAGAGTTCAAGGTATGAGGTTCAACTGCTGATGGGGTCCGGTCACACCCACGTTTCACAAGGCCATTCGGAGCCGACGGCCCAGGCGATTGCCGCCCGCAGGAAAGCGAACTACATCCTCGCCGCTGTGCTGGTGCCGCTCACTCTGCTGACCCTGGCAGCGATGGCCATGCTGTGGCCGTCCGGGAGCAAGGAAGGCATTTCCCTGGCCAACCCCTACTCGGCGGCGCCCGGGGTGACCTTCGACACCGGCAAGATCCAGAGCGTGGTGGTGGAAAGCTGCATGCAGGGCAACGCGGCGCCGGACGCGAATTCCGGCCAGCAGGCTTCCGGCGGGCAGGGCTCGGACTGTACATTCGCCTTCACCGAGCCGGACAAGGGGGGCAACCCCGTCAAAGTGGTGATCAACCCGGACATCGCCAAGTCCCACGGCGTGAAGCCGGGCGACCAGATCAGGTACCTCAACCTCTCCAACGCCCAGGGCGCATCCGCGGGGCAGGGTTCCCCGGCCTACATTTTTGTGGATTTCGTCCGGACGCTGCCCATTGTGCTGCTGGCCCTGCTGTACGCGGTGGTGGTGATCGCGGTCGCCCGCTGGCGGGGACTCCGGGCCCTGATCGGGCTTGTGGGAGCGTACTTTGTGCTGGTCAGCTTTATGCTGCCCGGACTGGTGGAGGGCAAACCGCCCCTGCTGCTGGCTTTGGTGGGTTCCACGGTGATCATGATCGGGGTCCTGTACTTCGCCCACGGCTTCTCGGCGCGGACGTCGACGGCGTTGCTGGGCACCATGTTTGGCCTCGCCATCACGGCGCTCCTGGCAGCCTGGGCCACCGACGCCGCAAACCTCGCCGGCGTGGGCAACCACGACGCCGCCACGCTGGTGAACACGTCGGCCAACATTTCCATCTCCGGGGTGATCCTGTGCGGCCTGATCATCTCGGGGTTGGGCGTCCTCAACGACGTCACCATCACGCAGTCGTCTGCCGTCTGGGAACTGTACGAACTTGCCCCCGCCACCAGTGCCCGCAAGCTGTTTACCTCGGCCATGAGGATCGGACGGGACCACATCGCGTCCACCGTCTACACCATCGCCTTCGCCTACGCGGGGGCGGCTCTGCCCATCCTGATCATCGTGATGCTCTACGACCGGCCGCTGGGGGATACCCTCACCAGCGCGGAACTCTCCGAGGAAGTCATCCGGACGCTGGTGGGTTCCATCGGGCTGGTCCTCGCCATCCCGGTCACCACTCTCATCGCGGTACTGGTGGTCAAGGCAACCGGCATCCGGACCGCCGGACTCCCGTCGGGTCCCGCGGCAGGAGACCACGGCGAAACCCACGGGCACCGAGCTGTCAGCCCGGACGACCTGGACGACACCGGCGCGCTCGCCGCCGCCGCGGCGGTGGCTGCCGAAACAGGGCCAGCAGAAACAGGGCAGGCAGAAACGCCGGCAGAAACACGCCGGGGACGCCGGGCAGACCGCGGCTGACTGGCCGCGGCCCCCGCCGCCGGGTGCTTCAGGGAAGCATCCCTGCCAAGGGTGCCGCCCCGATTTGCCCGGCTTTGCGACAATGGACAGGTGACTGTTACAGCAACGCCTCCCGCCCCCAAGCTGGAACTCCCGCCCCTGAAGCTGGGCCCCATCACGGTGGACACCCCCGTGATCCTGGCTCCCATGGCGGGCATCACCAACTCCGCCTTCCGCAGACTCTGCCGTGAATACGGCGGCGGCATGTACGTGGCGGAGATGGTCACCTCCCGCGCCCTCGTGGAACGCACGCCCGAATCCCTGCGCATCATCTCCCACGACGACGACGAGAAGGTCCGCTCCGTGCAGCTCTACGGCGTGGACCCGGTGACCGTGGGCGCCGCAGTGCGGATGCTGGTGGACGAAGACCGGGCGGACCATATCGACCTGAACTTCGGCTGCCCGGTTCCCAAAGTGACACGTCGCGGCGGCGGCTCGGCCCTGCCCTGGAAGATCGACCTGTTCACCTCGATCGTCCAGACCGCGGTCAAAGAGGCGTCCAAGGGCAACGTCCCGCTGACCATCAAGATGCGCAAGGGCATCGACGAGGACCACCTGACGTACCTCGACGCCGGCCGGATTGCGCGCGATGCCGGCGTCGCCGCCGTCGCACTCCACGGCCGCACGGCCGCGCAGTTCTATTCGGGCCAGGCTGACTGGACCGCGATCGCCCGGCTGCGCGAAGCCCTGCCGGACATTCCCGTCCTGGGCAACGGCGACATCTGGTCCGCCGAGGACGCCGTGCGCATGGTCCGGGAAACCGGCGTCGACGGCGTTGTGGTGGGCCGCGGCTGCCAGGGCCGGCCCTGGCTTTTCGGGGACCTGCAGGCCGCGTTCGAGGGCAGCGACACCAGGCACAAGCCGAACCTGCGGCAGGTGGCGGAAGGCGTCTACCGCCACGCGGAACTCATGGTGGAAACCTTCGGCGACGAGGGCAAGGCGCTGCGCGAGATCCGCAAGCACATGGCGTGGTACTTCAAGGGCTATGTCGTGGGCGGGGAGCTGCGCACACGGCTGGCCCTGGTCACCAGCCTGCAGGTCCTGCGCGAAACGCTGGCCGAGCTGGACCAGGAGTCCCCATACCCCGGCGTGGACGCTGAAGGCCCGCGCGGCCGTGCGGGATCGCCGAAAAAACCGGCGCTGCCCAAGGACTGGCTTGACTCCCGGGCCCTCAACGACGCGCAGTCCCAGGACATCGCCGCCGCGGAGCTGGATGTTTCCGGTGGCTGAGACCCGCACCACCGCACCGGTCCTGCCCGGCTACGACGCCCACGATTCCGCCCGCTGGGTGGAGGAACCGCCCAAAACCACCTACCGCTCGGACTTCGAGCGGGACCGCGCCCGGGTGCTGCACTCGTCTGCGCTGCGGCGGCTGGGCGCCAAGACCCAGGTGGTGGCCCCTGACACGGACGACTTCGTCAGGACCCGCCTGACGCACAGCCTGGAAGTGGCGCAGGTTGGCCGTGAACTGGGCCGCGCCCTCGGCTGCGACCCGGACGTGGTGGACACGGCCTGCCTCAGCCATGACCTCGGCCACCCGCCCTTTGGCCACAACGGCGAGTCCGCCCTGAATGAGGTGGCGCACGCCATCGGCGGCTTCGAAGGCAATGCCCAGACCCTCCGCCTGCTCACCCGGCTGGAGCCCAAGGTCCTGGCCCCGGACGGCCGCCCGGCCGGCCTGAACCTGACCCGGGCGAGCCTGGACGCTGCCGCGAAGTATCCCTGGTCTGCCTTGGAGGCACCGGTGATCCACGGCCAGCGCACCAGCAAGTTCGGCGCCTACGAGGACGACCTCCCCATCTTCAACTGGCTCAGGGACGGCGCACCGGTGCGCCGGTCCTGCCTGGAAGCGCAGGTCATGGACCTGGCGGACGACATTTCCTACTCCGTGCACGACGTCGAGGACGCGATCGTCGCCGGGCACTTCCAGCTCCGCTGGATGGACAACCCGGACCACCGGGCCCGCGTGGTGGGCTACGCCAAGCAGTGGTACCTCCCGCACAACGATCCCGCCGCCATTGACGCCGCCCTGGCCCGGCTGGAAGCCACCGACGTCTGGGTGCGCGAGGCCGACGGCAGCCGCAAATCCATGGCTGCGCTGAAGAACATGACCAGCCAGCTGATCGGCCGGTTCTGCCAGAGCGCACTGGAGACCACCCGCGCCCTGTACGGCCCGGAGAACCTCACCAGGTACAACGCCGAGCTGATGGTGCCGGACGAAACGGTGATGGAGATCGCGGTGATGAAGGGCCTGGCCACCACGTTCGTGATGACCACCGAACACCGCCAGCCGATCTACGAGCGCCAGCGCGAAGTGCTGCACTCCCTTGTCACCGCGCTCAGTGCCACCGGGGACCGCCACCTCGAACCCATGTTCGCGGCGGACTGGCGGGACGCGGCCGACGACGGCGCACGGCTTCGGGTGGTCATCGACCAGGTTGCGTCGCTGACGGACGGCTCGGCTCTGGCCATGTACGAACGGCTCGTGGGGAGCCTGCCGTCGCTGTGGTGACGGACGCCTCACGGCGGACCGGCTTGTCCGGCCCCGGGGCTAGGATGGCTTTGTGGCTGGCCTGATCAAACGTGAAGATATCGACGAAGTACGCCAGCGCACGGACATCAAGGAAGTGGTTGACGGCTACGTCACGCTCAAGGGTGCCGGGCTGGGAACCTACAAGGGCCTGTGCCCCTTCCACGACGAGCGGTCGCCGTCGTTCACGGTCCGCCCCCAGGTGGGCAGGTACCACTGCTTCGGCTGCGGCGAGGACGGCGACGTCATCGCCTTTGTCCAGAAACAGGACCACACCTCCTTCCACGAAGCCGTCGAGAAGCTTGCCGCCCGCATCGGCTACGAGCTGCGCTACGAAGACGGCGGCACCGGGCCCAACCGTGAAGAAGTGGGCAAGCGGCAGCGGCTCCTGGACGCGCACAAGATCGCCGACGAATTCTTCCGCGCCCAGCTGCTGACCCCCGGGGCATCGGAAGGCCGGAACTTCCTGCACGGCCGCGGCTTTGACCGCGCCGCCGCGGAACAGTTCGGCGTCGGCTATGCACCGCAGGGCTGGGACGCACTCCTCAAGCACCTCCGCGGACGCGGCTTCACGGATCAGGAACTGAAGCTCACAGGCATGTTCTCGGAAGGAAACCGGGGCATCTACGACCGCTTCCGTGGCCGGCTGATCTGGCCCATCCGCGACATCGCCGGGGACACCATCGGCTTCGGTGCGCGCAAGCTCTACGAGGACGACCAAGGCCCCAAGTACCTCAACACCCCCGAAACCACGCTCTACAAAAAGTCCCAGGTGCTCTACGGGATCGACCTCGCCAAACGGAGCATCGCCAAGGACCGCCAGCTGGTGGTGGTGGAAGGCTACACGGACGTGATGGCCTGCCACCTCGCGGGAATTCCGACGGCGGTGGCCACCTGCGGCACCGCGTTCGGCACAGAGCACATCAAGATAGCCCGCCGCCTGCTCTCCGACGACGGTACCGGGGGAGAGGTCATCTTCACCTTCGACGGCGACGCCGCCGGCCAGAAGGCGGCCCTGCGGGCCTTCGAAGAAGACCAGCGCTTCACCGCGCAGACGTACGTGGCAGTGGAGCCCACCGGCGCCGACCCCTGCGACCTGCGGCAAACCAGGGGAGACGCCGCGGTGCGGGACCTCATCAACGCCCGCCGGCCGCTGTTCGAATTCGCCATCCGCGCCACCCTGAAGCGGCACAACCTGGACACCGTGGAAGGCCGGGTGGCCGCACTGCGGGAGTCCGCTCCAGTGGTGGGCCAGATCCGCGACGCCGGCATCAGGCCCGCGTACGCCCGTGAACTGGCGGGCTGGCTCGGCATGTCCGTGGAGGACGTCAGCAGGGCCGTGGCGGTCGCCATGAAACGTGCTGCCTCCGGCCCGCCTGGCGCCCCGGGCGACACTGCCCCGGGCGGTCCCCACACCTCGGCGTCCACGCCGCAGCCGGGCGGACCCGGCGTCGCTGCAGGGCCGGCGTCGGGCGCTGTCCCCTCCTACAACCGGCCCGACCCCCGCGACCCCGTGGCGTCCATGGAGCGGCAGGCGATCGAGGTGGCGCTGCAGGAGCCCTCGCTCCTGGGCGGAGGCATCTGGGAGCGTTTCTCGGCTGCGAGATTCGTCACACCGGCCTTCCAGGCCATTCATGATGCCATGCGTGCCTCCGGACCGGGACTCATCGGAGACCCCGTCCGCTGGGTGGAGCAGGTCATGAACGAGGTGCCGGAACCACTCCGGCCGCTGGTGTCCGAACTTGCTGTGGTGCCCCTGCCCGCGAGCACCGAGGAAGCGGTCCAGAAGTACTGCCGGGACATTCTCTCGCGGCTGTTCGAGCTGCAGATCACCCGGGTGAAAGCGGACAAGATGGGCCAGCTGCAGCGGCTGGATCCGGCGGCGGACCCGGAGGATTTCCAGCGGCTGAACAGGGAACTGATGATGCTGGAAATGGAGCGCCGGGCGCTGCGCTCGGACGCGTAGGCCCGGCCGATTTCACTTCCCCGCGGGGTCTTTGCTAGGCTTGTACCCGCTTCATTCCTCCTTAGCTCAATTGGCAGAGCATTCGACTGTTAATCGAAGGGTTGCTGGTTCAAGTCCAGCAGGAGGAGCGCACAGTCCCCGTTCCGGGCCTCCGGAACGGGGACTTTTTTATACCCGGGGAGGGTATTTCTTCGCCGTCAGGGCGCCGATTTCACATTCCCGGGAAACCTTTGCTAATGTCATACCTGCTTCATTCCTCCTTAGCTCAATTGGCAGAGCATTCGACTGTTAATCGAAGGGTTGCTGGTTCAAGTCCAGCAGGAGGAGCAAACACAAAAAGTCCCCGTCCTCCTCATGGAGGGCGGGGACTTTTGTCTCTTCCCGTTGTTCGGTGCCATCGCGTGCGCGCCGTCACGCTCGCGTACTGCGTTGCCGCCGCGGACACTGTGGCTGACGGCCTTGCGGACTACACTGCGGCCCGCCTGCCGCGAACTACGCTGATCGTGCGCCGGTCCGGGCAGATCGCGCGGCTCGCCACGGCCCGGAATCCCGTGGTGCGGAGCCTCAGGAACGGAATGCTGCGCAGCATGGCGTTCCTGGGCCCCTCCGCCGCGCTCCGGCAGGCCGACTTCGTGATGCGCTGGGACCATCCCGCGCTTTCCCCCGCCGGGCCACCGTCGTCGTGATCTGTCAGACGAAGTCCATCTCCACCTGCAGGAAGCGCTCTGCCTCGGCGATGGCCGCCTGGAAGGCCTCCTGCTCGGTGGGGGACTTGCGCGGCTCCCGTGGGTGCCATTCGTGCGGGGCGGAGTACACGCGCGTGAAGCCGGCGTCCGGTGGCGCGTAGAAGATGCCGAAGCGCTGCACCGGCCATTCGGGGGAGGTCTCGGGTGCTACGAGCAGCGCCGCGTTGAAAGCGGGGTTGTACCACTGCGCGATGGGCCGGCGGCGGTCCTCGGTGAAAAGGCCCGCGGCGTACAGTGCTGCGGACTGTTCACCTGTTTGGGCACACAGCCGATCCCACCACAGGGGCAATATGCCGGTGTCGCACCGTTGCCACGTGGCCGGGAGTGGCGGTGGGTCCTGCCAGCTGTGCACGGAAACATTTTATCGCGGGAAGCGTCCCTGGCGGCAGGGGGGTGGAACGGGCCGGCTCTCCGTCTTTCGCGCCCCGCGCGGCCACCGCAGGCCGGTCAGGGACGGTTCCAGGGGCCCGGATTGAGGCGGTAGAGCAGGGCCGACCCGGCCAGTGAGCCAAGGATGATGCCGATCGCCGGGTTGCCCAGCGCCCGGCCGGCAAAGTAGCCCACGACGGCGCCCAGCACCGCGCCGAGGAATAGTCCCCGTCCGTTGCGGTGCGGCTTGCGTGTCATCGTCCCACCCTACTGCCGGCGGCTGCGGCCCGAAGCCGGCTCCAGTCGCGGGAGCTCAGTGGATCGAAGGGACGGTGCGGGGCCGGACAACCAGCCACAGCGCCGCAATTCCCAACAGGATGCATGCCGCCTGCACGGCACCCATGGGTGTTGCCGTTTCGATGCCCAGCCAACCCACCACCGGAGAGATCAGGCCGGCCATCATGAACGTGGCGGCCCCCAGCAGGGAAGCCGCGGTACCTGCCTTATCGCCATGGCTGGCCAGGGCAAGGACCTGGACGCAGGGGAACGTGAAGCCTGTGCCCAGGATGTAGAACCAGAGCGGCACCATGACTCCCCATAGGCCAAGTCCCAGCTGGTCGAAGAGCACAATCAGCAGGGACATCAGGAACATCCAGGCAGTGGAGCACGCCAGGATCCACTGCGGCGGTACACGCCTGATGAGCCGGGAGCTGGTCTGGACACCGGCGACGATGCCCAGCGAATTAATGCCGAAGAGCAGGCCGTACTGCTGGGGGGAGAAACCAAAGACGTCCTGGAACAGGAAGGGCGAAGCGGAGAGATACGTAAAAAGCCCGGCGAAGTTCATTCCGCCCACCAGCAGGAGCCCCACGAAGATCCGGTCGGTGAAGAGGACCTTGTAGCGCTGGCCGGCTGTCAGTCCGGACTGGCCGCGCTTTTCCGGCGGGAGCGTCTCACGGACCAGGAAAAGCGCAGCGATGATCACCAGGGTGCCGTAGGAGGCGAGGAACACAAAAATCCCGGGCCAGGGCATGACCAGCAGCAGCTGTGAGCCGATGACCGGCGCCAGGATGGGGGCGAGCCCGTTGACGAGCGCCATCCGGGAGAACATCCGCACCATTGCATATCCGGAAAACAGGTCCCTGACCATGGCCATGGCAACCACACCGCCGCCCGCGGCGCCGACGCCCATCAGCACGCGGAACAAACCCAGCGTTGCGATGTCGGTGGACAGTGCTGCACCCACCGACGCGGCGATGTGCAGGGCCGTGGCAAGAATCAGCGGAAGCCGCCGTCCGAACTTGTCGCTGAAGGGTCCCACCACCAACTGGCCCAGGGCGAAGCCCACAGTAGTCCCGGCCAGCGTCAGCTGGACCTGCGCCTCGGTGACCCCCAGGCTGGCCTCAAGGGCAGGGAAAGCCGGCAGGTACAGGTCGATGGTGAACGGTCCCAGGGCGGTGAGGGCGCCGAGCAGGAGGATGTACAGGAGTTTCCGGCGGCGCGTCAGCAGATCGCCCGGATTGGCGGTTATGGTCACGGAGATCAATCCTAGGCCCGATGTATCCAACATTTACAGCGTTGGAGGGCACGCCGCTCCGCATGGCCCGAAGTTCGTCCTGAACCTGAATGATAGTTTTGTGGGCGGGGACTGTGCAGTTGCACTCTCCCGCAGTACACGGAAGCCGAATCGACCATGCAACCAGTTAGGCGGAACCGATGAGCGGACGTCACAGCGGGCGGACCAGCCAGGGCCTGCGCATCACTGCGCTCCCCAGAACCCTCAAACTCCTTTTTCGGTTGGCTCCCCGCCAGATCAATGACGAGATCGCCCTGGCCAAGGTTGAGATCAAGCGCAAGGGCATCCAGGTCGGAGTGGCCGCGGCGTTCCTCGCCGTCGCCCTGGTTTTTGTGGCGTTCCTGGTCGTAGGGCTCATCGTTGCCGCCATCATGGGGCTGGCCACCATCATGCCGGCGTGGCTGGCCGCACTGCTGGTCAGTGCCGCGTTCCTGCTGATCGCCGTGATCGGCGGCCTGGTGGGAGTGCAGAAGTTCAAGAAGGCCATGCCGCTGGTTCCGGAGGAGACCATCCGGGGGATCAAGCACGACCTCGGCATCCTCAAGGAAGGCTCGGACTTCAACCCGGCGATCCTCGATCCGTCCAGCCCCGAAGCGAAGGCCGCCAAGGCCGCCAAGGCAGAAGCTGCTGCGAAGGCCAAGGCAGAAAAGGAAGCCAAAGCCGAGGCGCACGACAAGGAATTCCCGCATGCGTCCGAACCCGAGCTGCACCGCCGCCTCGACCAGCGCCGGCGCCACCTCACGGAGGTCCGCGACGAACTGGACACCGAACTCGATATCAAGCCCCAGGTCCGGTTCCTTGCAGGTGCCGCCCAGGAGAAGCTCAGGGAGGGCCAGGTTCTGCTGAACCACGGCCGGGAGGTCGCGGCCCAGAAGATTACCGGCTTGTCAGGGGAACCGGGCGGGGCCGCGCTTCGTTGGAAGCCGTTGGCCGCTTTTGCAGGCGCTGCGGCCGTTTTTGTGGTGCTGCTGCGCAAGCTGCTGAAAAACCCGTAGCTCCACACGCCATGCTGCACACCATGCTTTGAAGAAAGGGGGGGACGGGATGAAGTTCATTGGTGCTGGCTCCCGTCCGGGCCGCCCCCAGGTTGACCACGACCTTGTCTTCACAGTCCCCAATGCCCTCACCGTCCTGCGGTTCATGGGTGTCCCGCTCTTCATTTGGCTGGTCCTGGCACAAAAGGAGTACGGCTGGGCCGTCCTGGTCCTGGCCGTCATGGCCGGCACCGACTGGGTGGACGGCTACGTAGCCCGCCGGTTCGACCAGGCGTCCAGGCTGGGCCGGGTGATGGACCCGATCGCCGACAGGCTGGCGCTGATCGCCGTCGCCGTCACCCTGGTGATTGCCGGCGTGGTGCACTGGCTCTACCTCGCGGCACTGGTCATTCCCGACGCCGTGCTGCTCGTACTGACGCTGTCCTACTTCGGCGGCCACCCGGACCTTCCGGTGAGCCGGATCGGCAAAATCCGCACCGGACTGCTGCTCCTTGGCACGCCCATGCTGGTGTTGTCCCGGCTGGATGTTCCCCTGGGTGAAGCCCTGCATTTTGCGGCCTGGGTGGTGCTTGGCCTCGGCCTCGCGGGGCACTGGATTGCCGCCTATAACTACTTCTGGGCCATCCTGCGAAAGGGCAGAATGCAGCCACCTCACGACGGCGGTACCGCCTGATGGTGTGGTTGGCGGTTCTGCTCGCGGTGCTCGGAGCATTCTTCCTGGCCATCGGTGCCCAGAAGCAGGGCAGCGCCGTTAAGGCCGATACCGGCGGCCTGGCCCTCAGTTCCAACGGCTTCCTCAGGCTGCTGCGCAACCCGCGCTGGGTGCTGGGACTGCTCCTGCTCGGCGTAGGCATGGGAATGAATGCCGTCGCCCTGGTATCCGCTCCGCTGACCGTGGTGCAGCCGATCGGCGCAATTGCACTGGTGATCACTACCGTGGTCAATGCCCGGGACCAGGACCTCACCATCAACAGGGCCACCTGGGTGGCCATCGCAGCGTGCGTCAGCGGGTCGGCCCTGTTTGTCCTGCTCGCCGTCAACGTGACGCAGGAGAACCACCACGTCAGCCACGACGACGAACTCACGATTGTGCTGCTGCTGGCACTCGCGGTCGGTGTTTTCGGCACGTTGGCGGCCATGTTCAGGCACCGGATGAGCGCGTTCGTGTACATCCTGGGTGCAGGCGTCCTGTTCGGTTTTGTGGCCGTCCTGACGAGGATCATCGGCAAGCACCTGCTGGATCCCAACGGGCTGGTCCTGCTCAACGTGCAGTGGTACTCCGTGGTGGCCATCGCCGCTGCCGGCGGGTTGGGCTCCTGGTTTGTCCAGAACGCCTACTCCGGCGGACCGCCGGACCTGGTCATCGCCGGCCTCACCGTCATCGACCCGATCGTGGGGATCGCCATCGGCATCGTCATTCTGGGCGAACTCCGCCCGGACGTCCACGCCGTGATGGCGATTGCCATGGGTACGGCCGCTTCCCTTGCTATCGTTGGGGTGATCGCCCTGTCCAGGCACCACCCCGAGGTCACCAAGCGCAAGAAGGATGCGCGGAAGGCCGCGGGCCGGGCGTCCCACTAGCCGATTTTCACTAAGAGGCCCGGCACCACCGTGCCAGCGGCCAACCGGTGCCGTCAGCCCCAGCTGCCGGCACCGAGACCATCAGGAGCTCTCCACGTGACAACGCCCGCCGACCAGCCTCCCCTGACTGTCCTGATCGCCGCGGACACCTATCCGCCCCACATCAACGGTGCCGCCACGTTCGGCTACCGGCTCGCCAAGGGAATGACAGGGCGCGGCCACGACGTGCACGTCCTGGCGTGCCGGGCGGACAACGGAAAGAGCTTCACCGAGTTCCGGTCCGAGGCCACAGTGCACCGGCTCCGCTCGCATGGCGTCTTTACGCACGAATACTTCCGGATCTGCTTTCCCTGGGAGATCAAGAAGGAGATCAGCCTCCTGTTCGACCGGATCAAGCCCGACGTCGTGCACATCCAGAGCCACTACATGATTGGCGAACACGTCCTGTACGAGGCCGTGAAGCGCGGCGTCAGGGTTGTGGCCACCAACCACTTCATGCCCGAAAACCTCAACCCCTTCCTGCCGTTCCCGCAGTGGTTCAAGGACATCATCGGCAAGATCTCCTGGAAGGACATGGGCAAGGTCATGGGGCAGGCCGACGTCGTCACCACCCCCACGCCGCTGGCCGCCAAGGCAATGCACCAGCATGCCTTCCTCCGCAAGGTGCTGCCGCTTTCCAACGGCATCGATGCCTCGGCCTATGAGCTGCAGCCCGGGGAAGTCATCGAACGCCACCCGAACCCCACGCT
Source organism: Arthrobacter sp. BE255 (assembly GCF_031457335.1). Lineage (NCBI taxonomy): Bacteria > Bacillati > Actinomycetota > Actinomycetes > Micrococcales > Micrococcaceae > Arthrobacter > Arthrobacter sp. BE255. The sequence continues at coordinate 152,165 of NZ_JAVDWK010000008.1, read as the reverse complement.
GCTGTTCGTAGGGCGGCTGGCCGAGGAGAAGCACGTGGACGTGCTGATTGATGCTGTGTCCAAGACGCCGCCGGAACTGAACGTCCACCTGGAAATTGTTGGCGGCGGCGAGGTGCGCGCCGCCCTGGAGGCCCAGGTGCAACGGCTGGGCCTGGGGAACCGGGTGAAGTTCCTGGGCCTGGCCAGCGACGAAGACCTCCGTGAGGCGTACATCAGGGCTGACCTGTTCTGCATGCCCGGTACCGCAGAACTGCAGTCGCTGGTCACCCTGGAGGCCATGTCGGCGTCCACGCCGGTGCTGCTTGCCGATGCCATGGCTTTGCCGCACCTGGTGCGGGACGGCGAGAACGGCTACCTTTTCACCCCGAACGACAGCAACGACCTTGCGGCCAAGATCACGCGGGTCCTCCAGCTGCCGGCAGAAGAGCTGGCTGACATGGGCCAGGCCAGCCGCCGGATGGTGGAGCCGCACAGCATGCAGGGGACACTGCAGACCTTTGAAGACCTGTACCGCGGGGCAGGCTTCGAAGACAAGGTGGTCTGAAGGCATTCCGTGGTTTGCTAGAGTGTTTTTGCCCCGCTGGATCCGAAGTTCCCCTGGACGCGGATCCGCAGGGCGCACGGGGCTATAGCTCAGCTGGTTAGAGCGCGGGACTCATAATCCTAAGGTCCTCGGTTCAAGTCCGAGTAGCCCTACCCCTAGAACCGTCATTTCAGTCCAAAGAACCGTGGCCCACACCAGGCCGCGGTTCGTTGGTTTAACCTCCAGGATGCGGTATGTTACTGACCAGTAACTTAGTGGGTTCCCTGGGATATCCATCCCGTGGGGCTCTTCCGCCAGTACTGACCCCCTGCGAGGAAACCATGTCCAGGAAATCCATTGACATCAACGAGCTTCCGTACGCCGACGGTGACTTTTTCGCCTTTGAGCAGCTGCTCACGGGGAAAGAGCAGGACAGGCTCGCGGAGGTCCGCGAATTCCTCACCCGCGAAGTCCGTCCGATCGCCGTGGACTGCTGGAACCGCGGCGAATTCCCGATGGACCTCATCCCCAGGCTGGCCGAGATCGACCTGGTCAGCCCGGTCAGGCGCCAGGGGCACTCCAACCTCTTCGCCGGACTGATGCACGCTGAGGTCACGCGGGCCGACACCTCGATTTCGACGTTCATGGGCGTCCACGACGGCCTCTTCACCGGATCCATCGAGGCGCTGGCCTCGCAGGAACAGCAGGACGCCTGGCTTCCGGACATCTACTCGCTGAAGAAGATCGGTGCCTTCGGGTTGACCGAGCCGCTGGGCGGCTCGGATGTGGCCGGCGGGACGCGCACCACTGCCCGGCGCGAAGGCGACTCCTGGATCATAAACGGCGCCAAGCGCTGGATCGGCAACGCCACCTTTTCGGACTGGGTGGTCATTTACGCGCGGGACCTCGCGGACAACCAGGTCAAGGGCTTCCTGGTGGACACCAAGCTTGCGGGGTTCAGCGCCACCAAGATTGAAAACAAGATCTCCCTGCGCACCGTCCAGAACGCCGACATCAAGCTGGACAACGTGCTGGTGCCCGACTTCTTCAAGCTCGCCAACGCCAACAGTTTCCGCGACACCAACAAGGTCCTCAAGGTCACCCGCCTCGGAGTTGCCTGGCAGGCCGTGGGCCAGCAGCTGGCGGCATTCGATGTGGCCCGCCGCTACGCCGTGGAACGCCACCAGTTCGGCCGCCCGCTGGCATCCTTCCAGCTCGTCCAGAGCCAGCTGGTGCAGATCCTGGGGAATGCCGTCAGCTCCATGGGCATGATGGTCCGGCTCTCCCAGCTTGAGGACGCCGGCCAGGCGAAAGACGAGCAGTCCGCCCTGGCCAAAGCATTCACGACGGCACGGATGCGCGAAAGTGTGGCGATCGGGCGCAGCCTCCTGGGCGGCAACGGAATCGTCACCGACTTCGAGATGGCCAAGATCTTCGCCGACGCGGAGGCCATCTATTCCTACGAAGGCACGCATGAGGTCAACACCCTGGTGACGGGCCGCGCCATCACGGGCATTTCCGCGATCGTTTAGCCTGCGCGATCGTCCTGTCCCGGGCCGGGCCGGCCCCGGGACAGGGGGAGCAGGATGGAGGGCCGGAGGTCCAGTACGAACTCCAGGGGATTCACGTAGTCCTCGCCGCGCCGGACGCCCCAGTGGACGCATGGACGGGCGCCGCAGTGGCCTGGCAATAGCGTCCCGATCGCGTCACCTTTGGCCACTGTGGCCCCGGTTGCCAGGGAGCTTTCCACCGGTTCGAAACTGCTGCGCAGCCCGTTTCCGTGATCAATGGTGATGACCGGCCGGTCAACCACCACGCCCACGAAGCTGACGGTTCCGGACTCCGGCGTGGTGACCGGAACGCCGTCGTGCGTTGCCTCAAGATCCACGCCGCGGTGTCCGCTCATCCACGGCTTGTCCGGCGGATCAAACGCCCGAAGTACGCCGGGCCTGGGCGCAAGAGGCCATTCCCATGACGGCTTGGACGGAGCCGGTCCGGCAGATGCCGCAACAGCCGGGAAACGGCCTCCGGGGACCGGCGCCGGGCCGGCGGACAGCACTTCACCGGCCGGAGTGACGGACGCCGGAAGCAGCAGGACCGCGGCGAGCAATGCTGGAGCTTTCATCTGCCCAGCATCCCGCTGCCATTCACACTGCCGGAAGGGCCGTTTTGGCTATGTGGACAACGGCCTCTGGCGCCCTTCCTGGTGTCCGCCCGGAGGGGGTGCCTGTAGTACACTTGACGGAGCAGTTTGCTGCGCCCTCAACGTTTGTCGTTTCAGCGGTTAAATCCGCCGGTCCGCCATGCGTCAGCACGTCTCATTCAGAGGTGCGGGGGAGCAGCGGCTGACTACGCGCATCCAGCCCACCTCATCTGTTGCCCCCGGCTTCGTGTGAGGAGGATTGTGCCTCCCGCGGTCAGGACCCCAGGGCCCTGATGGGAAGTGCAATGGATGCCAGGAGCACGGCCCGCCTTGGGCCACGCTAAATAACCGTCAACTATTGGCAGGGTAAGAGGGCCTCAGGGCCTTCTCATGAATGACCTGCCGGAAGGAGCGCCGGCATGCCCGTCGTAACTATGCGCCAGCTGCTTGACAGCGGCGTCCACTTTGGACACCAGACCCGCCGTTGGAACCCGAAGATGAAGCGATTCATCTTCACGGAACGCAATGGCATCTACATCATTGACCTCCAGCAGTCGCTGTCCTACATCGACCGCGCCTACGAGTTCGTCAAGGCCACCGTTGCCCACGGCGGCACCGTACTCTTCGTCGGCACCAAGAAGCAGGCCCAGGAAGCAATTGCTGAGCAGGCAACCCGCGTAGGCCAGCCCTACGTGAACCAGCGCTGGCTCGGCGGTATGCTGACCAACTTCCAGACCGTTTCCAAGCGCATCCAGCGCATGAAGGAACTGGAAGAGATCGACTTCGACGACGTCGCCGGTTCCGCATACACCAAGAAGGAACTGCTGCTCCTTCGCCGCGAACTCACCAAGCTTGAGACCAACCTTGGCGGTATCCGCAACCTGACCAAGGCACCCTCGGTGCTCTGGATCGTGGACACCAAAAAGGAACACCTTGCTGTTGACGAAGCCAAGAAGCTGAACATCCCGGTTGTTGCCATCCTGGACACCAACTGCGATCCGGACGAGGTTGACTTCCCGATCCCGGGCAACGACGACGCCATCCGCTCCGTGAACCTGCTGACCCGCGTTGTCGCCGACGCCGTTGCTGAGGGCCTGATCGCCCGTAACCAGCGCGCCACGGGCACCACGGAAGCACCGGAAGAGCCGCTGGCTGAGTGGGAGCGCGAACTCCTCGAAGGCAGCAAGGCTGAAGAGGCTGCTGCTCCGGCCGCTGCCGAAGCTCCGGCCGCTGAAGCTGCTGCGCCGGCTGCCGAGGAAGCTCCGGCCGCTGCCGAGGCTCCCGCCGCAGACGCCGACAAGTAATACAAGTAAATCCGGAATACCGGCGCTGCCAGCAGCACCGGAACTGCTGACAGGACGGCGGCTCACTACGTGGGCTGCTGTCCTGTCGGTCCGTACACCACATACATTTTCTAGACAGAGGGGTTCACATGGCGAACTACACTGCCGCTGATATCAAGGCTCTGCGCGAGCGCACCGGCGCCGGCATGATGGATGTCAAGAAGGCTCTTGACGAAGCCAACGGTGACGCTGAGAAGGCCATCGAAATCATCCGCATCAAGGGCCTCAAGGGCGCGACCAAGCGTGAAGGCCGCTCCACCGCCGAAGGCCTGGTGGCCGCAAAGGTCACCAACGGCGTCGGCGTGATGATCGAGGTCAACTGCGAGACCGACTTCGTAGCCAAGGCTGACAAGTTCATCCAGCTCGCCGACAAGGTCCTGGCCGTGGCTGTGGAGTCCGGCGCAGCCGACCTCGACACCCTCCTCGCCACCGACGTTGACGGCAAGCCGCTCTCCGAGGTTGTCGTCGAAGAAGGCGCAGTCCTGGGCGAAAAGGTTGTTGTCCGCCGCATCTCCCGCATCGAGGGTGCAACGGTTGACGCTTACCTGCACAAGACCTCCAAGGACCTCCCGGCCCAGGTCGGCGTGCTGTTCGCTGTCGACGGTGAAGGCGAAGCCGCCACCACCGCCGCACACGACGTTGCCGTCCACGTTGCAGCCATGGCACCGAACTACCTGACCCGCGAAGACGTTCCGTCCGAGCTGGTTGAGTCCGAGCGCCGCATCGCCGAAGAGACCGCCAAGGCTGAAGGCAAGCCGGAAGCTGCCCTCACCAAGATTGTGGAAGGCCGCGTGACGGGCTTCTACAAGGGCGAGGTCCTCGTTGACCAGTCATTCGCCAAGGACGCCAAGAAGTCCGTGGCGCAGGTCCTCGAAGAGGCCGGCGTCAAGGCTACTGCCTTCACGCGTTTCCGCGTCGGCTCCTAGTCGCACCTGCAAAGGGGTGGCCACTTCGGTGGCCGCCCCTTTTGCATGCGCCGGGCCAGCCGTCGATGAGACCTTTGGCCGCCCGGCACGATAACCTTTTTCAGAGTTCACGAACGGGAAGGCACCCATGGAAGCCGTCAAATCGTCCAACCAGTCGGAGAAGAGCAGGCGCCGCGTTCTCCTGAAGCTTTCAGGTGAGGTCTTCGGCGGCGGAAAGCTGGGCGTTGACCCCGAAACCGTCCGCGACGTCGCCAAGCAGATCGCGGCGGCGGTCCCGGACGTGGAAGTGGCCATCGTCGTCGGCGGCGGTAATTTCTTCCGTGGCGCCGAACTGTCCCAGAGCGGCATGGACCGCTCACGTGCGGACTACATGGGCATGCTCGGCACTGTCATGAACTGCCTCGCGCTGCAGGACTTCCTGGAGCAGGCCGGCGTGGAGACGCGCGTCCAGAGCGCCATTACCATGGGCCAGGTGGCAGAGGCCTACATTCCCCGCCGCGCCATCAGGCACATGGAAAAGGGCCGCGTGGTCATTTTCGGAGCCGGCGCCGGACTCCCGTACTTCTCCACAGACACCGTCGCCGCACAGCGGGCCCTGGAAGTGCACGCTGACGTTGTGCTGATGGCCAAGAGCGGCGTGGATGCCGTGTACACCGCCGATCCCAAGAAGGACCCCTCAGCCGAACGCCTGGAGACACTGAGCTACGACGACGCCCTGCGCCGCGACATCCGCGTCATGGACCAGACCGCAATGACCATGTGCAAAGACAACAACCTCTCCATGGTGGTCTTCGGCATGGAAGGCGAGGGCAACGTCACCCGCGCCATCCTCGGGGAAAAGCTGGGCACCCTGGTGACCGCCTAGCAACAGCTAGGATGTTTTCAGGACAGATCCATCCCCGCTGGCGGGACCAGCGATGGAACCAGCAACACTGAACCAAAATTGTGCAGGAAACCGGCCTCCGGACTGCACTGATTTCTGAGGAGAGACCGTGATCGAAGAAACCTTGCTCGAAGCCGAAGAGAAAATGGACAAGGCAGTAGAGGTAGCCAAGGAAGACTTCGCCTCGATCCGCACCGGCCGGGCAAACCCGGGCCTCTACAACAAGGTCCTGGTGGACTACTACGGCTCACCCACGCCGCTACAGCAGCTCGCCTCCTTCGCGATCCCGGACGCGCGGACCATCCTCATCACCCCGTTCGACAAAACCGCCCTTCGCGACATCGAACGCGCGCTCAGTGACTCCGAGGTGGGCGCCAACCCGTCCAACGACGGAAACGTCATCCGGATCACCATCCCGGACCTGACCCAGGAACGCCGCAAGGAATACGTCAAGATCGTCAAGACCAAGGGCGAGGACGCCAAGGTGTCCATCCGCAACATCCGCCGCAAGGCCAAGGAAACCCTGGACAAGCTGGTCAAGGAAGGCGAGGCCGGCGAGGATGAAGGCACCCGTGCCGAGAAGGAACTCGACGCCCTGACCAAGGCCCACGTGGACGGCATCGATGAGCTGCTCAAGCGCAAGGAAGCAGAGCTGCTCGAAGTCTGATGAGCCAGGCAGAGCAGGCCCCCGCACAACGGGCGCGCATGAAGGGCAGGCAGCCCCGGGCCAACCCCACGCCGAAAGCCGGGCGGAACCTGCCCGCGGCCACCGCCGTAGGGCTGGCCATGCTGTTTGCCGTCCTGGGCGGCCTGCTCTTCCTCCCGCTGGCGTTCGTGGCGGTCACCACCACCTTCGCCATCTTCGGAGTCTGGGAGATCTTCCGGGCCCTCGAAGCCAACGGCACCAGGCTGCCAATTGTCCCGGTCATGACCGGGACCGTGGCCATGCCCTTTGTCGCCTATTTCGGCGGACTGGAAAGCCTGCTCTTTGCCCTGCTCCTGAGCTGTGTTGCCGTGCTGCTGTGGCGGTCGGTTGAAAGCGCGGCGGGCTCGGCCAACAGCATCTTCGCCGGAGTCTTCACCCTCGGCTGGGTGCCGTTCTTCATCAGCTTCGCGGCTCTGCCGCTGCACGCCTCCGGGGGCGTCACACCCCTGGGCCTCTGGCCGGGCGGTACTGTGCCGCACGGCGCCTGGCAGGTGGCCGTCATGCTCCTGCTGGTGGTCTCCAACGACACCTTTGGGTACCTCGTAGGGGCATCGTTGGGCAAGCATCCCATGGCCCCGAAGATCAGCCCGAAGAAGTCCTGGGAAGGGTTCGCCGGTTCCATCGCGGGCGCGATGCTGATCGGCATCCTGGCCAGCATCTTCCTGCTGGACAAACCGTGGTGGGTCGGTGTGGTCCTCGCTGTCGGCGTGGTCGCCGCCTCGACGGCGGGCGACCTCGCCGAATCCATGGTCAAGCGTGAACTCGGCATCAAGGACATGAGCAGCATCCTGCCCGGGCACGGCGGCGTAATGGACCGGCTCGATTCCATCGTTTTCGCCTGTCCCGCAGCCTTTGTCATGTACGTTTTGGTTGCAGGCGCCTGACCGGAAACCAACACCGGAAAACCCCGCCGGCTCCGCCGCGCCAATAGACTGGTGCCAACCGATCCGGCTGAACAGCATTGAAGGAAACATAGTGGCAGTGGACATTCATCGGCACATTCCCGCGTCCTTTGAGCGCGTGCCGCGCGGCGAATACGGGTACAACGCCAAACAGGTGGACCAGTTCCTCCAGCGGGCGCGCGTGTCCCTGGAAACACCGAAGGCCGCCACCCACGTCATCAACAGCGGGGATGTCCGTGCCGTGTCCTTCGACCCGGTCAAGGGCGGGTATTCCGCTGCGGTGGTTGACGCAGCCCTGGACAGGCTTGAAGATGCCTTCGCCCGCCGTGAGCGGGATGAACTGATTGCCGCCAGCGGGGAAGAGGCCTGGCTGCGCGAAATCGGGAAACTGTCCGGGATCCTCCGCGGCCGGCTGCATAGGCCCGACGGCGAGCGGTTCCGTCGGCCGTCCAAGAAAAAAGCCCGGAGCTACAACACCCTGGACGTGGACAACCTTTGCTACGACCTGCTGGGTTACCTCGAGGAGGACAAGCCGCTCAGCGTGGACAACGTCCGGCGGGCCGTGTTCCGTCCGGCCGTCGGCAAGGACGGCTACGAGGAAAACCAGGTGGATGCCTTCCTGGACCGTGTGGTTGAACTGATGGCAGCCATCGACTGATCCCGTCCCGGCTGATGCACCTCAGTCCGGGCCTCGAGGAGTAGGTGACAACGGTGTGAAGTCCGGCCACACGTCGCGGTACTGCCGGTAGCCGTAGAACATCGAGGCACCGGCAAAGACGAGTCCGCAGACCGCCCCCGCCAGGACCGCCGCCGGCGCCGGCCAGCCCAGCAGCATGATGGATGTGCCGAGCAGGATCGCCGTCAGGGCCGTGTTTGCCATGATGATGAAGACCGCGCTGCTTCCCGCAACGTGGCTCCACGTGCTCCGGCCCTTGAGGAAGTAATAGGTCCGGTCCATGCCGGGCTGGTCGTCGTGCGTACCAGCCAGCATGTACTTGGCCATGCCGGGATCCAAGTCAACGTACGCTGCCCTGAGGCGGTTCATGGCCAGCACGTACATCAGGTCCTCCATGGCCACATTCAGGACGCGGACCTGCGTGAGGAGGCCGATCAGCAGATCCGTGGACAGGACCACCATCGCCAGCATCACAAACATCTCTGAAAACCTGGTGGCCTGGCCCACGAGCGCCAGGCTCACCAGGCTGGCCGAGGTGAACATCAGGAACATGCTGATCCGTGTCAGCACTTCAGCCTGTGTGGTGCTCCGGGAAGCCAGCAGGCTCCAGTGCTCGGTGGCGAGCAACTGAGCCCGGACCGACGCGGGGACACTTTCGGGTTCGCCGGCTGCACGTTCGTCCTGCGTGGACATGCCGTAATTGTCCACCCTGGTTGGTTCCGGCGCGAGGGGAGCCCGGCGTTCAGCGTTCAGTGGCCAACGGCCGTTCGGGGGTATGCAGCCGGGTCATCACCCGCGCCATGGTCTGCGGAATCCGCTGCCTGGTGGCGCGCGAAACGAGCACCATCACGGCGAACGCTGCGGGGACCGTCCACGCGGCCGGCTGCGCCAGCCAGAAGGGGGTGCCCGCGGCCCCGAGCACGGTGCCGGACACCATGGCACCGCCGCAGAGGACGCCGCCCGTCACCATCCCGGCGATGGCGCCTGTGTCAGTGAGTCCGCGCCACCAGATGCCCAGCAGCAGGACAGGGCAGACCGTGGACGCGGTGAAGGCGAAGACCAGGCCCACGCTGCCGGCCAGGGCAAGGGAGTCGGTGGTGAACGCGAAGCCCAGCGGGACCACCGCCGAGATAACGGCGGCCAGCCGGAAGCCGCGCACACTGCCGCCCAGGACGTCCTGGCTGATCACGCCCGCCAGCGAAACCACCAGACCGGACGTGGTGGACAGGAACGCGGCAAAGGCGCCGGCCACCACCAGCGCCGAGAGCAGGTCCCCGGCTGTGCCGCCGATCAGCCGCCCCGGCAGGAGAAGGACCACCGCGTCTGCCTGTCCGGAGCGGGCGAGCTCCGGGGCGAACATCCGGCCCATCAGCCCGTACGCGGTCGGAAAGAGGTAGAACACGGAGAGCAGCCCGAGCACGATCAGGGTGGTGCGCCGCGCAGACTGCCCGTCCGGATTGGTATAGAAGCGGACCAGGACGTGCGGCAAACCCAGGGTGCCGAAGAGCAGCGCCACGAGCAGGGAGATGTTCTGGTATGGCCCGGCAGGGGCCAGGCCGGTGGGGTTGACGGCGGCAGGGGCGACGGCGGCACTCCCGTTTCCGGCGAGGGCGAACACGATGAACAGGACGGGCACGGCAAGGGCAGTGAGCTTGAGCCAGTACTGGAAAGCCTGCACAAACGTGATGGAACGCATCCCGCCGGCCACTACCGTCAGGCACACCACGACGACAACCGCGACGGACCCCACCCAGGCGGGAAGCCCGGTGGTGATCCGGATGGTCAGGGCCGCACCGTGGAGCTGCGGCACGATATACAGCCAGCCCACCACAACCACCACCACGCTGGTCACCCGGCGGACTGCCCGCGAGTCCAGCCGCGCCTCGGTGAAGTCCGGGATCGTGTACGCGCCGGACCGGCGCAGCGGGGCTGCCACAAAAAGCAGCAGCATCAGGTACCCGGCCGTATACCCCACCGGGAACCACAGCGCGTCCGTTCCGGAGAGCAGGATGAGACCGGCCACGCCCAGGAAGCTTGCCGCGGACAGGTACTCGCCGCCGATGGCTGAGGCGTTCCACCACGGCCGGACGGTCCGCGAGGCGACATAGAAATCCCCGGTGGTGCGGGAAATCCTGAGACCGTAGAAACCAATCACCGCGGTGGCGACGGACACCACAACGAGGGCCACCAGCCCGACGGCAGGATTCACCGGAAGATCACTTGTCCTCGGCGAGGTCGCGGTACCGGGCCTCGTTGCGCGCGGCCGTGCGGATGTACAGCCAGGCGCTGAGGCCGGTCACAGGGTAGATGCCCGCGCCCAGCAGCAGCCACTCGAAGGGGATGCCGGCCACCCGGGTCTCAGCCAGGCCGGGCACGGCGGCCAGCAGCAGCGGGAACGCGCACAGGATCAGCAGGAATCCGCAGGCCACGACGAGCGCCAGCCGCAGCTGGGTCCGGATCAGCGACCTGACAAAAAGCTGGCCCACCTCTGATTCCACGGCTGCCTCCCGCGACTGCGTGGCCGGCCTGGCGGCGGAGAGCGGCGCGGTGACCCGGACGCGGGTCATGGCTGCGGCCGGATGCGGGTGGCTTCCAGCTTCTCCCGGACGGTGGGCAGGTGCCGGCGGCTGATCGGGAGGTTGGCCCCGGCAACCGTGACGCTCGGTCCGTCCGCGGCCAGCTTCATGGAGGCCACATGCTTCAGGGCCACCAGGTAGGACCGGTGGGTGCGGATGAATCCGGCTTCCGCCCACTGCTGCTCGAGGTCGGCCAGGGGCACCCGGATGAGGTAGCTGGCATCCGCCGTGTGGAGCCGCGCGTAGTCTCCCTGGGCCTGGACGTAGGTGACGTCGTCGCGCCTGATCATGCGGGTGGTGCCGCCCTGGTCCACGGTGATCATTTCCGGTGCCGGGCCGCCGCCGTCGCGCAGCAGTTCGCTGATGCGTCCCACGGAACGGGAGAGCCGTTCGGCGCGGACCGGCTTCAGCAGGTAGTCCACCGCGGCAAGCTCGAAGGCCTCCAGTGCGCAGTCCTCGTCGGCGGTGACAAACACCACCGCCGGCGGGTGGCTGCTGCGGGCGATGGCCCGGGCAATGTCCAGGCCGGACACCGCCGGCATGTGGATGTCCAGGAATACGGCGTCCACCGATTCCGTGGTGAGGGTCCTCAGCGCTTCAGACCCGGAGGTGGCGCGGTGGATGGTGCCGATCCGGTCGTCCCGGCCCAGGAGGTACGCCAGTTCCTCCACTGCCGGTAACTCGTCGTCGGCGACGAGGACATTAATCATGGTCCTACATTATCCGCCGGAGGCGGCTGGAATCGGCATGCGTGGCTCAGGCGTCGTGGCCCGGCTGGGACTTGGGCACGCGCATCGTGATCAGCGTTCCTTCGCCGGGGGCCGTCTCGATCACCAGGCCGTGGTCGTCACCGTAGACCTGGCGCAGCCGGGCGTCCACGTTGCGCAGCCCCACATGGTCGCCGTCGGTGTGGCCGGCCAGCATCGACTGGAGCTGGGCAGGGTCCATGCCCACGCCGTCGTCCTCGATGGTCACTTCCGCAAAGGCGCCCGAATCGTTGGCGGTGATGCTGATATGGCCGGGGCCTTCCTTGGCCTCAAGCCCGTGCCGCACCGCGTTCTCGACCAAGGGCTGCAGGCTCAGGAACGGGATGACTGTGCCCAGGACTTCCGGTGCTATCCGGAGGCTGACCTGGACGCGTTCGCCGAAGCGCGCCTTCTCCAGCAGGAGGTACCTGTCAATGCAGCGGAGCTCCTCGGCCAGGGTGGTGAAGTCGCCGTGGCGGCGGAAGGAGTACCGGGTGAAGTCGGCGAACTCCACCACCAGTTCGCGGGCCCGCTCCGGGTCGGTAATGATGAACGAGGCGATGGCGTTGAGCGAGTTGTAGATGAAGTGCGGGCTGATCTGCGCCCGCAGGGCCCGGACTTCGGCTTCCATCAGCAGCGTCCGGGAGGCATCCAGCTCGGCCAGTTCCACCTGGACAGCCACCCAGTCCGCCACCTCGCTGGTGGCCCGGACGAGGCCGGCGCCCGCCGTCGGGGCGAATGCCGCCACAACGCCCACCACCCGGGAGCCGGCGCGCACCGGCGCGATGACGGCGGCGAGGTTGCCGGTGGCAGGGTCCGCTGCCAGGTCCCGCGCCTGGAGCACAGCGGTCCGGCCGCCGATCAGGACGTCTGCAGCCAGGTCCATCAAGCGGGGTTTCAGTTCCTCGGCTGCGCCGTCCCAGGCGAGCACGCCGGCCGTATCGGTGATCGCCAGCGCATGACAGCCCAACAGGCTCCTCAGTTGCTTGCTCGCCTTCGCGGCACCCGCCGGATTAAGTCCGGTGCGCAGGTGCTGGCCTGCACGGGACGCGGCGTGGAGCGTGTTGTAGGTGGCGCGCTCGGCATCGGTGCCCAGCTCACGGAAGGAGCGCAGCAGCTTAAATCCCACGCCGACGACGACGGCGATCGCCAACACGATCACCGCAACTGCCGCGGCGGTCAGGAGAGGGGAGTCCGGCATGGTGCCCAGCGTAGCGGTGGGTGCCGCTTGCCGCAGCATCGCGACCGTTGAGCGAGCGTTCCCGCCGGGGCTATGGAATGTGCCCCTGCCACGGCGCAGAGTGATTGCAGTCACAGCGGCGGCATCCTGCGTGCGGGTCCCGACAACGTGAACCAGGCAAGACTCAATGAGGAGGAACGATGGGTAACGATGCCCGGACTCCGGACGCTACAGCGTCCGTGGACTTCGAACAGGTCCAGTCGACAGAGCGGTTCCAGGAACTGCGCAAACGCCACCGCAGTTTTGTTTTCCCCATGGCTGTCGCTTTTCTGCTGTGGTATTTCGCGTACGTCCTGCTGGCCGACTACGCGGTCGGCTTTATGTCCACCAAGGTATGGGGCAACATCAACATCGGCCTGATCCTGGGCCTGCTGCAGTTCATCACGACGTTCGCCATCACCGGCTGGTATGTCAGCTACTCCAACCGCCGGCTGGACCCAATAGCCGCGGAAATCCGCAACGAAATCGAAGGCCATGAATTTGATAAGGACGGCAATGTCGTGACCGGGGTGGCCAAATGATCGGGATTGCCACGGCGGTTGACGTCGCCGACCTCAAGGAAACCACCCTGCTCAACATGGGGATCTTCGGCCTGTTTGTCGCCGTCACCATGGTGATCGTGTTGCGCGCCAGCCGGAACAACAAGACCGCGGCGGACTACTACGCAGCGGGCCGGTCCTTCACCGGCTCCCAGAACGGAACGGCCATCGCCGGCGACTACCTGTCGGCCGCCTCGTTCCTGGGCATCACCGGTGCCATCGCCATCAACGGCTACGACGGCTTTATGTACTCGATCGGCTTCCTCGTGGCCTGGCTGGTTGCCCTGCTGCTGGTGGCTGAACTGCTCCGGAATACCGGAAAGTTCACCATGGCCGACGTCCTTTCGTTCAGGCTGAAGCAGCGCCCGGTCCGGATCGCGGCGGCCATTTCCACGCTGGCGGTCTGCTTCTTCTATCTCCTTGCGCAGATGGCCGGAGCCGGCAGCCTCATCTCACTGCTGCTGGGCATCAGCGACTGGAGCGGACAGGCGCTGGTGATCATCGTCGTCGGCGTCCTGATGATCACCTACGTACTGATCGGCGGCATGAAGGGCACTACCTGGGTCCAGATCATCAAGGCGATCCTGCTGATCGCCGGCGCGGCAGTGATGACCTTCTGGGTACTGGCCATCTACGGCTTCAACCTCTCCGACCTGCTGGGCGGCGCTGTGGAAGCCTCGGGCAACCCGAGCATGCTCAACCCCGGCCTGCAGTACGGCAAGACCGAGACGTCCAAGCTGGACTTCATGTCGCTGGCCCTCGCCCTGGTCCTGGGAACGGCCGCCCTTCCCCACGTGCTGATGCGCTTCTATACGGTTCCGACCGCCAAGGAGGCCCGCAAGTCCGTGGTGTGGTCCATCGGGCTGATCGGCCTGTTCTATCTGTTCACCCTGGTCCTGGGTTACGGTGCTGCAGCGCTGGTGGGAGCCGAAACGATCAAGGCTGCTCCGGGCGGCGTTAATTCCGCAGCCCCGCTGCTGGCCTTCCACCTCGGCGGACCGCTGCTCCTGGGCTTTATCTCCGCGGTGGCGTTCGCCACCATCCTTGCGGTGGTGGCCGGGCTGACCATTACGGCCGCAGCATCCTTCGCCCACGACATCTACGCCAGCGTCATCTCCAAGGGCAAGGCCGACGCCGACACTGAGGTCAAGGTGGCACGGCGCACGGTTGTGGTCATCGGCGTCATGGCCATCCTGGGCGGCATCTTCGCCAACGGCCAGAACGTGGCCTTCCTCGTGGCGCTCGCATTCGCTGTCGCTGCGTCGGCGAACCTCCCCACCATCGTCTACTCGCTGTTCTGGCGGCGGTTCACCACGCAGGGCGCGGTCTGGAGCATGTACGGCGGACTGGGCTCGGCCATCATCCTGATCGTCTTCTCGCCGGTGGTTTCCGGCGGAGCCACCTCCATGATCAAGGACGCCAACTTCGCGCTGTTCCCGCTGAGCAACCCGGGCATCGTGTCCATTCCGCTGGCATTCCTGCTGGGCTGGCTCGGCACTGTCCTGGACAAGAAGCGTGAAGACAGCTCCAAGCAGGCGGAAATGGAAGTGCGGTCCCTCACTGGCGTAGGTGCGGAGAAGGCCGTGGACCACTAACCCCGGCACACACCGGCATCACCCAAAAGGGAAGAGCACCCCTGCCGTCCGGCAAGGGTGCTCTTCACTTTTGGCCGAAGGGTTACGTCTTCGGCCGGAGTTTGATGTTGGTCATCTTGAGCTTGTCCGTGCCTTCGAAGCGATAGGCCAGGTCAATCTGCTGGCCGTCGCAGGTGATGACGCCCGCTATGTCGGCAGAGTTGATGCCGTTGTCCGATGCGACCTTCACGTCGTTGTACGCGGGCTTGCAAGTATCGTTCATCTCCAGGCTCTTGACGCCGGCGATGAAGTCCTCCTTCGGCAGTTGTTCCTGGAGTGCGGGGTCAAGGTAGTCGTCGTAGGCCTTGGAGGATTCGCCCGCGATCACCAGCTTCGTAAACCCGTCCGCGAGTCCGCGGGCCTGGTTGGTGGCACCGCCGAAGACATTGAAGAGGACAATGATCCCGACCACTGCCAGCAGCACGACACCGCCGGCGATGCCGAGGATGGTCCACAGCTTCTTCCGGTCCTTGGCGGGCGGCTGGCCCGGCAGGCCGAAGGGCGACGGATCGGGGTATTGGCCAGGCGCGCCGTCCTGTCCCGGGTACTGTCCGGACTGAGGGTGCTGTCCGCCCTGCGCATACGGACCGCCGGAAGGATGGGAGGCACCCGGGGGAGTTCCGTACTGGGGCGCCGCGTACTGACCGCGCCCGTCGCCCTGGGGCGGCCCGTACGGCTGCGCCGGCGGCTGGCGGGGCGGCGCAGGCGGCTGCTGCGCGCCGGCGTCGGCAGGGCGCGGCTGGTACGGTTCCTGAGGATTGCTCAAGATGGAGCCTTTCCGGCAGCGTGCTCTGGGACTGCCTCGTTGCTGGGACCCGCAGACCGGCATCCATTCAATTCAACTTGGACCAGCCTATAACCCTGCCTGCCCCGCTCCGGCATCCGCCAGGACCCGGGGTATAGCCGGGACCAGGGTCCTAGGCGTCGGCCGGGCCCCGCTCCAGCAGCGGCTGGATGCGGAACGGGATCAGCTCACCCATCGCCAGGGCGGTGTCCGTGCGCTCCACTCCGTCGCAGGCCAGGATCTTTCCGTTGATCCGGAACAGGTCCTCGGCGTCCAGAGCCACTACCCGCAGCAGCAGGTCCGCTGAGCCGGTCAGGCCGTACCCCTCAAGGATTTCCGGGACGCTGGCCAGGTCATGGGCCAGCTGGCCCAGCTTTTGCTGCTGCACGTGGACGGAGATAAAGGCCATCAGCGGGTAGCCCAGCGACACGGGATTGATCCGCCGCTCGAAGGACAGGAAAACGTGCTTTTTCTCCAATTGGGCCATCCGCGCCTGGACGGTGTTGCGCGACAGGCCCAGCTTCTGGGCAAGCGCCACCACTGTGCGGCGGGGGTCCCGCGCCATGGCGGAAAGCAGTCGGGTGTCAGTGCCATCCAAAGCTTGCATAATGCGCAACGGTAGCACGGTCTGAGGCTCCCAAACAGGGCATTGTGCTCAGTTTTCTTGGCGGTGGTTGTACCCATTGAGCATTGTGAGTAGGGTCACAAATATCCGGGGCAACGGCGCCCGGGAGGCCGGACGGCGGCAGGACCACAAGTCCCTAAGTGCCGGTCAAACGACGTGAGAGGGTTGCGGGGCGATCGTGTCTACAGACGAAGCGGGCCATGGCGGAACAAGCGCCGAAGGCCCGGGCAACAGTGCAGGAATCCATGGCTCAGGCCGGTACCTGGTCCAGCTGATCACCCCCGCAGGGGAGCGGATCAGCCATCCGGAATTCGATCCCTGGGTACAGGACATCAGCGATGAGCAGCTGTGCTCCCTCTATGAGGACATGGCAGTGGTCCGGCGCATCGACGTCGAGGCAACCGCGCTCCAGCGGCAGGGCGAGCTGGCCCTCTGGCCGCCCCTGCTGGGGCAGGAAGCGTCCCAGGTCGGGGCCGGCAGGGCGCTGCGCGAGGACGACTTCGTGTTCTCCAGCTACCGCGAGAACGGCGTGGCCTACTGCCGCGGCGTTGACCTGACGGACATCGTCCGGGTATGGCGCGGCAACGCCTCGTCAGGCTGGGATCCGTACTCCATCAATATGGCCACCCCGCAGATCATCATCGGCGCGCAGACACTGCACGCCACCGGGTACGCCATGGGGATCCAGAACGACGGCGCCGACTCGGCTGCGGTCACGTTCTTCGGCGACGGTGCCACGAGCGAAGGCGACGTCAACGAGGCCATGGTGTTCGCCGCGAGCTTCCAGGCTCCCGTGGTCTTCTTCTGCCAGAACAACCACTGGGCCATCTCGGAACCGGTCCGGCTGCAGTCCCACATCCAGCTGGCGGACCGGGCCACCGGCTTTGGCATCCCCAGCCTCAGGGTTGACGGGAACGACGTCCTCGCGGTCATGGCAGCCACCCGCGTGGCCCTGGACCGGGCCCGGCGCGGCGGCGGACCGACCTTCATCGAAGCCGTCACCTACCGCATGGGACCGCACACTACCGCGGATGACCCCACCCGGTACCGCGACGCCAACGAACTGGAGGACTGGGCCGCCAAGGATCCCATCGCCAGGGTCAAGTCACTCCTGGAGCGCAAGGGGCTCCTGACGGAAAACCTGCAGCAGCACGTGCAGGACAAGGCCGACGCCGTGGCACGCGAGATGCGTGCAGGCTGCACCAACATGCCGGACCCGGAACCGCTGGACATCTTCAAGCACGTCTACAGCGCACCCAATTCCTGGCTGGACCGGCAGCAGGACCACTACTCCCGATACCTGGCTTCCTTCGGTGATCCCGCCGGAGCCAACTCACCCGAAGGGGCACGCTGATGACCCAGATGACCTTTGCCCGCGCCATCAACGCCGGCTTGCGCAAATCCCTTGAGAACGACCCCAAAGTCATCCTCATGGGAGAGGACATTGGAACACTTGGCGGCGTCTTCCGAGTCACCGACGGCCTGCAGAAAGACTTCGGCACACACCGCGTAGTGGACACGCCACTGGCCGAATCAGCCATCATGGGCACCGCCGTTGGACTGGCCTACCGCGGCTACCGTCCCGTGGTGGAGATCCAGTTCGACGGCTTCATCTACCCGGCCTTCGACCAGATCGTGAGCCAGGTGGCCAAGCTGCACTACCGGACCCAGGGCGCCGTAAAGATGCCCATCACCGTCCGCGTCCCCTTCGGCGGCGGCATCGGCTCACCGGAACACCACTCGGAATCACCCGAGGCCTACTTCACCCACACGTCCGGGCTCCGCGTGGTGGCCGTATCCAGCCCGCAGGACGCTTACACCGTCATCCAGCAGGCCATCGCCAGCGACGACCCCGTCCTGTACTTCGAACCCAAACGCCGCTACCACGACAAAGGCGAAGTGGACGAGGCCGTGGAGCTGTCCGCCGCCTTGCCCATGGACCGGGCCCGGGTGGTGGCCGAGGGCACCGATGTGACGCTCGTGGCGTACGGACCGCTGGTCAAGACGGCGCGCGATGCCGCCACCGCTGCGTCGGATGAGGGAGTGTCCATCGAGGTCATCGACCTGCGCTCGCTGGCGCCCGTTGACTACGCCACTGTGGAAGCCTCCGTGCGGAAGACCGGCCGGCTGGTTGTCACCCATGAGGCCGGGCAGTCCGGCGGGCTCGGTGCGGAGATCGCCGCCAGCATCACCGAGCGGTGCTTCTACCACCTTGAAGCCGCTCCCGTCAGGATCACCGGGTTCGATATTCCGTACCCGTATTCCAAACTCGAAATGCACCATCTGCCCGGGCTGGACAGAATCCTCGACGGCGTCGACCGTGCCCTGGGCCGGCCGAACTCCCTGAGCGGGCTGGAAGGATGAGCGCAACCATGATCAAGGAATTCAGGCTCCCGGACCTCGGCGAAGGACTGACAGAGTCCGAAATCCTCAGCTGGAAAGTCGCGGTGGGGGACACCGTCAGCCTCAACCAGGTCATTGCCGAGGTCGAAACCGCCAAGGCCGTGGTGGAACTGCCGTCACCGTTCGCCGGCGTCATCACTGCGCTGCACGAGCAGCCCGGCACTGTGGTGGAAGTAGGCAAACCGATCGTCTCCTTCGAGGTGCCCGACGACGGCGCCGCAGGGCCATCAGCGGCGCCCGCCGCTGCCACGGCGGCGGTGGGCGCAGGCAAGAGGGAACCGAACCTCGTGGGGTACGGCGCCGTCGTCGAAAGTTCCGGCCGCCCGGCCCGGCGCGCCCGCAACCTGACGGTGGTTGAGGCGCCGGCCGTTGAGCCCAGCGAGCGGCAGGGGAGCGAAACCAGCCCTCCGGAAACCCGGAGCGCCGAAACCCGGCCCGCCGAACGCCCCCGCTCCACCCCTCCCGTCCGGAAACTCGCCAAGGACCTGGGCGTCGACCTCGCAGCGGTGGCCGGCACCGGCCCCGGCGGCCTGATCAGCCGCGACGACGTCCGCAACTTCGTGGGAGGCGGCGACCTCCCGGCCGCCGCACACCACCTTTCGGCAGTGCCTGAAGGCCGGCAGGACGAACCCTCTGGAGGCGGCCAGCGCGAGACGCGGACGCCCATCAAGGGGGTCCGCAAGTTCACGGCGGCGGCCATGGTTGCCAGCGCCTTCACCGCTCCGCATGTGACCGAATTCCTGACCGTGGACGTCACCCCAACGATGGACCTGCTCGCCCGGCTGAAGGCCAACCGCGCTTTTGCCGGGTACAAACTCACGCCGCTGACCATTGTGGCGAAGGCTGTCCTCATTGCGCTCCGGCGGAACCCGTCCCTGAACTCCCGCTGGGACGAAAACAACCAGGAGATTGTCCAGTTCAACTACGTCAACCTGGGCATCGCGGCAGCGACGCCCCGGGGACTCACGGTACCCAACATCAAGGACGCGGATGCCCTCACACTGATGGGGCTCTCCGAAGCCCTGACGGGGCTGACCGAGTCGGCGCGTTCGGGCAAGACCACGCCGGCCGAGCTGTCCGGCGGCACGATCTCCATCACCAACATCGGGGTGTTCGGCATCGACGCCGGTACGCCGATCCTGAATCCCGGCGAGGCTGCGATCCTGGCGGTGGGGGCGGTCCGGAACATGCCGTGGGAGTTCCAGGGGGAGGTGGCCCTGCGCCAGGTCATGACATTGAGCCTGTCCTTTGACCACCGCCTCGTGGATGGGGAACAGGGCTCGCGGTTCCTGGCCGACGTCGGCGCGATCCTGGCCGAACCCGGCATGGTGCTGACGATGGTTTAAGGCAGCCGGTGACCCCCGGGCGAAGAGCGAAGGTCGACCGGTTTCTTCCACAGGGGCGGCCCTGGACCGCTTAACCGTTGCTGGCCCGCAGCGGTTAAGCGGTCCAAGGCCGCCTTTGCCGCTGCCACCGGAGCTACTGCGGCTATGGAGCCCGGGAAACGTCCACGGTCAGCGCCGCCAGCGCCATGCCTTCCAGCAGGGGGCGCGCCGACCTGGCGGCAATTTTGCGGCCATGGCTGCGCACTGAGTGCGGCGTCGAGTTGATCAGGCCAAAGGTGGCATGGGCCCGCATCCGCAGTTCGGCAGCATCGGTTTCCGGGTGCAGCCGGGCGAGGACATCCACCCAGAGTTCCACGTAGTTCCGCTGCAGCGTCCGCACCTCGGCCTGGTCCTTCTCGGTGAGGTTGCTGAAGTCCCGGTCCTGCACCCGGATCACATCAGGCTTGCCCAAGGCAAAATCCACCTGGAACGACACCAGCCGGCGCAGTGCCGCGAGCGGATCCGTGGTTTCGGCCAGCACCTTCAATCCGCCGTCCAGCAGTTCCCGGCTGACGGTGAGCAACAGATCGCCCAGGACGGCCTGCTTGCCCGGGAAATGGCGGTAAACGGCCGGGCCGCTGACGCCGGCCGCCGCACCCAGGTCCTCCAGGGACACCCGGTTAAAACCGTTCTTGGCGAACAGCGAGGCTGCGGCCGCCAGCAACGCCTGGCGCCGCAACTCCTTTGCCTGGCTGCGCTGGGTCCCCGGCGCAGCCTGGGCTGCGGGCCCCCCGTTGGCTGAAGCGGAGCCGTTGGTTGCCGGACCGGCCTGGGCGGGCGGCATCGGCTGGGTCTGTTCGGTTGGCCGTACCGGTCGGGTAGTGGGCACATTTCCTCCTCGGACCACCAAATTCTAGCAACGGCCCCATGTGTTGGACATCACAGTTAATTGAGACTAACCTAATCTCAGTTATAAGACACTAACCGAGTTGAGCTTTACGGCTCGCAATACGAGGTACCAACAGAACAGGAACGGACCAGTCGATGGAGACCCTCGCCAGCCGGCTTGACGCAGCGAGTGATGCGTTCGCGGCCAACAGCCGGGCCCAGTCCGCGCTCGCCGCCGAACTCAGGTCCAGGCTGGCTGAGGCCGCGCTGGGCGGGCCGGAAAAATCGCGCGAACGCCACGTGGCCCGCGGCAAGCTGCTCCCGCGTGAACGCATCGACCAGCTGCTGGATGACGGCAGCCCGTTCCTGGAGATCGCCCCGTTGGCGGCCAACGGGATGTACAACAACGAATCGCCCGGCGCCGGCGTTATCGCGGGCATTGGACTGGTCCACGGCCGCCAGGTCCTGGTGATTTCCAACGACGCCACGGTTAAGGGCGGCACGTATTACCCGATGACGGTGAAGAAGCACCTCCGCGCCCAGGAAATCGCCCTGGAGAACCGGCTGCCGTGCATCTACCTGGTGGACTCGGGCGGGGCCTTCCTGCCGAAGCAGGATGAGGTCTTCCCGGACAAGGAGCACTTCGGTCGGATCTTCTACAACCAGGCCAGGCTGTCCGCGGCCAAAATCCCGCAGATCGCCTCCGTCATGGGCTCCTGCACCGCCGGCGGCGCCTACGTCCCGGCCATGAGCGATGAGACGGTGATCGTTAGGAACCAGGGCACCATCTTCCTGGGCGGTCCGCCGCTGGTGAAGGCCGCCATCGGCGAGATCGTCACTGCGGAGGAACTGGGCGGCGGCGAGGTCCACTCACGGATTTCCGGTGTCACCGACCATCTGGCCGAGAACGACGAACACGCCCTGCAGATCATCCGTGACATCGTGGCCACCCTGCCCAGGCCGGCTGCCCCCGCGTGGGACGTGGATACCGCCGTCGAACCCGTTGCGGACCCGGCCGGGCTGTACGGCGCGGTGCCCACTGACGTCAATGCGCAGTACGACGTCCACGAGGTCATCGCCAGGCTGGTGGACGGCAGCAGGTTCCACGAGTTCAAGAAGGAATACGGCACCACCCTGGTCACCGGCTTCGCCAGGCTCCACGGGCATCCGGTGGGGATCGTGGCCAACAACGGGGTGCTCTTCAGTGAGTCCTCGCTCAAAGGCGCGCACTTCATCGAGCTCTGCGACCAGCGCGGAATCCCCCTGGTCTTCCTGCAGAACATTTCCGGGTTCATGGTGGGCAAGGATTCAGAGCAGGGCGGCATAGCCAAGAACGGCGCCAAGATGGTCACCGCGGTGGCAACGGCGCGCGTGCCCAAACTGACAGTTGTCATCGGCGGGTCCTTCGGTGCGGGGAACTACTCCATGTGCGGCCGGGCCTACTCACCGCGCTTTTTGTGGATGTGGCCGGCGTCCCGGATCTCCGTCATGGGCGGAAACCAGGCCTCCAGCGTGCTCGCCACCGTGAAGCGGGACCAGTACGAGGCCCGCGGCGAGGAATGGTCCGCCGAGGACGAGGAAGCCTTCAAAGCCCCGATCAAACAGCAGTACGAGGACCAGGGCAGCCCGTACTACTCCACCGCCCGCCTCTGGGACGACGGCGTCATCGACCCCGCGGACACCCGCACCGTCCTGGGACTGGCGCTCGACGTCGTCTCCCGCACCCCGCTGCCGGAGACCTCCTTCGGCCTTTTCCGGATGTGAGCCAGCAATGACTGTTCCTTCGCCGACCACCACCCCGACACGCGGAAAGACCCTGTTCGGTACTGTCCTCGTCGCCAACCGCGGTGAGATCGCCTGCCGGGTCATCCGCACCCTGCGTGCCCTCGGCATCCCTTCCGTTGCCGTCTATTCCGACGCCGACGCCGGGGCCAGGCACGTGCGCGAGGCCGACCATGCCGTGCGGATCGGCCCGGCGGCAGCGGCCCAGAGCTACCTGAACATCGGGGCCATCATCCAGGCCTGCCGCGACACCGGCGCCGAGGCCGTCCACCCCGGGTACGGGTTCCTGAGCGAAAACGTGGATTTTGCCCGCGCCCTCGAATCGGCCGGCATCACGTTCATCGGCCCCGGCGTGGAATCCCTGAACGTCATGGGCGACAAGATCCGCTCCAAAAACCATGTGGCTGGCTACGGGGTGCCCGTGGTGCCGGGCATCGCCGAACCCGGCATGGCGGACGCCCGGCTGATCGAGGCCGCGGACGCCGTCGGGTTCCCGCTGCTCATCAAGCCCTCCGCCGGCGGCGGCGGCAAGGGCATGCACATCGTGGAACGGGCCGCGGACCTGCCCGCCACCTTGGAAACCGCCCGCCGCGTGGCCGCCAGCGCC
Source organism: Arthrobacter sp. BE255 (assembly GCF_031457335.1). Lineage (NCBI taxonomy): Bacteria > Bacillati > Actinomycetota > Actinomycetes > Micrococcales > Micrococcaceae > Arthrobacter > Arthrobacter sp. BE255. The sequence goes on along the minus strand of NZ_JAVDWK010000008.1, from coordinate 128,914 downwards.
TTTGGCGATGACACGCTGTTCCTGGAACGGCTGGTCCGCACGCCCCGGCACATTGAGGTCCAGGTCCTGGCCGACAACCACGGCAACGTCATCCACCTGGGGGAACGCGAGTGCTCACTGCAGCGCCGCCACCAGAAAGTCATCGAGGAAGCGCCGTCGCCGCTGCTGGAGGCATTGAACGACGGCGGCGCCACCCGGGCGCGGATCGGCGAGGCTGCCTGCCAGGCAGCCCGCAGCGTCCACTACAGCGGCGCGGGAACCGTGGAGTTCCTGGTCTCGGACGAGGCTCCGGACGAGTTCTTCTTTATGGAGATGAACACCCGCCTGCAGGTGGAGCACCCGGTCACCGAAATGGTCACCGGCGTCGACCTGGTCGAATGGCAGGTCCGCATCGCCGCCGGTGAGGAACTGACCGTCCGGCAGGCCGACGTCGAACTGACCGGCCACGCCGTCGAGGCCCGCGTCTACGCGGAAATACCGGAGAGCAACTTCCTGCCCTCCACCGGGACAGTGCTCCTGCTGGACGAAATGCCCGCTCACTCAGCCGGCAGGATCCGCGTTGACTCGGCCCTGCTCGAGGGGCTCGAAATCTCGTCCAGCTACGATCCCATGATCTCCAAGGTCATCGCGTGGGGACCGGACCGCACCGTTGCCCTGGACACCCTGGACGCTGCCCTCGCCGGGTATACGGCGCTTGGCATCGACACAAACGTCGAGTACCTTCGGCTGCTGATCAACGACCCCGATGTCCGCGCAGGACACCTCGACACCGGCCTGATCGAGCGCAAAATGCCGGACTTCGCCTTCCGGCGGGTCGGCGACGCCGAACTGGTGGCTGCCGCGCTGTACGCCGCCGTAAGCATGGAACAGGACAGCGCGGTGACCGCCTCCGGTCCGTGGCAGGCCGGCAACGGCTGGCGTCTCGGCGCACCCGCGCCGCGCCGGATCAGCCTGGGAACACCCGACGGCGGCATCGCAACCGTGCGGGTATCCGGCAGCCTTGCGGCAGGCACGGCCGTTGTGGCCGTGGACGGCGGCCCGGAGCGTCCGGCGTCGCTGGATCTCACCTCCCGCCGGCAGGCGGTGCTGACCCTCGACGGCGAAGCCGCCGAGTACTCACTGGCCCCGGCCGTGCAGGGTCCCGGCAGTACGGGCCCGGACCATCCGGCCCCCGGCGGCCGCGCGGAACTGTTCCTAGGCAACAGCGGCTGGTCCTGCCGGCTGGAGGTGCTGACGCGGGAGTCCAGGCTCGAACGCGTGCTCGCCGCCATCCACCGCGAGGAAGGCACGGCAGACCCCGAGGTCCGCTCGCCCATGCCCGGCACGGTGGTCACTGTGGCAGTCAGCAACGGCGACACTGTGGCGGCAGGCCAGGTCCTGCTCTCCGTGGAAGCCATGAAGATGGAGCACCAGCTGCTGGCCGAGGTGGCCGGCACAGTCCACATCAGCGTCACGGCCGGTCAGTCCGTCAGGGCGGACCAGATACTGGCCACGATCCACACCGAGTCCCACACCGAAAGCCCGGCACAGCCGGACAGCACCATCCAAGACCCATCCACCACAGGCGAGGGAGCCTAGCAATGCCGGATTTTGAACTCAGCGAGGAATACCAGGACCTCAGCGACACCGTACGGGACTTCGCGGACCACGTGGTGGCCCCCGTGTCCGCCAAACACGACGAGGAGCACAGCTTCCCGTACGAAGTCGTGAAGCAGATGGCCGACATGGGACTCTTCGGGCTGCCCTTCCCGGAGGAATTCGGCGGGATGGGCGGGGACTACTTTGCCCTGGCGCTCGCGCTCGAGCAGCTGGGCCGGGTGGACCAGTCCGTCGCCATCACGCTGGAAGCCGGCGTCTCCCTGGGCGCCATGCCCGTCTACCGGTTCGGCACCGACGCCCAGAAGGACGAGTGGCTGCCGATGCTGGCCTCGGGCCAGGCGCTCGCCGGCTTCGGCCTCACCGAGCCTGAAGCCGGCTCAGACGCCGGCGGCACCAAGACCCACGCGAGGCGTGAGGGCGGCGAGTGGGTCATCAACGGCAACAAGGAATTCATCACCAACTCCGGCACGGATATCACGCGCCTGGTGACAGTCACTGCCGTCACCGGACAAAAGGAACGCAAGGACGGGAGCATCAAGAAGGAGATCTCCACCATCCTTGTGCCCACCAACACCCCCGGGTTCACGGCGGAACGGGCCTACAACAAGGTGGGCTGGAACGCATCGGACACGCATCCGCTGACGCTGAAGGACGTCCGCGTGCCGGAAGCGAACCTGCTGGGCGAGGAGGGGCGGGGCTACGCCAACTTCCTTTCCATCCTGGACGAAGGCCGCATCGCCATCGCCGCCCTGGCCACGGGTGCTGCGCAGGGCTGCGTGGATTTGTCGGTGAAATACGCCAAGGAGCGCAGCGCTTTTGGCCACTACATCGGCAAGCACCAGGCCATCGCGTTCAAGATCGCCCGCATGCAGGCACGCGCGCATACCGCCCGCCTGGCGTACTACGACGCCGCCGCGCGGATGCTCGCCGGCAAGCCATTCAAGACGCAGGCGGCCATCGCTAAGATGGTCGCAGGCGAGGCGGCCATGGACAACGCACGGGATGCCACCCAGGTATTCGGCGGCTATGGCTTCATCAACGAATTCACCGTGGCACGCCACTACCGCGACTCCAAGATCCTTGAAGTGGGGGAGGGCACCACGGAAGTTCAGCTGATGCTGATCGCCCGCGAACTCGGACTGTAATAGCCGGCCGGAGAGGATCACTGATGATTAACAAGGTTGTTGCCAGCGCCGAGGAAGCCATAGCGGACATCCCCGACGGCGCCTCCCTCGCGGTGGGAGGGTTCGGCCTGTGCGGAATCCCGGTGGCCCTGATCGACGCGCTGCACCGTCACGGCACCAAGGACCTGGAGACCGTCAGCAACAACTGCGGCGTGGACGACTGGGGGCTGGGAGTCCTGCTCCGTGATGGCCGGATCCGGCGGACCATCAGCTCCTACGTCGGGGAAAACAAGGAGTTCGCGCGCCAGTACCTCTCCGGTGAACTCGAAGTGGTGCTGACCCCGCAGGGAACCCTCGCCGAGAAACTCCGGGCGGGCGGCGCCGGGATCCCCGCCTTTTACACCAAGGCCGGGGTGGGCACACAGGTATCCGACGGCGGCCTCCCGCAAAAATACGACGCCGACGGCGGCGTCGCGATCGCCTCAGCCGCCAAGGAAGTACGGCCCTTCAACGGAGTCGATTATGTCCTGGAGGAGTCGCTCACCCCAGACTACGGCCTGGTCCACGCCTGGAAGGGCGACCGCCACGGCAACCTCGTCTTCCACGCCACGGCCATGAACTTCAACCCGCTCTGCGCCATGGCCGGCAAGATCACCATCGCCGAAGTTGAGGAGCTGGTGGAACCGGGGGAGCTGGACCCCGAACACGTCCACACTCCGGGGATCTTCGTCCAGCGGGTGGTGGTTGTCCCCGCCGGTGAAAAACGGATCGAAAAGCGGACGGTTGCCCTCAACCGGCCGGCAGCCACAGAACAGGCAGGAGCGTAGCCATGGAGTCCACCAGCCCGCAGGGGGCGCCTCCGCGCCCCGAAGCCGTCCGCCCCGAATACCGGCGGGCCGCCGTCGGGCATCCGGAAGGCGCCGACCAGGAAGCCAAGGGGTGGACCCGCAACGAACTGGCTGCCCGGGTTGCCCGCGAGCTCAGCAACGGGCAGTACGTCAACCTGGGGATTGGCATGCCCACGCTGATCCCCAATTACATCCCGGCCGGGGTGGAAGTGGTGCTGCATTCGGAGAACGGGATCCTGGGGGTGGGCCCGTACCCCAGCGAGGATGCCGTCGATCCGGACCTCATCAACGCAGGCAAGGAAACCGTCACCGTCAACAAGGGCGCCGCGTTCTTCGATTCAGCCTCGTCGTTCGGCATGATCCGCGGCGGCCACGTCGACGTCGCAGTGCTCGGCGCCATGGAGGTGGCCCAAAACGGCGACCTCGCCAACTGGATGATCCCGGGCAAGATGGTCAAGGGCATGGGCGGGGCCATGGACCTGGTCTTCGGCGCCAAAAAAGTGATCGTCATGATGGAACACGTGGACCGCAACGGCCGGCCCAAGATCGTTGAGCAGTGCTCGCTGCCGCTGACCGGCAAAGCCTGCGTGGACCGGATCATCACCGACCTCGCCGTGATCGACGTCGTCACCGAAGGCGGCTCCTCCCGGCTGGTGCTCCGCGAACTGGCCCCCAACGTGTCAGTGGAGGAGGTGGCTGCGGCCACCGGGGCCGAACTCTTCGAAGAGGACCAGGAACTTACCGTATGACGGCGGAGAGCCCCCGGGTCATCGAGCAGCGCGGCCTGTACTTCGACGAACTGGAGGAGGGCGTGCTCTACGCCCACCGGCCTGGCCGCACCGTCACGGAAACCGACAACGTCCTGTTCACCACCCTGACCATGAACACCCAGGCACTGCATCTGGACGCCGCATGGAGCGCCGCGCAGCCGTTCGGCCAGCGTCTGGTCAACTCCATGTTTACGCTGTCCACCATGGTGGGGCAGTCGGTGTCGCAGCTGACCCAGGGCACCATCATCGCCCAGCTGGGCCTGACCGATGTGTCCTTTCCGCATCCGCTGTACCACGGGGACACGCTGTACACCGAGACGGTGATCACCGGGAAACGGCCCTCCGGGTCCCGGCCCGGCCAGGGGATCGTGACAATGCAGCACACCGGCCGGAACCAGGACGGCGCCGTGGTGGCGCTGGCTACGCGGAGCTGCCTGATGTGGACACGGGAGGCACATTCCGGGCAGCAAACCGGCGGCCAAAAGGGGACAATGGCTGTATGACCTTTGTGATGGGGCCAGCCCTCCTCTTTTGCCCTGCCGACCGGCCCGAGCGCTTCCAGAAAGCCGCCGAACGTGCCGACGCCGTCATCGTTGACCTTGAGGACGCGGTGGCGCCCGCGGACAAACAAAGGGCCCGCGGCGCGATCCTCGCCCAGCTGGGCGCCGCCGGCGAAGGGCCCGAACTCGACCCGAGCCGGACCATCATCCGGATCAACCCGGCCGGTACCGAAGAATTCGAAAAGGACCTGCACTGCCTGGCGCACACGCCGTACCGCACCGTGATGCTTGCCAAGGCTGAGAGTGCCGGGCAGCTCAAAGCGCTGGAGGACTTCCATGTTGTCGCCCTCTGCGAAACAGCGGCCGGCGTCCTGAACGCCCCCGCGATAGCCGCCGAACCGAACGTGGTGGCCCTGATGTGGGGAGCCGAGGACCTGCTTGCTTCCCTGGGCGGCACGTCCAGCAGGAAGGACGACGGCGGCTACCGCGCCGTTGCCCTGCATGCCCGGTCCGCTGTGCTCCTTGCCGCCGGCGCCTTCGGGAAGGCCGCTGTGGACGCCGTGTACGTCAACATCCCGGACCTGGAAGGCCTTGCCGTGGAGGCAGCCGATGCCGTGGCATCCGGGTTCGGCTCCAAAGCCTGCATCCACCCCACCCAGGCTGCCGTGGTCCGGGGCGCCTACGCCCCGTCCGAGGCCGACGTGTCCGCCGCGACTGAACTGCTGCAGGCCGCCGCTTCCGCCGGATCAGGTGTGTTCCAGTACAACGGCAAGATGATCGACGGGCCGATCCTCAAGCACGCGGAAGCCACCATCCGCCGCGCGGGGATCCGCACCTAGCCTGCCGGGCCTAGGTTGCCGGCCGGCGTCCGGGCGTCCGACGGAGCGACAGTGGCGGAATGGCCTCATAAAGGGGCGTCCGGACCCAGCGTTCCCCGGTCTTCCGGAACTCCGCCCTTGTGGAGAACCGGTACAGGTAGCTCCGCGCGCGCACCCAACGCGGCCTGCCGCCGTCGAACGGGTCATGGCGGAGCAGCCGCAGCACCTGGGGGTCCGCCTCCAGCAGCTTGGCGAGGAAGGTGTAGAACCATTCCTCATGGACTGACCGGAGCGGCAGGAACCACATCAGCCAGTCCAGCCGGAGGTGGTACGGGGCCCACTGCCGCGGCAGCCGGCGCACATCCCCGGGCTTGCCCTTGAAGCCGTACTCCTGCCAGCCGGAATCCTCCGGATCATCATCCGCCGTGCCCTCAACCACAATCTCGATCCGCTGCTTCGTGACCGTGCCGAACGCCCCGTAGGTGTTGACGAGCTGCCAGCGGTTGAAGCTCGCATTCATCAGCTGCCGCTTGGAGACCAGGTTGCGCACCGGCCAATAGCTCAGCACCACGAGCAGGAGGGTCGCGGCGAGGGTGATGGCCAGCCACCACGGCGGAGTCTCTCCGCCGGCTCCGGTTCCGGTGCGCCAGTCCAGCGGCAGGAAGGGCAGGACAGCGTGGGCCGCTGGGTCGCTCACGGCGGCGAAGGCCAGCACAATGGCAATCCAGTTCAGCCACGCGAAGTTGCCGCTGGCCACCAGCCACAGCTGGGTGAAAATGATGACGCCGGCGGCGGCGCTTGCCAGTGGCTGCGGCGCGAACAGGAAAAACGGCACCACAAGCTGGGCGAAGTGGTTGCCCAGGACCTCCAGCCGGTGGAACGGCCTGGGCAGCAAGTGCGCCTGCCGGCTCAGCGGCCCGGGCATCGGCTGGGTCTCATGGTGGTAGTAGAGCGCGGTCAGGTCACGCCATTCCCGGCCGCCCCGGATCTTGATCATCCCCGCGCCGAACTCCAGCCGGAACACCAGCCAGGCCACCAGGATCATCATGGTGCGTGGCGGGTCGGTCTGGTCCGATCCGAGGAAGGCCACGGTGAAGCCGGCCTCCAGGAGCAGCATCTCCCAGCCGAAGCCGTAGAACGTCTGGCCCACGTTGACGATCGACATGTACAGCAGCCACAAGGTCAGGAAGGCGATCAGCGGCAGCCACGGCGGGCCGAGCTGGGGGAGCCCGGCCACCAGGAGGGCCGCGATGGCCATCCCGGCGAGGCACACCGCCCGGAGAAGGCGGTCCGAATACCGCCAGCGGAAGAGGGTTGGCCGCCTGCGGGCGCTGAATCCCTCCAGGTAGTCGGGAACCGGCAGCAGCCCGCGTTCACCCAGCAGCGCAGGGAACTGGTTGAACGAGGACAGGAACGCGACGAAGAACAGTGCTGCGACGCCGCGTTGCAGCACCTGCCGGGCGAATTCGTACTCCGGCGCATCGAACCAGGAAACCCAGTCCACGCTGTCCACGTTACGCCCGCCGCCAGTTCCGCCACAGGGGGAGGGGCACTGCCCCATATCCGGCGTAGCGCCCACCCTGCGGGATGAGGCAGGCCGAACGGGCGTACCGTTCCGGTGCGGGATACTTAACCAATGCAGCCACGCAGAATCGTCATCCTCGGATCCACCGGTTCCATCGGCACCCAGGCGATTGACGTCGTCGACGGCGCCCCGCACCTTTTTGAGGTCGTGGCGCTCAGCGCCGGCGGAGGGAACCTGGAGCTGCTGGCCCGCCAGGCCGTTCACACGGGTGCTGCCGCCGTCGGCATCGCGTCGGGGGATCCGCAGCAGCTGGAGCTCCTTATCGCGGATGCCGCCCGCCAGGCCGGACGGCGGGACTACCGCCCGGAGATCATCTCCGGCCCCGATGCGTCCACCCGGATTGCCGAAATCCCCGCCGACGTGGTGCTCAACGGAATTACCGGCTCCATTGGGCTCGCACCGACGCTGGCCGCCCTGAAATCGGGTGCCACGCTGGCGCTGGCCAACAAGGAGTCCCTCATAGTTGGTGGGGAGTTGGTCAAAGCAGCAGCCCGAGAAGGGCAGATCGTCCCGGTGGACTCCGAACACTCCGCGATTGCCCAGTGCCTGCGCGCCGGCTCCGCCAATGAAGTGGACAAGCTGATCCTGACGGCCTCCGGTGGGCCTTTCCGCGGCCGGACCAGGGAGCAGCTGCACAGCGTTTCGCCCCAGGAAGCCTTGGCGCACCCCACCTGGGACATGGGGCTGATGGTCACCACCAACTCGGCAACCCTGGTCAACAAGGGCCTCGAGGTCATCGAAGCCCACCTGCTGTTCGACATCCCGCTGGACCGGATCGACGTGGTGGTCCATCCCCAGTCCGTGGTGCACTCCATGGTCCAGTTCGTCGACGGATCCATCATCGCCCAGGCATCGCCGCCGGACATGCGCCTGCCCATTGCGCTGGGGCTGGGCTGGCCCGACAGGGTGCCCAAGGCTGCGTCCCCGTGCGACTGGACCCAGGCCACGAGCTGGACGTTCGAGCCTTTGGACTCGCGGGCCTTCCCTGCTGTGGACCTCGCCAAGGACGCAGCGAAGCAGGGAAGCACCTTCCCGGCGGTGTTCAACGCCGCCAACGAGGAAGCCGTCATGGCCTTCCACCAGGGGTCCATCCGGTTCACCGACATCGTGGACACCGTCGCTGCCGTTCTCAGCGAACACCCAGGATCCTCCGGGCTGACGGTGGAGTCCGTGCTGGAAGCTGAAAGCTGGGCACGGGCAAGGGCCCACGAACGTTTAGCAGTCAGCAGTCTCTAGGAAGCAGTAAATCCACCCATGAGTCCCGTCCTCCTCTTTATCCTCGGTGTCGTCTTCGTGGCGATCGGCATCGCCGCGTCCATTGCGCTGCACGAAGTGGGCCACCTGGTACCCGCGAAACTTTTCAAGGTGCGCGTCACCAAGTACATGATCGGGTTCGGTCCCACTTTGTGGTCAAAGCGCAAGGGGGAAACCGAATACGGGGTTAAGGCCATTCCCCTGGGCGGCTACGTTTCCATGATCGGCATGTATCCGCCGAACAAGGAGGACGGAACTGTCAGGCCATCGAGCACCGGCATGTTCCAGACGCTGGCCACTGAAGCGCGGTCGATGGCCCACGAAGAGGTTGGCCCGGCAGATGCGAACCGGGTGTTCTACCGTCTTCCGGTGTGGAAGAAGGTCATCGTGATGCTCGGCGGCCCGGCCATGAACCTGCTGATTGGCCTGGCCCTCACCGCTGTCCTCCTGATGGGCTTCGGCATAGCCACGCCCACCACCACCATCGCCGATGTCTCCAAATGCCAGGTCGCGGCCGGCGAGACCGTGGACCCTGACTCCGCCGACTGCCAACTGACGCCCGCTGCCGCGGCAGGGCTCCTGCCCAACGACCAGGTCACCTCCTTTGACGGGAAAACCGTCACCAGCTGGGACCAGCTGACGGAGTGGATCCGTGCTTCCGCCGGAAAGGAAGTCAGCATCACCGTGGAACGCGGCGGCGCCCCCGTCACCACCACCGTGACCCCCGTGCTGTCTGCCCGGCCCATTCTTGGCGTCGACGGACGCCAGGCAAAGGACGACGCCGGCAACCTCCTGTACCAGGACGTCGGCTTCCTCGGCATTGGTGCGCAGAGCGAACTGGTGGCGCAGCCGGCGTCGGCCGTCCTGCCCATGGCAGGGGAGAACATCAGGCAGGTGGCCGGCGTGGTGCTTAACCTCCCGGCGCGTGTCGTGGGGGTGGCCAAGGCGGCCTTCAGCGAGGAGCCGCGCGATCCGAATGGACCCATCAGCGTCGTGGGCGTGGGGCGTGTTGCCGGCGAGGTCGCGGCCATGGAAGACGTGCCGCTGCAGTCCAGGCTGGGGGCCCTGGTGGGGCTCCTCGCGGGGCTGAACTTTGCCCTGGCTGTCTTCAACCTTGTTCCGCTGCTGCCGCTCGACGGCGGCCATGTAGCCGGCGCGCTCTACGAGGGTGCCCGGCGCCGGGTGGCCAAGGTTCTGGGCAAACCCGACCCCGGGGCCTTCGACATCGCCAAGCTGTTGCCGGCCACGTACGTGGTTGCTGCACTGCTCATGGGGATGAGTGCACTGCTCATCTACGCAGACATCGTCAAGCCCATCAACCTGTTTGGCTGACGCTTGATGCCGTGACCGGCCTCCGGAACTACCATTGAATATGCGCACGTTCGCGGCACCCGTGGGCCGTGGTTGCACCCCTGCTGCCGTCCACAGGGTACCCGCCCCAGACAGCGTCAGGCCTCCCCTGGGGGCACGCTGATCCGGATGCCCCTGCTGTATCCACTCACAGAATCTCTATTCCGGGCCGCCTCGCCCGTTTTGGGAAAAGGTGAACAAAGTGAACTCGCATCTCGTCATCCGCTGGATCCGGGCAGGGTTGTGGACACTGCCTGTCGCGTGGATCGTCACGGCCTGGTCCACGCTGGACCCGCAACCGGACCAGGCGAAGGACCCGGAGGCCTGGGCCCGTTTTGTCAGCTCCGACCCGTACCAGGCCAGCCACCTGTTCGGCAGCACCGCAGGCACCATCCTGGCCCTCTTCGGGGTCTTTGCCCTTGGCTGCTACCTGGCCAACAGCCGCTCGGGGCGGCTGGCGCTGGCAGCGATGGTTGCAGCTGTCGCCGGTACAGCCTTGCTCCTTGTGCCGGCCGTGATTTCCACATTTGCCACGCCCGCCATTGGCAAGGTCTACCTGGCCGGAAACCGGGACGTGATGCAGCTGGAATTTCCGGCGTCCATGACCGGGGCGTTCCTGCTTGGCTTGTTGCTCGCATGCGCCGGTAACGTCATGCTGGGGATCGCTGTGTGGCGTTCCCGGATGCTGCCGCGCTGGGCCGGGCTGCTCTGGGTGGCCGGCGTCGTGGTGTTCTACATCCTGGGCGCCGTGCTGGGGCAGGCGACAACGGGAAGCAGCCTGCCGACCCAGGCCGCCGGTGCACTCCTCATTGCGGTTGCCGGCGCGTGGATCGCGTGGAGCGCATCCCGGCAGACCAGGGCAGCGCCGGGCCTTGTAGCGACCGCCTCGGCCTGAACCGACGGGGACGCCCCGGCTGATTCTCCAAAATAAGCTCATTTTAGCTGAGTTTTACTAATCAGCTATTTTTAGTTGATTATTCGTTATCAGCTGCGTACGGTTGATTCATGTACGTCCTGACAATCGACCAGCGCGGCAGCAGTACCGACGTCGACCGCGTTCCGGACCTGATCTCCGAACTGGCGGGCCTCACCCCGGCGGCCTTTGAACGCTCCGTGGGCGATGAACTCCAAGGGCTCGTAGCTGACCCGGCCGAGGTGGTGGACATTGCCCTGCACGCCCTGCGCGGTGGCCACTGGTACGTGGGGATCGGCATCGGCACGGTGGTGCTGGCGCCCGGCGCCAGTCCGCGGGAAGGCGCCGGAACCGGGTTCGTGGCCGCCCGCAAGGCCGTTGAGATGGCCAAGGCCGCGGCCGGCCAGGTCCCGTTGTCGGTGGTATCCGGCAGTATTGGCCGGACAGCGGAAGTACCGCAGCATGCCCGGGAAGGAGCCGTGGCCTGCGCCAACGCCGAGGCGGTGCTCCGCCTGATTGGCCGCCTGGTCCAGGAGCGGACCGACGCCCAATGGCGGGTGGTCGACCGGCTCCGCCCCCTCCGGGACGGCAGGGGCAGGCATGGCAGCCAGAAACTTGTAGCCAAGGAGTTGGGAATTACGGAACAGTCGGTGAGCCGTGCCGTGCTCAGGTCCGGATGGCAGGAAGAATGGGCGGCCAGGCCTGCCGCGGCAATGCTCCTGGAGCACGCACATTCCCAGATTGAAGGAGACCGGTGAACGCACTCTGGATAACGGCGGCCCTGCTGGTGGCCGGATTCGCCGGCTGGCCCGTGACCGCCCTGGTCTTCCGGCTGGCCAGGACCATCGACGACAGGGCAGACGCCGCCAAAAAAGCCGGCCCCGCTGCCGATGACCCGTCAGCAGACGTCACCGTGGACATCATCCCTTCAGCCCCCGGGGCCGAAACGGGACAAACTGTCGACGGCGAGCTGACCACAGGCGGCGGCAGGCCGCCGTCGGACGCAACACCGGCCGCGCAGCCGGTTCCCGCCCAGCGGATCCTGCGCGGCGGAGCAATCATCGGCGTCCTGGAGCGCCTCGCGGTGTGCCTGGCCATCCTGGCCGGGCAGCCGGTGGCCATTGCCTACGTGGTGGCCATCAAGGGCCTGGGGCGTTTCGCTGAGCTGAAGGAAACGCCGGTGGCCGCCGAGCGGTTTATTATCGGGACGCTCACCTCCATGCTGTGGGCTGCCGGCGTTGCGGCCATCGTAAAAGTCCTGTTGCTGTCCTAGCTCCCGGACCACGCCACCGGGTTTGGCGGTCCTGGCCGGATCGGCGCAGGCCCGTCGCTGGGGATAGGGTGTCCTTATGACTGTTTTTGCTGTTGAGTACGTTTACGCTGCCGATTCCACTGCCGCCCGCGATGAGAGCCGTCCCGCGCACCGGGCCTGGCTGTCCACCCTCGCCGAGGACGGCCGGCTCCTGACCAGCGGACCCTATGGTGACGGCGCCGGCGCGCTGCTGATCTTCAAGGTCCAGGACGAGACGGAGCTGAACGAACTGCTCAAGCAGGATCCCTTCGCGCTGGCAGGCACCATCGCCGGAATCCGGACCACCGAATGGACCCCCGTGATCGGCATTCTTGCCGCGCACGCGTCCTGATCCCTGACCTTCCTCTTCTCCGTTACACCTACCCAAGGAGTCCACGTGACCTCGGTCAGCCTGGGAATGCCGTCAGCACCACCGCCCGTCCTGGCCCCCCGCCGGAAGACGCGCCAGATTAAGGTCGGTTCCGTGGGGGTCGGCTCGGACAGCCCCATCAGCGTGCAGTCCATGACCACCACACCCACCACGGACATCAACGCCACGCTGCAGCAGATCGCCGAGCTCACGGCGTCCGGCTGCGACATCGTCCGGGTGGCATGCCCGTCCGCGGATGATGCCGAGGCGCTGCCCATCATCGCCCGCAAATCCCAGATCCCGGTGATCGCGGACATCCACTTCCAGCCCAAGTATGTCTTCGCGGCCATCGAAGCAGGCTGCGCAGCGGTCCGGGTGAACCCCGGGAACATCCGGAAGTTCGATGACCAGGTCAAGGAAATCGCGAAGGCTGCCAAGGACCACGGCACGTCCATCCGGATCGGCGTCAACGCCGGCTCGCTGGAACCGGGCATCATGAAGAAGTACGGCAAGGCCACCCCCGAGGCCCTCGTCGAATCGGCTGTCTGGGAAGCTTCCCTGTTCGAGGAGCACGGCTTCCACGACTTCAAGATCTCGGTCAAGCACAATGACCCCGTGATCATGGTTGCCGCCTACGAGATGCTGGCCGAAAAGGGCGACTGGCCCCTCCACCTAGGCGTCACCGAGGCCGGACCGGCCTTCCAGGGAACCATCAAGTCGGCCACGGCCTTCGGTGCCCTGCTGTCCAGGGGAATCGGCGACACCATCCGGGTTTCCCTGTCCGCGCCGCCGGTGGAGGAAATCAAGGTCGGAAACCAGATCCTGCAGTCCCTCAACCTGCGCCCGCGCAAACTGGAGATTGTGTCCTGCCCGTCCTGCGGACGCGCCCAGGTGGACGTCTACACCCTGGCCGAGCAGGTCACGGCGGGGCTGGAGGGCATGGAAATCCCGCTGCGCGTCGCAGTCATGGGCTGTGTCGTCAACGGCCCCGGTGAAGCCCGCGAGGCGGACCTCGGGGTGGCATCGGGCAACGGCAAGGGCCAGATCTTTGTGAAGGGTGAAGTCATCAAGACTGTCCCCGAGGACCAGATTGTTGAGACACTGATCGAAGAGGCCATGCGTATCGCTGAAGAGATGGGGGAGGCCGATGGCGAAGATGCTGTCAAGGGTAGCCCCGTGGTTAGCGTCTCATAAGGACGGCACGGCGCCGGCGGGCATTTCCGTCCGGACCCTTGCCGGCGCGGACACGTCAGCACTGCGGCGCCTTGCCCAGCAGGACCCGGTAGCCAACGTCTTCATCCTTGCGCACCTGCGCTCGGCCGGCACGGCTGCGCCCACCACAGGTGGCGCATCGGTCCTTGGCGTGTTCGACGACGGCATGCTGGTGGGTGCCTGCTGGACAGGAGCCAACCTGGTTCCTGTCCAGCTGGACCCGGCCTTCGCCGGGCTGATTGCTGCGGCTGCCAACCGGACAGGCCGCCGCTATGCCTCGGCCTTCGGCCCCGCAGAGCCGGTGCTGGCCCTGCATGCCGAGCTTGAGGCGCTGGGCCACACCGCCCATGAGGTGCGCTCAGAGCAGCCGCTCCTCACCCTGGCCGGGCCGCCCACCGTGGAACCGAACACGGACCTGACTCTGGGCAGGCTCGCCGACTTTGACCGGATCCTTCCGGCCTGCGCCGCCATGTTCGAAGAGGAAGTGGGCTATTCGCCGTTCCTGGGCGGCCGCGAGTTCTACAGCCGGCGTGTGGAGGGCCTGATCCGGCAGGGGCACTCGCTGGTCCATCTCGGCCCCGGGGGGGACGTCATCTTCAAAGCCGAACTCGGGGCCGTGACGTCAGAGGTCACCCAGGTGCAGGGCGTCTGGATGAACCCGCTGTACCGCGGCCAGGGCCTCAGCGCCAGCTACATGGCGGCTGTTGTCGACCAGGCGCGGAAGATCGCCCCAGTCACCAGCCTGTACGTGAACGGCTTCAACACCAAGGCCAGGTCCACCTACGAGCGCGTCGGTTTCACCCAGCGGGGCACCTTCGCTACAGTCCTCTTTTAGGGGCAGGAGTTGCCCCATTACGTTGGGGGAACATTTTGAACAAGTCAGCGCTGCCTGGATTCACGGCGTCCATATTTCTCGCGGCGGCGTTGACCGCCTGCTCCGGCGGCGCGGACACGGCCGCAGGTAGCCCGGAGGCAGCTTCGTCCCCTGCTGCTTCCGCCGGTTCATCGCAGTCTCCCTCGCCAACGGGGACGCCCACGCCAGACGAAACGCCCGCCAAGTCCTATTCGAGTGACGAGCTTGCCACGCTGGTGGGCCAGATCAAGGATGCCCGGGGAGTCCCGCTCACGGTGATGCCTGCGGCCGGCCTCGCGGCGTCCGTCGAGCAGGCAAAAAAGTTGCTTGCAGACGTTGTCGTGGAACCGGCTCAGTGCCAGGACCTGGTGCTGGCAGCGAATTCCGCAGGCACCGAAGGCTTGTCCTCGGCGCTGGGCACAAGTGTCGATTCGGCTGCGGGCGCCGCTGCAGGGGTTTCCTTCGCTACGGGTACAGGTCCGGACGTGCCCGCGGTCCGGTCCGACAGCCTCGCCGCGTGCAAGAGCGTCACCGTCACCACCGCCGGGGTGACCGTGAGCGTCGTGACTTCGCCCGTTGAAGGAGTCGGTTCGCAGGCCGGCACCGTGGCGTACGTAACGGAAACCACCCTGCCTGACGGGCGCAAACAGTCCATGCTCATTGCGCAGGCCCGTAAGAACGGCGTGGCTGTCAGCGTTTCCGGCAACGGAATCAGCGAAGAGGATGCCATCACCCGTGTTGGTGGCCTGGTCGACCAGGCACTGGCCGTGCTTGACTGAAACTCCGGCACTCCGGGTCAGTGCATACCGAGCTCTCCGGTGAGGTAGCGCTGGACGTTCGGAGCCACCAGCCGCACTACTTCTTCCGGTGACGCCGAGGCCAGCGGCTCCAGCCTGACCACGTAACGGACCAGCATCACGCCCACGACCTGCGTGGCCACCAGGTTTCCCCGCAGGGCCACTTCCTCCGGCGGGCCGGGCACACCGGCCATGATGCGGCTGATGACGGTCCGGGTCACCACTTCCCGCAGCAGCAGGGTCTTGGCCCTGGATCCGATGGTGCCGCGGATGAATGCCACAAGGCTGTGTTGGGCCGGGCTCTCCCACAGCTTCAGCACTGCCCGGACAATGGCCTCCGCACGGTGTTCGGGGTCGTGCTGGTCCACACCTTCCAGCACCCGGGCAGGGTCCGCCGGCAATGCCACGCTCAGGGCGAAGAGCTCATCCTTGCCCTTGAAAAAGTGGTGGATCATGGCCGGGTCAACACTGGCCTCCCGGGCAATCTGCCGAAGGCTCGTGCCGTCGAACCCGTGCTCGGCGAAGAGCCGGCGGGCTGTGGCCAGGATGTGCTCCCGGGACTCAGTTGCCCCTTCGCGCCGCCCCCTACGGCCGGATCCCGGCTTCCGGGCCGCCTGCGTGCCGCTCATGCGGTCTGCCGCCGCAGTGTGAGGGAAGCCAGCACCAGTACTCCGAGGACGATTGCCAGCATGGTGCCGGCGTCTGACCACAGCTGGTCCGTGGCTTCGGCGTTGGCCGCGATCTCCTGCAGTGCGTCCACGGAAAAGGTCAGCGGCAGGACATTGGAAATGGACTCCAGGACCTCATTCATCCGGTCGCGGGCAACGAACAGTCCGCACAGGAGAATCTGTGGCACCACCACCACCGGCATGAACTGGACGGCCTGGAATTCAGTCCTGGCGAACGCCGAACACAGCAGCCCCAGCGCCACACCCAGGACGGCGTTGATCACCGCGACCATGACAACCAGGCCGGGGCTGCCTTTGATGTCAAGGTCAAAGATCCAGTAGGCCACAGCCGTGGCAACCAGCGACTGCAGGGCAGCCATGATGGAAAACGCCAGCCCATAGCCGAACAGCAGGTCTGCCTTGTGGATGGGCGTAGTCAGGAGCCGCTCCAGGGTCCCGGACGTCCGTTCCCGCAGCATGGTGATGGAGGTGACCAGGAACATCACCACAAACGGGAAGATGGCCAGCATCATCAGGCCCACCCGGTCGAAGGTCCTGGGCACGCCGGGCGGAAGGGTCTCGTTCTGGTACAGGAAGTAGACCGCCGTCAGCAGCAGCGCCGGGACCACCAGGATCAGGGCAACACTGCGGTGGTCATGCCGCAACTGGTCCAGGACCCGCCGGGCCGTGGCGAGCATCATCACCGGGTTCATGACCGCACCGTCCTTTCCGGGGTTGCGTTGCTTTCGGCCTCAACGCCCGAAGCCGCCGCGCCTTCCGCCTCACGGATGATGTGCAGGAACGCCCTCTCCAAGTCAGCGCTGTGGCCGCGGCTGCTGAGTTCCGCCGGGGTCAGCTGGGCCAGCAGCCTGCCTTCGCGCAGCAGGAGCAGGGAACTGCAGTGGCTGGCCTCCTCCATCACGTGGCTGGACACCAGCAGCGTTGTGCCGGCCTCGGCCATGGATCTGAAGCGGTCCCAGAGATCCGCCCGGAGCACCGGGTCAAGGCCCACGGTGGGTTCGTCGAGGACCAGCAGCCGGGGGTGCGAAACCAGGGCGCATGCCAGCGACACGCGGCTGAGCTGGCCGCCGGAAAGGTCGGCAGTCTTTTGGCGCGCCTGCTGTTCAAGGCCGACGGCGGCAATCGCCTCGGCTGCGTCGGCCCGCCCTTTCCGGTGCATCGCCCCGAAGTAGCGGACATTGGCCTCCACGGTCAGGTCCGGATAGACGCTGGGGGACTGGGTCACGTAGCCCACGCGGTGCCTGAGCGAGGGATGTCCGGCCGGAAGGCCCAGCACGGTCACGGACCCTGAGCTCAGCCGCTGGACTCCCACGATGGCCCGCATCAGGGTGGTCTTGCCGCTCCCCGAGGGCCCCAGCAGGCCGGTGATCCGCCCTGCTGGGATAGCGAAGTCCAGGCCCCGGAGGACGGGTACCTTTCCCCGGGTCACATGCAGGGAGCTCGTGGCCACGGCCACGTCATCTCGGGAGGCTGCCGAGGCCGCTGCTGCTGAGTGGGACATGACTGCCTCCGAGTGCCGTGTCTTTAATTCATCATTTGATGAATTAAAGCTAAGCCCGTCAAGTGGAGCAGTCAACAACTTCGATTTGATGAAACCCCTTGTCATTGTGGCGGCAATCACATAGGTTCGATCTAGCTGCGCTGGAGTGGGGTGGACGGTCTCACCAGTCCTCACCAGTAATCAACGGCGTTATCGGCAAGAAGAGCCACGTACGGATGCAATGACCAGCCCGAATGGGGGGCCAGGGGCTTTGCAGCACCGGACGTGGCTCTTCGCTGTCCAGGGCCCGGGAGCTTGGCGGCGGGATGCCGGCCGCGGACGCCGCGGGGGAAGATGGGCTTTGCCGGTAGATTAGTACCCAGAAGAATTGCCCGGCCCTGCTTCCAGCAGCCATTCCCCAGAAACGGATACCGCCCCGTGGTCACAAGACTGTCCCAGCTTTTCCTGCGCACCCTGCGTGAAGATCCCGTCGACGCCGAAGTGGCCAGCCACCGGCTCCTGGTCCGGGCCGGCTACATCCGGCGTGCGGCACCCGGCATCTACACCTGGCTGCCGCTCGGGCTCAGCGTGCTGCGCAAGGTCGAAGCCGTCATCCGCGAGGAAATGGCCGCGATCGGCGCCCAGGAAGTCCATTTCCCGGCCCTGCTGCCCCGCGAACCCTACGAGGCAACCAACCGCTGGACCGAGTACGGCGAGGGCCTGTTCCGGCTCCAGGACCGCAAGGGCGCCGACTACCTCCTGGCCCCCACCCACGAGGAGATGTTCACCCTCCTGGTCAAGGACCTGTACTCCTCGTACAAGGACCTGCCGCTGAGCCTCTACCAGATCCAGAACAAGTACCGCGATGAGGCGCGGCCCAGGGCAGGCCTGCTGCGCGGCCGCGAGTTCATCATGAAGGACTCGTACTCCTTCGACGTGGACGACGCCGGCCTGGACGCAAGCTACGCCGCGCACCGCGGCGCCTACCTCCGCATCTTCGAACGGCTGGGCCTGGAAGTCGTCCCTGTCGCCGCCACCGCCGGCGCCATGGGCGGGTCCAAGAGCGAGGAGTTCCTGCACCCCACCGAGATCGGCGAGGACACCTTCGTGCGGTCCGCCGGCGGCTACGCAGCCAACGTCGAGGCCGTCACCACAGTGGTCCCGGCGGACATCGACTTCGCGGATGCACCGGCAGCGGAAGTGCTGGATACCCCTGATACGCCCACCATCGACACTCTGGTGGCCGCATCCAACGAACTGGCTCCCCGCAGCGAGGCCGACGGCGGCGCCTGGACTGCCGCGGACACCCTCAAGAATGTGGTCCTCGCCGTCACCCTGCCCACCGGTGAGCGCCAGCTCGTGGTCATCGGCCTGCCGGGCGACCGCGGCGTTGACCTGAAGCGCGTCGAAGCCAACATCGGCTCCTTCCTGCCCATCGCCGGCGAAATCGGCCTGGAAGCAGCCAACGACGACGACCTCAAGAAGCAGCCCCTCATCGTCAAGGGCTACCTGGGCCCCGGCCTGACGGTGGACGAACCCCTGCTGGGCAGCGAAAGCGCCACCAAGCTCCTGTACCTCGTTGATCCCCGCGTTGTCAGCGGCACTGCCTGGGTCACGGGGGCCAACGAGGCCGGCAAGCACGTGTTCGGCCTCGTGGCCGGCCGCGACTTCACCTGGGACGGCGTCATCGAATGCACCGACGTCCGCGAAGGCGATCCCGCACCGGACGGCTCCGGTCCGCTGGAGATCGCCCGCGGCATCGAGATGGGCCACATCTTCCAGCTCGGCCGCAAGTACGCCGCGGCCCTGGAGCTGAAGGTCCTGGACCAGAACGGCAAGCAGGTTGTGGTCACGATGGGTTCCTACGGCGTGGGCGTCACCCGTGCCGTCGCCGCCCTGGCCGAGTCCAACCACGACGACAGGGGACTGGTCTGGCCCCGGGCCGTGGCACCGGCCGACGTCCACGTGGTGGCTGTCGGCAAGGGCGAAGAGATCTTCGCGGCAGCCGAAAAGCTGGCACTGGATCTTGAGGCCGCAGGCCTGGACGTCATCTACGACGACCGTCCGAAGGTATCCCCGGGCGTTAAATTCGGGGATGCCGAACTCGTGGGCGTCCCCACCATCCTGGCTGTCGGCAGGGGACTGGTGGACGGCGTCGTGGAAATCAAGGACCGCCGCAGCGGCGAGGCGGAGAACGTTGCCGTGGACAAGGCGGTGGACTACGTGGTCACCGCTGTCCGCAACAGCTGACCCGCGGCGTTGGTCTCGGGTTTCGAGTCGATCCAGCTCACCACCCTCATCCTGATCGTGGTAGCTGGATTCGCTGCCGGCTGGGTGGACGCGGTGGTGGGCGGGGGCGGACTGATCCAGCTCCCTGCCCTGCTCCTGGTACCGGGCATCACCCCCGTCCAGGCGCTTGCCACCAACAAGATGGGCTCGATTTTCGGGACCACCACCAGTGCTGTCACCTACTACGGACGGGTCAAGCCGGACCTGAAAACGGCACTGCCCATGGCGGCGATCGCCCTGGCCGGCAGCTTCGGCGGGGCGGTGCTGGCCGCCACGCTGCCAGCCAGCGTGTTCAAACCCATCATCGTGGCGGCGCTGGTCGCCGTCGCGCTTTTTACGGCGCTGAAGCCCAACGTCGGTGACATCACCGTGCTGCGCCACGACGGGCACACACATTACGTGGTGGCGTGCATGATCGGGGCGGTGATCGGCTTCTACGACGGCCTGATCGGCCCGGGCACCGGATCGTTCCTGGTCATCGCCCTGGTCTCGGCGATGGGGTACGCCTTCCTGGAGGCCAGCGCCAAGGCCAAGATCGTCAACATGGCCACCAACGCCGGAGCGCTGCTGTTCTTCCTGCCCCACGGCTCGCTGCTGTGGGGCGTAGGCCTGCTGCTGGGCGCGGCCAACATGGCGGGCGGATACCTGGGAGCCCGCACCGCAGTCAAGCAGGGGAGCCGCTTCGTCCGGATCGTGTTCCTGGTGGTGGTGGGCGCCCTGATCATCAAACTCGGCTACGACGTCTGGGTCGAAAACTTCGCCTAGGAGCCCAGGGCTGCTCCACCGTCACAGCCTGCTGCTGCGTCAGGCCTCACGCCCTCGTGGCAGGGACCGCGGAGGCGTACCATGCTGCTATGTCAGCTGCCGCTGGACAGTACTCCGAGGCCTTATCAGCCGCAGCCCGCCACGCCCAGGACTGGCTGGCGAGCCTGCCGGACCGGCACGTCGGCCCGGCGCTGGCTGCCCACGACCTCGCGGACGCATTCGCCGGACCCCTGCCCCAAGCCGGCATGCCCGCCGCCGAGGTAGTGGACTACCTCGCGCTTAAAGCGGAACCGGGACTGATGGCCATGCCCTCCGGCCGCTTCTTCGGCTGGGTCATCGGCGGGACCCTGCCAGCCGCGCTGGCGGCCGACTGGCTCGTCAGCGCCTGGGACCAGAACGCCGTGCTCCGTGTTTCCGCGCCGGCCATGGCGGCAATCGAGGACGCGGCCGGCAGATGGCTCGTGGACCTCCTGGGCCTACCCGAAGGATCCGACGTCGGCTTTGTCACCGGAGCGACGATGGCCAACTTCGCCGGCCTGGCCGCCGCCCGCCGGAGCCTGCTCGCCGACACCGGGTGGGATTTGGAACGCGACGGGCTGTTCGGCGCCCCCCGCATCCGCTGCCTTGTGGGCCAGGAACGCCATGATTCGGTTGATCTGGCCCTGAGGTACCTGGGCCTGGGGCGGCCGGCCACCGTAGCGTCGGACCGGCAGGGCAGGATCCGCACCGACGAGCTGGACCGGCAGCTGTCCGCAGGCTCCGGTCCGGCGCTCGTCTGCCTGCAGGCGGGGAACCTGCACTCAGGAGCCTTCGACCCCTTCGTCGAGGCCGTCGGCGTTGCAAAGGCCCACGGCGCGTGGGTCCACGTGGACGGGGCTTTCGGGCTCTGGGCCGCCGCCGTGCCGGAGCTTGACGCGCTGACCGCCGGGATGGACCTGGCGGACTCCTGGGCCAGTGACGCGCACAAGACCCTCAATGTTCCCTACGACTGCGGCATAGCCGTAGTCAGGGATGCCGCTGCCCTGCGCTCGGCCATGGGCGTTCAGGCCAGCTACCTGATCCGGGCTGCGGATGGTGCGGCCGACCCGCACGAAAAAGTCCCCGAGCTCTCGCGCCGGGCCCGCGGCGTGCCGGTCTGGGCGGCGCTCCGTTCCCTGGGCAGGGACGGCGTGGCAGCCCAGGTCCGCGGACTCGCCGACGCTGCATCGAAGATCGGCGCCCGGCTGGCAGCAGTGGACGGCATCGAGGTGCTCAACGATGTGGACTACACGCAGGTGTCGCTCGCGTTCGGCGACGACGCCACCACCAGGGCCGTGACGGCGAAGGTCATCGAGGACGGCAGGGTATGGATGTCCGGTTCGCGGTGGCAGGGCAGGGACGTCCTGCGCATCTCCGTCAGCAATTGGAGCACGGACACGGACGACGTCGGCACGGCAGTTGATGCCGTCAGCTCCGCGTACGGGGCGGTGCGGGCGGGCAACGGCTGACGCCGTCAGCTTGCGGGCTGTGCCTGTCCCGGTTCCGGGAGTGAATGCGCGGACGGAAGCCCGTCCAGCGTCCGGCCGGCCAGGGTGCTGGCCACCCACAGCGAGCGCGCCAGGTCCCCTTCGTGATGCGGGCGGCCAGCGTAGGACAGGGCGTTCTCCACTTCACGGGCGACGCTCCACTGGCGGGCCACCTCAGCGTCCAGGCCTGCCGCTTCGCTGAAGTTACGGCAGCGTTCGCGCAGTCCCGCCTGAGGGTCTGTTCGCGGCAGGTCCGTCATCCTGTTCCAGAGCAGCGGCGCTACGGCGAATTCGGGCTCGCCGATCATGGGCTGCGGGTCGATGGCGGCGAACCCTGATCCGTCCTGGACCGCGGTCCGGGCGAGGATGTTCAGGTAATGGAAGTCGGTGTGCACCAGGACATCGCGTCCGGAGCGGCGACCCACGGCGCCGCGGGTCTGGCAGACTTCCAGGGCAGCTTCGAGCAGCCAGCGAGGAAACGGCCGGCCCTGCTGCTCCCAGTCGGCCGGCAGGTCATCGCTCCACTGTTCGGCGCGCCCGGCGATGTGGTCGAATTCCTGCCACTGCGGGCGGTGATCGGGTACCAGGCTCAACTGCCGGACCAGCCCGCCCCAGACGGTCACTGCTTCATCCATGGGGACGTTCTGCAGCGAGCAGTCCGCATCCAGCCGCTCCAGCAGCATGGAGCAGGTTCCGGCGTCGGACTCCAGCAGCCGGACGGCACCATGCCCCGCCCACAGCTCCAGGGCGTGCCGCTCGACGCGGGCTTCGTCGTGCGGAAAGGCGACTTTGAGGGCGGCAGGAGTTCCGTCATTCCGCCGGACGGGGACCACCACGCCGCCGTGGCCGTTCCACGGCCCGGCGCCTGGAGCCAGATCAAGCGCAAGGTCCCAGCGCTCCATCCGGTCGGACAGCAAAGCAGGCAGTGAAACCAGCCACGCCCGGCCGGCGCTGCTTCGGCTGTACCTTGTGGCGAGGTCTGCAGGTATCGGCACCCGGGTTTGCTGGTTCATCAGCTCCACCCTAGTTGACGTGGCTACACGACTCCGCTGGCGCCGAGCAGGTTGCCGATAGTGAACGTTGCCGCCAGGGCCAGCGCACCGCCCACCACCACCCGGACGGCGGCCCGCATTTTGGAACCTCCGCCGATCCCGGCCCCCAGTGCGCCTGTCAGCGCCAGCGCTGCCAGTACCGTGCCGAATGTCAGGGGAACCCGGATGTCCTGCGGTGGCAGGAGGATGGCCAGCATCGGCAGGACCGCGCCGATGGTGAACGCCACCGCCGAGGCGAAGGCGGCGTGCCAGGGGCTGACGATGTCCGCCTCGTCAATGTTGAGTTCAGCCGAGAGATGGGCCGCCAGCGCGTTGTGTTCGGTCAGTTCCACCGCCACCTTGCGGGCCGTTTCGGGGCTGAGGCCCTTGTCCTGGTAGATCGCGGCCAGCTCGGCGAGTTCTTCCTCCGGCTCTTCGGCGAGCTCCCGGCGTTCCTTTTCGATCAGCGCCTTCTGGCTGTCGCTCTGGCTGCTCACTGAGACGTATTCGCCCAGGGCCATCGAGACGGCGCCGCCCACCAGGCCTGCGGCGCCCGCGGCGAGGATAGGTCCGGTGTCCGCCGTAGCGCCTGCCACGCCCACCACAATGGCGGCCACGGAGACGATCCCGTCGTTGGCGCCCAATACACCGGCGCGCAGCCAGTTCAGGCGCTGGGCCACATCGTTGTCGTGGGGCTCGGTTTCAAGGTGGCGGTGCAGATCCTTGTTGTCCGGCGGAAAGCCCGCCCGGTCCGCCTGCTCCTGGGAATCCATGGAATCAGCAAACCATCACTTGGACGCCGTCGCCAGTGGCGTGTCCTACGTCGCTGCGGGAGATGCGGCGGGTGCGGCGTCTTCCGGCACGTCCGGCAAGGCGGGAAGCTGGGACCCATCCAGGGCGAGGCCCGGAACAGGCCCGGGATCCCCTCCCCAGCTGACCGTCCTCCGCGCAGCCGCCAGGAGGGCTGAGACGGCCCATCCACGGGCAGGGGCGGCGCTCAACGCCACGACATCCCCGAAAGCTGTCAGGGTCCCTGACTCCAGCCGTGCCAGCCCCGCGGCCGGCGCGGCCAGGAATGCCGCATCAAGGACGTATCCGGGCGGCGTCGGCGGAACGGCTGCACACTCCATGGCCGCGTACGCCTCAGCTTCGTCCGCCAGGTCCAGGTGTTCGGCCAGCAGGCTGGAGGCCTGGGCCGCGGCTGCCGGGTCGAGGCGTGACAGCGCAGCCTGGTAGCCGTAAACAGCCTGATGTTCTGCGTCCAGGACGGCCGTCAGGGCCGGGCCCGCGCCAGCGCCGGCGCCCTGGTCGGCGCGTTCGCCATCAGCTCCGCCTGACGGCCCGGCACCGGTGCACCGTGAAGCGGGTGAGGGTGGCGCGGAAGGTCTTGCAGGCAACTGCCAGCCGGGCAGCGAGGCCGCCGGAACCCCGGCGAGGGCTGCGACGTCACCGGCGGCCAGCAACTGTGCCGCGCCGGTACCGGCGAGAAGGCGGGCCACGCCGCCGTCGGCCTCCAGCGCGTCGGTGAGGCGCGTGGCACCGCTGGTGGAAAGGGCGGTAGCCAGTTCGGCTAACGAGACCGGTCCGGGCGTCGCCGAAGCGGCAGGGGTGTCGCCGGGCAGCAGCAGGGCCCTCGCCTGGATGGTCAGCAAAGTCACAGTACTGTCCAGCGCAGCAGCGCCGCCGGGCCCTCCATCGCCGGCGTCGGCTTCCGCCAACGCCTGCCCGGCAGCCCTCAGCGCCAGGGCGTCGGCCAGCGCCGCGGCCCGGGCACGCTCCGAAAAAGGCGTTTCCGCAGGTGCAGGGGGCTGGCGGGGGATGAGGGCCATGCCCAGGCTCACCACCAGGAGGGCTGTGAGCGAAAAAACGGCGTACCGGAAATACCGCCTGCGGGCGCTGATTTCGGTGCTGTCGTCTTTCACAACAGACCATGTTGTCACGCCGGAGGGCAAACTCGGTGCACCACTGCGCGCGGAAAATCGCTAGGCTAGTAGTCACAACATCATCTATCGGGAGGCGGCCGGCATCGTGAGTAATGCAGAAGCCACGACTTCATCAGACCGTACCGGAACGGGTAGGGCTGACGTCGCGCCTGCCTACAATCCGGAAGCTGCAAGGCTGCGGGCCCTACTTGAACCGGCGGTCCAGGCCAATCGCCTGTACCTTGAGGATGTCTCCATCATCCCTGGTTCGCATCGGGTGGTCCACGTGGTGGTGGACCTGCCGCAGGAAGAGACCGGCGGTGTGAACCTTGACGTCATCGCGGACATCTCCAGGGTCCTGTCCGACGTACTGGACAACGATCCTGACGACGACGGCCGGCCGTACGACCTCGAGGTTTCCTCGCCCGGCGTCGGACGTCCGCTGACGGAAGAGCGCCACTGGCACCGGGCCCGCGGGCGCATGGTCAAAGTCAACGTTGTCCAGGGCGACAACGTCACCGGCAGGGTCAAAGCTGTGGACGACTCCGGCGTGACCCTCGTCCCGGAAATCGCCGTCAAGAAGGGCATGAAGCCCAAGCAGGGCGACCCCGTAACACTTCCTTTCGACAGGATCCGCAACGGAAAAGTCGAGATCGAATTCAGCCACCTCGATGAGGCCGGTCTGGAACCTGAGCACAATGGACCTTCTGAGGAGGCCTGATGGATATTGACATGAGCGCACTGAGACTTCTGGAGCGTGAGCGTGAAATCCCGCTGGACCTCCTGATCCCCACCATTGAGCAGGCGCTCCTGGTGGCTTACCACAAGTCGCCCGGAGCCTTCGAGAAGGCACGCGCGGAACTGGACCGCAAGAGCGGGCACGTGACCATCTGGGCTGTGGAGATCGACGACGACGGCGCCCCCATCGGCGAGTTCGAGGATACGCCGGCCGGGTTCGGCCGCATCGCGGCCAGCACTGCACGCCAGATCATCCTCCAGCGCCTCCGGGACGTTGAGGACGACGCCGTCCTGGGCGAATTCAAGGGCCGGGAGGGTGAACTCGTTGCCGGGCTCATCCAGCAGGGCAACAACCCGCACATGATCCAGGTCAACCTGGGCTCCGTGGAAGCGCTGCTGCCGCCGCCCGAGCAGGTGCCGGGGGAGAAGTACACCCACGGGAACCGGCTCCGCGCCCTGGTCATCGACGTCCACCGCGGCACCAAGGGCCCGTCCGTCACGCTGTCCCGTTCACACCCGGGCCTGGTCCGGAAGCTCTTCGAACTGGAAGTCCCGGAAATCGCGGACCGTTCCGTGGAAATCGTGGCACTGGCCCGCGAAGCCGGCCACCGTACCAAGATTGCCGTCAAGGCAAACACCCAGGGCATCAACGCCAAGGGCGCCTGCATCGGCGAAATGGGTTCCCGCGTGCGGGCAGTCATGACCGAACTGAATGACGAAAAGATCGATATCGTCGACTTCAGCGAGGACCCGGCGACTTTCATCGCCAGCGCACTGTCGCCGTCGCGTGTGAATTCCGTCACGATCATCGACGAAGCGACCCGCTCGGCCCGCGTTGTTGTTCCGGACTACCAGCTCTCACTGGCCATCGGCAAGGAGGGCCAGAACGCCCGCCTGGCAGCCAAGCTGACCGGTTGGCGGATCGACATCGTCTCGGACGCCGCCGCGCCGCGCGATAACTGACCGTTGCCCGGTGCGCCAACCGACGGCCGGTGCCGTCGGTTGAAGCGCCGGGTTTCGGGCAGAACCGCCCCGAGGGGCTAGAATAGACATTGACCGCGCCTAACGGCCGGTATCCGTGCGCCCTTGCGTGCCCTCCCTGCAGTTCGCTGTGGCGGGCAGGCATGGGCAGACAGCTAGGTACGTCAGGAAGATGCTCACCGTGGCAGAAGTGCTTCACAGCGAGAATCAACCGCAGCGTACCTGCATCGGATGCCGGAAGAAAGGTTCGCGGTCGGAGCTGCTCCGGCTCGTGGCTGATGCCAGCGGTTCATCCGCTGTTTTGGTCGATGAACGACGCCGGATGGCTGGCCGGGGTGCATGGCTGCACCCCAGCGAATCGTGCCTGGCCCTGGCGGTCAAACGGCGAGCATTCGGACGTGCCCTCAAGGGCGCAACCGAAAGCGCCGCCGTCGAACGCCGGATCAAGGCGGGCACGGGCGCTGAAGGCCCGCTGTGGGTACCTCCGGTAGCTGCAGCAACAACCGTCCAACCTGAAAGCGGGTCAGAAAACTGATGGAAACCCGATGAGTTCCCAGCGATGAGTGCGCAACGATGACAACTTTGTTGCGCTCTGCAATGGGCCCTTCTGCTGCACTCGCGGCGAGGGCCCGCAGTAAGAAGTAGACGGTTCGTGCCTGGCTCGGTGCGGACCGAGACAGGAGAAATGTGGCCAAGGTCCGCGTACACGAGCTCGCTAAAGAGCTCGGTATTACTTCCAAAGATGCAGTGACAAAACTGCAGGAACTGGGCGAATTCGTTCGCTCCGCCTCTTCCACCATTGAGGCCCCGGTGGTGCGGAAACTCCGCAACGCCTACCCCGACGCCGCGGCAAAGTCCGCAGCTCCGGCAGCCGCGCCCAAGGCGCCTGCCCCGTCGGCAGAAACACGACCCGCAGCACCTGCTCCGGGTCCCGCAGCTCCCAAAGCCCCGGCACCTGCCGCTGCAGCCCCCGTGGCCGCAGCGCCTGTAGCCCCGGCTGCACCCGCCGCTCCGGCTGCTCCTGCAGCAGCGGCACCCGCTGCGCCGGCTCCGGCCGCCAGCGCTCCCTCCACCGGGGCCAAGCCCGGTGCGCGTCCGGCCCCCAAGGCTGAAACCCCCGCCGCGCCGGCCCGCTCAGGCGGATCGTCGCAGGGCGGCTCTGCGCCGCGCCCCGGCGGCCCCCGCCCGGGCAACAACCCGTTCGCCACGTCCCAGGGCATGCCCCGCGGCCGTGGTGGCGACGGCGAACGTGGAGAACGCGCGCCTCGTCCGGGCAACAACCCGTTCGCTACCTCGCAGGGCATGCCCCGTCCGGGTGGAAGCCGCACCGAGGGTGAGCGTCCCGGTGGTCCGCGTCCGGCAGCCGGTGCGGGCGGTCCCCGTCCCGGTGGTCCGCGTCCCGCAGCCGGTGCGGGCGGTCCCCGTCCCGGTGGTCCGCGTCCCGCAGCCGGTGCGGGCGGTCCCCGTCCCGCAGGTGCCGGTGGAAACCGTCCTACTCCGGGCATGATGCCCAACCGCACTGAGCGTCCTGCACCCGCAGGCGCAGGTGCAGGCCGTCCCGGTGGCGGCGGCCGTGGCCCCGGACGCCCGGGCGGCGCTCCCGGTACCGGTGCCCCCGGTGCCGGCGGCGGCGCTCCGGCCGGCGGTGGCTTCGGCAAGGGTGGCCGCGGTCGCGGTGGCACCCAGGGTGCATTCGGCAAGGGCGGCGCAGGCCGCGGCAAGCAGCGCAAGTCGAAGCGTGCCAAGCGCCAGGAACTCGAGCAGATGAGTGCTCCGTCGCTGGGTGGCGTGAGCGTCCCCCGTGGCGACGGCAGCACCGTCATCCGGCTCCGCCGCGGTTCGTCCATCACGGACTTTGCCGACAAGATCGAGGCAAACCCCGCAGCACTGGTCACCGTCCTCTTCCACCTGGGCGAAATGGCCACGGCCACGCAGTCACTGGATGAGGAAACCTTCGCCCTGCTGGGCGAGGAGCTTGGCTACAAGCTCCAGGTCGTCTCGCCGGAGGACGAGGAGCGCGAGCTGCTCTCCACCTTCGACATCGACTTTGAAGCAGAGCTCGAAGCCGAAGGCGACGAAGACCTCGAGGCACGTCCTCCTGTTGTCACCGTCATGGGCCACGTCGACCACGGTAAGACCCGCCTGCTTGACGCCATCCGCAAGTCCGACGTTATGGCGGGCGAGCACGGCGGCATCACGCAGCACATCGGTGCCTACCAGGTCACGCACACCCACGAAGGCGAAGACCGCAAGATCACCTTCATCGATACTCCGGGCCACGAGGCGTTCACCGCCATGCGTGCCCGTGGTGCGAAGGTCACCGACATCGCCATCCTGGTGGTCGCAGCGGACGACGGCGTTATGCCGCAGACCGTTGAGGCCCTCAACCACGCGCAGGCAGCAAACGTGCCGATCGTGGTGGCCGTGAACAAGATCGACAAGGAAGGCGCCAACCCGGACAAGGTCCGCGGCCAGCTGACCGAGTACGGCCTGGTTCCCGAAGAATACGGTGGCGACACCATGTTCGTGGAGGTCTCTGCCCGCCAGAACCTCAACATCGACGAGCTGCTCGAGGCCGTCCTGCTCACCGCAGACGCCGCCCTGGACATGCGCGCCAACCCGAACAAGGACGCCCGCGGTATCGCGATCGAAGCCAACCTGGACAAGGGCCGCGGTTCCGTGGCCACCGTCCTGGTGCAGTCCGGCTCACTGCGTGTCGGCGACACGATTGTGGCAGGTACGGCCCACGGCCGCGTCCGTGCCATGTTCGACGACGACGGCAGCGCCCTGACCGAGGCCGGCCCGTCCCGCCCCGTGCAGGTTCTGGGTCTGTCCAACGTGCCGCGCGCCGGCGACACCTTCTTTGTGACCGCTGACGAGCGCACCGCCCGCCAGATCGCCGAGAAGCGTGAAGCAGCCGACCGCAACGCCGCACTCGCCAAGCGCCGCAAGCGCATCAGCCTGGAAGACTTCGACCAGGCCGTGGCCGATGGCAAGATCGACACCCTCAACCTCATCCTCAAGGGTGACGTGTCCGGTGCCGTGGAAGCCCTCGAAGACGCACTGCTCAAGATCGACGTCGGCGAAGGCGTGCAGCTGCGCGTCATCCACCGCGGCGTTGGTGCCATCACGCAGAACGACGTCAACCTGGCGACGGTCGACAGCGCCGTCATCATCGGCTTCAACGTCAAGCCCGCCGAGCGTGTTGCCGAACTGGCAGACCGCGAAGGCGTGGACATGCGCTTCTACTCCGTCATCTACTCAGCAATCGATGACATCGAGATGGCCCTCAAGGGCATGCTCAAGCCGGAGTACGAAGAGGTCCAGCTTGGCACCGCCGAGGTCCGCGAAGTGTTCCGTTCCTCCAAGTTCGGCAACATCGCAGGTTCCATCGTTCGCTCGGGCATCATCCGACGCAACACGAAGGCACGCATCAGCCGCGACGGCAAGATCATCGGCGACAACCTCACCGTTGAGACGCTCAAGCGCTTCAAGGACGACGCCACCGAGGTCCGCACGGACTTCGAGTGTGGTATCGGTCTTGGCTCGTTCAACGACATCACCGAAGGCGACATCATCGAGACCTTCGAGATGCGCGAAAAGCCGCGCGTCTAGGTTGTCTTAGCGTTACAGGTGCGGGGCCGTTGGGTTTTTCCCGGCGGCCCCGCCCGCTGCACTCCGCGATTGAGGGGGCCCCGCCCCTACGACGGACGGCCAGCGATCTGCGATCGTTGGCCGTCCGTCTCCGGCAGGCCCGATGCCACTCCCGGGCCCCCTCAATCGCTGCGCGCGTCAGGTAGTAACGTCGCCTGAGCGCACCAACTTATCTACTTTTATCCAGGAGGATGTCATGGCCGATCCGGCCCGCGCTGCCAAGTTGGCGCAGCGGATTAAGGTTGTTGTTGCCGAGGCCCTGGGCCGGAAGGTTAAGGATCCCCGGCTTGAAGGCATCACTATTACCGATGCCCGGGTGACCAACGACCTGCAGCACGCCACCATCTACTACACGGTGTTCGGTGACCAGGCTGTCCAGGCGGATGCCGCCAAGGGGCTTGAGAAAGCCAAGGGTGTGCTGCGCCAGGAGGTGGGGCGCAACGTTACCGTTCGCCTGACGCCGACGCTGGAATTTGTGGCCGACCAGATTCCCGTGGTTGCCTCCAACCTCGAGGAGCTGCTTCGCGAAGCCAAGAAGCGCGACGCCGAGGTTGCCGCCCTGGCTGAGAAGGCCAAGCACGCCGGCGACGCCGATCCCTACAAGCGTGACGTGCCCGCCGATGTGGACATCGACGAGGACGACTTCGACGAAGAGGACCTTGACCTCACCGACGACGAAGAACTCGACGAAGACGGCAGCAAGTAGCCGTCTGACCACATCACGTGGATCACAGCAAGGCCCGGACTGCGGTATGAACTGCTCCCCGGAAGTTGGACTCTCAAATTGTCTCCACTTTAGCGGCCAGCGACCGGCTCTTCTGAGAAGGCTCCGTCCCCACTTGGGACGGAGCCTTCTTCGCGTGGCGGTATGCCCGTCGTCAACAGTGCTCCTTGGTCTGGTTGATCGAGCTTTCCTCTCCGGCGCCGACTGCGCCCACGCCGGCGTTGTTGACCAGGACGTCGATTCGACCAAACCGTTCGATCACCTTCTCGGCGGACGTTCGCGGCGTTGCGGCTCGTGCCGAGCACCCCGCAGCCGGCGTCTACGAGGGCGGACGCTGCCGCCCGCCCGATTCCTGAGAAGCGCCCGTCACGAGAGCCACCGAGGGAGCTGTCTGCACGTTGGTTCCTTTGGTTGTGGGCAAGATTCTATGTCGTGGCGCTGTGCGGGGCCGCCTGTGCTCAGGTCGACACGGTCCGCACCGGGTTGGTCTCACGCCGCAGCGGCGGCGATATCCAGACTTTTCATCCGCACGCCCGCACTATTGGTCCTCATCTTGGCGAGCAACCGGCCGGCGATCGGCAACCGGGCGAGGCGGATCATCGCGGTCCGAAGCAGCAACTCGGCGCGGTTGCCTGGGGTGAAGAAACTGCGCATGCTCACACCGCTGCCGAGGTGGTGGTCGACGAACGGGCGCAGATGGTCCTCCCAGTCCTGCAGCGCTCGTGGCACGTCATGCGGGTGGCGTTCGAGCATGGTGCCGAGCAGGTCGGCCCCGGCCAGGCCGGTGGATGCCCCCATGCCGGAGTAAACGGTCAGGCACCACGCGGCGTCACCGATTAGCACGACTCGGCCGCGGTACCAGTGGTCGAGGTACACCTGCTCGGCGGAGTCGAACAGGTGGTCCGGGGCCTTCTCGAACTGGTCGAGCAGCCAACCGAGCGTGGAGCCGGTGCGCTCGGGGCCGTAAGCAGCGCGCAGCGAGTCGATGGCTGGCCGCGTGAACTCGGCGTCCACGTCGTCGGTGCGGTAGGAGAGCAGCACAGTCGGCGGACGGTCAGCGAACGGGAACACCCACGCCGATCGGCCCTCCTCGGCCATGATCAGTCCGTCCTGTAGGCGGTAGCCGGGTACCGCCTCGGAAAGGCTGTACGCGGCGATCATGTAGTTCAGCCGACGGATCGGGCTCTGCTCGGGCTCGAACGCAAGCCGTCGCACCGTCGAGCGCAGTCCGTCTGCCCCGACCACCAGGTCGAACCGCTCGATGTTCGTCGTCTCCGTCGTCAGGTCGCGGATCTCTACGTCCACCCCGTCGAGGTACTGCTCCAGCGCGATCGGCACGGTCGAGTACCGGATCTCCACTTCGTCGGGCAGGGCGGTGAAGGCCGCGTCTTCGATGTCGCCCCGCAATACGAGTCGAGAACCGCCAAACACATCGGCGTAGCTTAGACCGCGCCGGCGCCGGCCCGTGCGGTCGACTTCATAGCTCACGGCTTCCGGAGCGACGCGATTCGGCACGGCATCGGCGATGCCCAGCCGTTCAGCGGCGGCGACCCCGGTCCCGAACAGAGCGATGAAGTATCCGCCGCGCCGCCGCTCGGGGGCCTTCTCCAGCACCACCACGTCCCAGCCCGCGCGATGCAGTCGCAGCGCGGAGGCGGTCCCGCTGATCCCGAGGCCGACCACCAGGGCCCGCTGTCGCAATGTCATGTTCTTGTCCATGGAATTGGGCGCTCAGAGGCTCGGGGCAGACGCCAGCTGGCGAAGGTTGGTGTTGTTCTGCAGTGCCCATCGCAAGGTCCGCGGTGGGCGCCCGAGGAGGGTTTCCAGCTGGTCGGAGAGGACGCCGTACCGACCGCTGGCGATCAGACGGGTCTGGATCCTCAGGTGCTCAGCCACGTGCCGGGCCGTAGCCGGATCGCCCAGGGACTCCTTCAGGACGGTCTCGTCGAGGAAGGCCTCGTTCCAAGCCTCCAGCTCCTCAGGGATGTAGACGATCTGGCGTCCCAGCGCGGCTGCGTAGTCCTCAGCGAACCCGTACATGTCCTTCAGCTCCGGGCCAGTGAGCTCGTAGGACTTCGAGATGTGCGGCGTGGGGTCGACCAGCATCGTCACGGACACCTCTGCCAGGTCGTGAACGGCGATGGGGGCGAGCCGCTGGTTGCCGAAAGGCAGGCGCAGCTCACCGTTGCTCAGCGGGCCCAGCTGCATCCAGGTCAGATGGGGGTTCTCGGCGAACAGGGTCGCGCGCACGTTGATGGTCGGGAGGCCGGACCAGTCCAGCACCCGCTCGCAGATCCAGTGCGCCCGCTGCTGCGGTGACCAGTCCGCGACCAGTCCGCCGAGCCAAGAACGCCGCTCTTCTTCCGGTGCGGTCATCTTCTCGAGCGTCATATATGACTGCTCGTAGTTGGATAAGTGCACGAAAGCCTCGATGTCGCCCTGGGCTCGTGCCGCCGCGGCCATCAAAGTGAGGGCGTCGGCGTAGTACGGCTGCGGGGTCATGCTGAAGTAGATGCGCTTGACACCCTTCAGCGCGGCGGCCACGTCCGCGGGTTTGAGCAGGTCGCCGACGAAGACGTCGGCCCCGGCCTCGCGCATCGACTGTGCTCGTTCGTCGTCCCGTCGCACGAACGCGCGCACCGGGTGGCCCTGTTCGAGCAGCATGTCGACCATCAGCCTGCTCACGCCGCCGATCTGGCCGCCGGCGCCGGTGATCAGAATGGGATTGCGTTCCGTCATTTGTGTGTTCTCCATCAGGTTGGGGTGAGTTGTAGTCGGAGGATGGGTTTTGGGGCGCGAGGATGTTTGGAGGAACAGTTCGAGCAGTGCCAGCAGAGTCTGGGGTGCGTCCCCGGTCGGGAAGTGGCCGGCGTCCGGGATCTCGACCACGGGCGCGTCGGGGTAGCTGAGCTTGAACGCGGGGATCACGTACTCGGGCAGCAGTGCGGTGTCCCGCATCCCGGCTGCAAGCATCGCCGGCAGGCCTCTCAAAGAGATGATGGCGTCCATCGGCGGAAGGCCGGGCTGAGGGCCCTCAAGGACCTGCCGGGGGACGCGATGACACCGCGGGCCTACGTCGGGGTCGGGAAGGGGCTGGAGTACGCGCGGATCCAGGTCGGCGTGGCGATCTCCGGTCGGGCGACGTGTTGCAGATCAATCATCAACTGGTCGATGGTGTGACCCGCGTTGCCGAGGATCTGCTCGAACGAACCGTCGGCCAGCGCCGACTGGGCCCACTGGAACCACCAACTTTCGGTGGCGTACTCTTTCATCAAACCCTCAATGCCCTCAGCGAGCGGCAGGACGGTGTTCACCGCGAAGATCCGTGAGACCCGGCCGGGATGACGCAACGCGAACCCGGTTCCGATGGGGCCGCCCCAGTCGCGGTCTACCAGGGTGATCCGTGAGATCGAGCGTGTCGACGAGCAACGATTCGAGATTCGAGATGTGCTCGCTTGCGTCGTAGGTCCGATTCTCGGGCGTCTCACTCTTGCCGAAGCCCATGATCTCGTGCCTTTAGGGGAGTGGGTGGTTTCGACGCCGGCGCGTTCAGACATGGGGTGTCGGGCTCGGTCCAGCCGCGTGCAGGGCCGCGTCGGTGTCCGCTATGGCCAGCATCCTGTTGATGTCGGCCCCGGCCAGTGCGCCGGCCGCTGCGGAGGCCCCGACCTGGGCGGTCAGATCGGTGGCGTTGCCGGCCACCCACACCCCGGGCACCTCGGTGATGCCGGCCGTGCCGGAGGCGAAACTGCGGCCCTTGTTCGGCAGGTCCTGCACGGGAAGGTGCAGACCTTCCAGGCCCTGGGCGCGGATCTGCAGCTGCGCGAGGACCGCGAGGACGCGGCGGGCCACGACCTGGCCGTCGGCCAGGCGCACCCCGGCGAGGGCGCCGTCGTCGTTGACGACCTCGGCGACCGGGGTGTCGATGACGCGGATGCCGCGGGCGGCGAAGCGGGCGCGGTTGTCCTCGTCCAGGTCGGTGCCGTGGGTGAAGTAGGTCAGGTCCTCGGTCAGCTGACGGTACAGATACGCGTGGGCGATGGAGACCGGGCCGGTGGCGAGGATACCGATGGGTTCGTCGCGTACCTCCCAGCCGTGGCAGTACGGGCAGTGCACCACGCTGTGCCCCCAGTGCTCGGCGAGCCCGGGCACGTCCGGCAGAACGTCGGTGAGGCCGGTGGCCACGAGGATGCGGCGGGCGGTGATACTGCGTCCGTCGGCGAGGGTGACGGTGAACCGCAAATCCCCGTCAGCGGAGGGGGCGGCAGGCTCAGCCGCGACCACCTCGCCGAGGACGATGCGTCCGCCGTAGTGGCGTACGTGCTCCCGTCCACTTCGAAGGATCTCGGACGGCGGCGTGCCGTCCAGGGCGAGGAGGCCGTGCACGGCTTCCGCTGGCGCGTTGCGGGGGTAGCCGCTGTCGATCACGACAACCGAGCGGCGGGAGCGGGCGAGGATCAGAGCGCCGTTCAGTCCTGCGGCGCCGCCGCCGACCACCACCGTGTCGATAGTGCCCTCGGCCAGTTCGTCGCTCGTGAATGGAGGAGTCGTCTCAGGCATGGTTTGGTCAGCCTTTCGGGTTCTGGACGGTCGTCGGGTTGGTTTCGCCGCGAGGGTCAAGTGAGCCACTCGCCACCCATGTCGCGATCCGTTCCGCGATTGCTTCGGGTGCTTCGATGTGCAGGAAGTGGCCGAGGTCGGGGACGACGGCGCGCACGTGCGGAGCGGCGTATCGATGCCGGTCATCGACGTTCGGGGGGAGGATGCAGTCGTCGTCTGCGCCGTGGATGTGCAGCAGGGGCACCGTGATGGGGTGGGACAGGCGGCGTGCAGCCTTCAGCATGCCCAGACGGGTCATCGCCCGGTAGTACTGGAGGGGCGCGGGAAAGCTCGCTCCGAGGTGCTCGTGTAGCTCCGCTTGGAGAGCCGGATCGAGCGACAGGCTTGGTGACCATTGACGCCAGAGGCGGTCGATGAGGGCGAAGTCGCGGGCTCGGGCGATCATGCCGCTTCCGGGAAGCTGGAAGAAGGCCATGTACCAGCTCCGGCGGAGCTGGGCGGGGCGAGGCCGGCCGATGAATGTGAGGGGGTGGGGGATAGCGAGCGTGACTGCGCGTTTGATGCGCTCCGGCGCGGTGACGGTGGTGTCGTACGTGATCAGAGCACCCCAGTCGTGACCAATGAGGTCCACCGGGCGCCGGGGAGACCACTGGTCGATCAGCGCAACCACGTCGCCGGTCAAGGATGCGAAATCGAATGGACCCGCGGTCGGGGACGGGGCGTACCCGCGAAGCCAGGGCGCGAGGACGTATCGACCCTGGCGGCCGAGCTCGGCGAGGAACGCCTTCGCCGTCGGCGGGTGGTCCGGGAACCCGTGCAGGAAGATCGTCGGTTGACCTGTGGGGTCACCGCCCTGCAGAGCGTGAAAAGTGCCATGCGGCAAGTCGAAAGTGACATGTTCGAAGTCCATATGTGTTGAGCCTGTTTCGAGAGTGGGCGGACGAGAGACGCTGGTGCTGGCTTCGGTGTCAGCTGGCCAGTTGGTTGAGCTTGCGGATTTGTGTGTCGAAGGTGCGCGAGGGCACGAACCGGCGCAGGAGGCTGACGCGTCCGGCCATCGAACCGGCGGTGTATCTGGGTGCGGGCTTGGAATCGGTGGAGGCCGCGACGATCACCCTTGCGACAACGTCGGGGTCGTCGGCGGTACGTAAGGCGGTGGCCAGTACGTCGCGCGCGATCTTCCGCTGAGCGGCGTAGACCGGCAGGGGTGAGTCCGGTGCCAGGCTGCTCGCCTCGAAACTCGTGCTTGTAAAGGCCGGCTCGACCAGCAGCACCCGGACGCCGTGCTCGCGAAGCTCGTGGTCGACGGACTCCGAGTAGCCCTCGACTGCGTGCTTGGTGGCGGCGTAGCTGGCCATGAAGGGGGCTGGGATTAGACCGAGTACCGAGGAGACGTTGACCACACGGCCCCTGCCCTTGGCGCGCATGTGAGGCAGTACGGCGTTTGTCATCCGCATCAGTCCGAAGACGTTGATGTCGAAGACCTCCTTGGTCTGGTTGATCGAGCTTTCCTCTCCGGCGCCGACTGCGCCCACGCCTGCGTTGTTGACCAGGACGTCGATTCGACCAAACCGTTCGATCACCTTCTCGACCAGGGAATGGACCGATTCGTCGCTGGCTACATCGAGATCGAGGAACGACACCCCGGCAAGCGGGCGGGCGTTCGCGGCGTTGCGGCTCGTGCCGACCACCGCGAAGCCGGCGTCTACGAGGGCGCGCGCTGCCGCCCGCCCGATTCCTGAGGAAGCGCCCGTCACGAGGGCCACCGGGGAAGCTGTCTGCATGTTGGTTCCTTCGGCTATAGGCGTGACTTCGCCGCGCCAGATGTGAGTTGCCAGACGTTTGTGTACTGAACAGTAAACAACGTAGGTGTTTCTGTACTGATTTGTCAACTACGACCGGTCTGCTCTACCTTGTATGTATGGCGAGACCACGAACCTTCGACCGCGACCATGTTCTCCATGCCGCCGAGCGGCAATTTCGCGAGTCGGGCTACAACGGCACGAGCGTCGACGACATCAGCGCAGCCACCGGCCTAGGCCGCGGCAGTCTCTATGCCGCTTTCGATGGAAAACACGGTGTGCTGATGCAAGCGATGGCCGGATACTTCGACCGGCTGGGAAACGTTCCGGCGAAGGTGCTCGCCGGCCCGGACGATGGCGCACTCGAACGCCTCCACGGCTATCTGCTCCGCGCCGTCCACGGGGTGCCTCTTGCCGACGATGTGCCCCCAGCTTCCGACCGGACAGCGGCTGCGTGCTTCGCGGGCAAGATGGCTCTGGAGATCGGCGCCTCCGACGCCGAGGTGCAGCGCATTGCTGCCGAGTGTTTTTCTGTGCTCGTGATGGCGGTGGCCGAGTGTGTGCGCGGGGCGCAGCGCAACGGAGACATCGACCCGGACGCGGATGCTGAAGATCTTGCATACCTCTTGCTGACCCTTATCCGCGGGACCGACGTCGTCGGTGCGTACGGCCACGATCCTGCCCGCTTGACCCAGATTGCGGAGAGCGCGTTCGCGTTGCTGCCTCGAGTGAGCCGCCGCTGAGTAGGGCGCAGCCGAGCGGCACTAGTCCTGCCGGCTGACGGCGTCGACGGAATTTCCCCCTATTGCGCCCCCTAATTGGCCCCGCATTCCGGGCGTCGTGGCTAGGATCAAGCTATGAGCCAGGCGAGCGACAACCACGATGCCACGCGATATCTGGAACAGGCCGTTGAGCTGGCCGTGAGGAACGTGGCCGACGGCGGTGGTCCCTTCGGTGCGCTGGTGGTCACTGCTGACGGCCGCGTCCACGAAGGCATCAACCGCGTCACCCGGGACCACGACCCCACCGCGCACGCCGAAGTGGTGGCGATCCGCGCCGCCGCCGCGGCCACAGCCCGCTTCGACCTGCGCGGGGCTGTCCTCTACACGAGTTGCGAGCCGTGCCCGCTGTGCCTGTCAGCGGCTCTTTGGGCCCGCATAGACCGCGTCTATTTCGCGGCAGACCGGCACGGTGCCGCGGCAGCCGGCTTCGACGATGCCGTGTTCTACGACTACTTCAGCGGCACCCGACCGGAACTGCTGCCGGTTGCCCAGGCCGCCGTGCCGACCTCGGACGCTCCGTTTGACGCATGGCGGAGAAATAAGCACCGCACCGACTACTGACCGGAAGGCAGGGAGCGCAGTGGAATCCCCAGCAGCGGAACCGACGCTTATCAAGTGCCCCAACTGCGGGAAGACCAACAGGGTTCCCGCCGCTGCAGCCGGCCACCCGCGCTGCGGCAGCTGCCGCCAGGACCTGCCCTGGGTCGTTAACGCCGGCGATGACGACTTCGCCACCGTGGCTGAACAGTCCCCGGTTCCGGCGCTCATCGACTTCTGGGCTGCCTGGTGCGGTCCCTGCCGGATGGTCAGCCCGGTGCTGGACAAGCTCGCCGTGGAGCGTGCAGGCCGGATCAAGCTCGTCAAGGTGGACGTTGACCGGGCCCCGCAGCTGTCCCGTCGATTCGACGTTCAGGCGATTCCCACACTGATGGTCATCGTCGGCGGAAAAGTGGTGGCCAGGCAGGCCGGAGCAGCGCCGGCCGCGGTCCTGCGTTCCTGGCTGGACGAGGCGCTGGCAGGCAGCCGCCGCTAAGCGGTCTGAACCGGCCCCGCCCGCTCCGGCAGCCGGCCAAGGCCCTCCACAAGCTCATCGCGCGCGCCACACAGCGCGATCCGCACCCATCCCTCGCCGATCGAGCCGAAGGCGGTTCCGGGCGCGAGTGCCACGCCCGAGCCGGCAAGGAAGCGCCGGACCCAGCCGCGGACGTCACCGCCGCTTGCGTGGGAGACGTCGGCCCACAGGTAGAACGCCCCCTGCGCCGTGAGGTACGGAATGTTCTTGGCATCAAGAACCGCCGAGGCGGCGTCGCGGTTGGCGCGGTAGTGGGCATGGGCGTGCCGGACGTAGTCCTGCGGGCCGGTCAGCGCCGCGAGCGCGGCGTACTGGGAGGGCGAGGCGACGCAGGAGACGATCGCCTCCATCACGTTGTTCATCGTCTGCTCCAGCCCGGGCGGGCAGACGAGGGCGCCGATCCGCAGGCCGGTCAGGCCGTACGTCTTGGACAGCGTCAGCGAGGTGAAGACGCGCGCCTCCCCGGGAACATCGCTGTCGAACCGCGCGGGGCTGACGTGGGGGACGTCGTACGTGAAGGCCTCGTAGCATTCATCGGAAATGATCCAGAGATCGTGCCGGCGGGCCAGCTCGACAAGCTGCCGGGTCAGGTCCTCGCCGAGTACCGCGCCCAGCGGATTGGAGGGCGAATTCAGGATGAGCACCCGCGTCCGGTCGGTGATGAGCGCCTCAATGTCCCCGATCCGGGGCTGGAAGTCATGCTCCGGATACAACGGGTACCCCACCGGGACGGCGTTGAGCAGCCGGCTGGTCATGGCGAACGTGGGGTAGCCGGGGTTGGGAATGAGGACCTCATCGCCGGGGGAGAGCAGCAGGCTCATGGCGAAGTGCAGGCCCTGCTGCGCGCCGTCCACCACGTACACGCGCTCTGCGCCTATGGCGCTGCCGGAACGTTCCCTGAACCGCGCCGCGAACGCCTCGCGAAGTGCGGGGATGCCGGCATTGGGCGTGTAGTTGGTCTCGTCCCGGTCCAGGCAAGTCATCCCGGCTTCCAGGATGTGGCGGGGGAGCGCGAAACCCGGTTCTCCAATGCTCAGCACGAGCGCCCCTGGAGTACGCCAGGCGGCCTCGGTGATTTCGCGGATCTGGTTGACGGGGACGTCACGCGCGTGCGCGGCAAGCTCAGGCATGGTTGCCATCCTAGCCGTGGCCCTGCCGGCGTGGGCCGGGGCCGCCGTCC
This sequence comes from Arthrobacter sp. BE255, assembly GCF_031457335.1. NCBI lineage: Bacteria > Bacillati > Actinomycetota > Actinomycetes > Micrococcales > Micrococcaceae > Arthrobacter > Arthrobacter sp. BE255. Next base: position 88,456 of record NZ_JAVDWK010000008.1, on the reverse strand, counting down.
GCGCCGATATACTGGGAAGCGTGCTTTCTGGACTGGTGATAGTGGACAAACCGCAGGGATGGACCAGCCATGATGTGGTTGGTCGGATGCGGCGCATCGCAGGAACCCGGAAAGTGGGGCACGCCGGGACCCTGGACCCCATGGCCACCGGCGTCCTGGTGGTCGGCATCAACAAGGCCACACGCCTGCTCACCTACATCGTGGGCACCTCCAAGACGTACACGGCCACCATCCGGCTGGGCCAGTCAACCATCACCGATGACGCCGAGGGCGAGGTTGTCGCCTCCGCCAGCGCCGCCGCCGTCACCGACGAAGCGATTCACGACGGCGTCGCGGCCCTCACCGGGCTGATCCAGCAGGTGCCCAGCAGCGTCAGCGCCATCAAGGTCAACGGCGAACGGGCCTACGCCCGGGTGCGCTCCGGCGAAGAGGTCAAGCTGGCTGCCCGCCCCGTCACCATCCACCGCTTCGAAGTCCATGGCATCAGCCGGGAAGCCGGCACGGGGACGGGCGAAGCCGCGGTACTGGACATCGACGTCACCGTGGAGTGCTCCTCCGGCACCTACATCCGCGCCCTGGCCCGCGACCTGGGGAACGCGCTGGGAGTCGGCGGCCACCTCACGGCGCTCCGCCGCACCCATGTGGGCCCCTACTCGCTGGATCAGGCACGGACGCTGGAGCAGCTGGCCGAGGACCTCCAGGTCCTCGAAATGTCGCAGGCCGCGCGCGCCCTGATGCCCAACCGCGAGCTCACAGCCGAAGAAACCACGGAGATCTCCTTCGGCCGCAGGATCGCGGCCGGCGCGGAAGCGGGAAGCCCCGGGGCCGCCACAGCCGATCATCCGGCCGCCGCGTTTGCCCCCGATGGCAGCCTGGTGGCCCTCCTGGCGGATTCCGGCAACTTCGCCAAGCCAGTGCTGGTGTTCGCGCCGGGCAACGGCGCCCGGGAGTCCTAGGCGTGGACGCATACTTCTACATCATCCTCGCCGTCGGCCTGATCTCCAGCGGCATCTGCCTGGTGGCCGGCATCCTGAAAAAGGCCCCGAACGACGTCACCATCCTGTCCGTGGCCGCCGTCGAACTCGCCCTGGTGGTCTACCTCGTGGGGTCCATCATCAGGGTCATCTCCGGCGAACCCATCGCGGGCGAAGCCTGGGAGTTCTGGGGCTACCTGGCCACCGCCATGCTCCTGCCTCCGGCCGCCGTGTACTGGTCCATCCTGGAACGGACCCGCTGGAGCAACTTTGTCCTGGCCGCCGTCGGGGTGACCGCCCTGGTGATGGCCGCCCGAATGAACCAGATCTGGTACTGAAGTGGAAGAAGCCCGCAACGTGAAAGCACCACATTCCGAAGCGACGCCGGACAAGGCGAATGCGTCCGCCAAAGACACCCGCAACACCGGCCCCGGCAGGCTCCTGATCGCCGTTTATGCGGTGTTCGCCATTTCCGCCACTGCCCGCGCCGGCTACCAGATCCTCACCAAGTTCTCCGAGGCGCCGCTGGCCTACCTGCTGTCCGCGTTTGCTGCCCTCGTGTACCTCGTGGCCACCGTCTCCCTGGCCAAACCCGGCCGCACCTGGTTCAAGGTATCGGTGGCCGCCGTGCTGGTGGAACTGGTCGGCGTCGTCGTCGTCGGGGCCCTAAGCCTCTTTGACCCGGTGCAGTTCCCGCACGAAACCGTGTGGTCGCTGTTCGGCCGGGGCTACGCCTTCATCCCGCTCCTGCTGCCGATCCTGGGCCTGGTGTGGCTGTACAGGCGCCGGCCGGGCAAACAGCGGGACACAGCCTAGTCCTTTCCAGCACGGCGCGGCCGCCCGCCACGGGCTGCCGCGCCGTCCGGAGGAGCCCGTGACAGCGGGTAATCTTAGAGAGTTCCGGCGCCGGTCAGGCGTCCGGGCATGTCAGTTGCAGGCAGTAAAAGGCGAGGGTGATGGTCTACATCTGGAACGATCCGTCCGAGGTCCCGGCGGACTTCGGTCCATCCGTTGTCACTTTCGGCAACTTCGACGGCGTCCACCGCGGCCACCAGCAGGTGCTGTCCCAGCTGATCCGGTCCGCCCGACGCAACGGCCTTAAAGCCGTAGCCGTGACGTTCGATCCGCACCCGGCCATGATCCACCGGCCGGAGTCCGCGCCCGAGATGATCATGGGCCTGCAGGACAAGCTGGAGGCGCTGGGGGAGCTGGGACTGGACGCGATCCTGGTGATGAAATACTCCCTGAACCTGGCCAGCCTGACCGCAGTGGAGTTCGTGGGCCAGGTCCTGGTGGACAGCCTTCACGCCAGCCACGTGGTGATCGGCCACGACGCCCGGTTCGGCCGGGGCAACTCCGGCGACCTGGACACCATGAAGCAGCTGGGCGGGAAGTTCGGGTTCGACGTCCAGGTCATCAGCGAGTTCGGCTCCGAGGGCTACCCCCTGCATGACGACGACGGCACGGACCGCCGCTGCTCGTCCACCTGGGTGCGCGAGGCCCTGCAGGAAGGCGACGTCGCCACAGCCGCTGAAGTGCTTGGCCGTCCGCACCGGATGCGCGGCGAAGTTGTGCACGGTGCCGCCCGCGGCCGCGCACTGGGATTCCCCACCGCGAACCTCGCCCACGAGGCGAGCGGCTTCATTCCCGCCGACGGCATTTACGCCGGCTGGCTCGTCGACCAGGCCGGAACCCGCTGGCCCGCTGCCATTTCCGTCGGGTCCAACCCCACGTTCGACGGCGTCAGCCGCCAGGTCGAGGCCCACGTGATCGACCGCCCCGATGAATCGGTGGAGGACTTCGATCTGTACGGCCAGACAGTAGTGGTGGAATTCGTGGCCAGGCTGCGGGGCATGGTGGCCTATCGTGGGCCTGAAGCACTGGTGGACCAGATGCGCCTGGACGTGGTGCAGGCCCACGATCTCCTGGTCCGCCGCTGACCGGAGCACCCGCCAGGAAAGGCAGCCGAAGTGACCGTCGAAAAGAACACCAGGAAACTGGACAAGGGCATTGTCCGTGACTTCAGTTCCCGGATGAGCTACGCCTCGTACCTGCAGCTGCCCACCCTGCTCAGCGCCCAGCAGCCGGTCAGCAAGCCCGAACACCACGACGAGCTGCTGTTCATCATCCAGCACCAGACCACCGAGCTGTGGCTGAAGCTGGTGCTGCACGAACTCCGCAGCGCCGCGGCCTGGCTACGGGCCGACGACCTCGGCTCCGCGCTCAAAGGCATCGCCAGGGTCAAGCACATCCAGAAGACGCTCACCGAGCAGTGGTCTGTCCTGGCCACCCTGACGCCCACGGAGTACTCCCAGTTCCGCGGCTTCCTGGGCAACTCGTCAGGGTTCCAGTCCAGCCAGTACCGGGCTGTGGAGTTTGTCCTCGGCAACAAGAACCGCAAGATGCTTCCCGTGTTCGAGTCCGACCCCGAAGCACACGCCATGCTGGAGGAATTGCTCCACGCCCCCAGCATCTACGACGAATTCCTGGCCTACCTCGCGCGGCAGGGTTTTGATGTGCCGCAGTCCGTCCTGGAGCGCGACGTCACCCGCGCCCACGAGTTCTGCCCGGAGCTGGTGCCGCTGTTCAAGCACATCTACGAAAACGCCGCCGACAACTGGGGAGCCTACGAGGCCTGCGAGGAACTCGTGGACCTTGAAGACAACTTCCAACTGTGGCGGTTCCGGCACCTGCGCACCGTGCAGCGGACCATCGGCATGAAGTCCGGAACCGGCGGTTCCAGCGGCGCCGCCTTCCTGCAGAAAGCGCTCGAGCTGACCTTCTTCCCGGAACTCTTTGCCGTCCGGACGGAGATCGGGCAGTGAGCGCCCTCCTTGCGCGCGGCGCGCAGCTGGACGCCGAGGACCCGCTGGCGTCCTACCGGGACCACTTCATTGGCACCGACACCGCACTGTCCTACCTGGACGGGAACTCCCTGGGCCGCCCGCTCAAGCGCACGCCGGAGGACATCAGCGACTTCATCCGCGACAGCTGGGGCGGGCGCCTGATCCGCGGCTGGGACGAGGAATGGCTGGACCTGCCGCACAGCATCGGGGACCAGCTGGGTCGCGCCGTCCTCGGTGCAGCCCCGGGCCAGACCATCATCGCCGACTCCACCACCGTGGTGCTTTACAAACTCATCCGCGCCGCACTGGCAGCAGTCGCTGACCCGGCCCGGACCGAAATCGTCCTGGACACGGACAACTTCCCCACGGACCGCTACCTCGTGGAGGGCATCGCCCGCGAGGAAGGACTGACGCTGCGGTGGATCGAATCCGATACTGCCTCCGGGGTGACCGTCGACCAGGTGAGGGCGGCAACCGGCCCGGGCACCGCCGTCGTACTTCTCAGCCAGGTCGCCTACCGCTCGGGGTTCCTTGCCGACCTGCCGGCCATTACTGCCGCCGTCCACGACGCCGGCGCGCTGGTGGTCTGGGACCTGTGCCATTCGGCGGGTTCGGTCGAGATCGACCTGGACGGTGCGGGCGTCGACTTCGCGGCCGGGTGCACGTATAAGTACCTCAACGGCGGCCCGGGCTCACCGGCGTTCGCCTACGTCAACAGCCGCCACCTGCCGGGGCTGCAGCAGCCGATCTGGGGCTGGATGGGCCGCAAGGACGCGTTCGAGATGGCCGCCGGGTACGAGGCAGCGCCGGGGATCCGGAGTTTCCTCAGCGGCACACCGGCGATTTTCGGGATGCTGGCGATGCGCGGCACCCTGGACCTCATCGAGGAGGCCGGGATGGCGGCCATCCGCGAAAAATCGGTGAAACTCACCGGCTTTGCGGTGGAGCTGTTCGAGGCGTGGCTGGAACCTCTCGGAGTGCGGCTGGCCTCGCCTCGGGACCCGCGGCAGCGGGGGAGCCACATCACTGTGGACCATCCGGCGTTCCGGGACGTGACGGCCGAACTGTGGGAACAGGATGTGATCCCCGATTTCCGCGCACCGCAGGGAATCCGGATTGGATTGTCGCCGCTGAGCACGTCCTTCGATGAAGTCCGCCGCGGGATGTGGGCCATCCGGGAACGGCTGGAAGGCCGTGGTTTCGACAACCCGCGCGGCATGCCGGTAAACTAAACGTTGGATCCGGCTGCAGTCCGTGGCGGCTGGCTCTTGCCATGTGCAGGAATTCCGGGGTTTTGCCTCGAATTCCGGCGCGGGCACACCCGGCAGTGAATTACTGATTCGGGCCTCACGGCACATCTCTAGGAGTTATTGTGGCACTTGACGCCGCTGTAAAGCAGTCCATCATCAAGGAATACGCAACTGGCGAAGGCGACACCGGTTCACCGGAGGTCCAGGTTGCAGTCCTGACTCAGCGGATCAAGGATCTCACTGAGCACATGAAGGAGCACAAGCACGACTTCCACACCCAGCGCGGTCTGCTGGCCATGGTTGGTCGTCGCAAGCGCATGCTCACCTACCTCAAGAAGACTGACATCGCCCGCTACCGTGCGCTCATCGAGCGTCTCGGCCTGCGCCGCTAGTCTGATTTAGGGGCGGCCCCTTCCGCGACGGAAAGGGCCGCCTTCTTCAGTAGAAAAACTAAACAGGAGGATCAACCGCATCACGCATTCGCGGTCCTCGGTAGTGATCCCCGGGAAGCTTCGTTGACTGAAGCCCGGCCCGTGGGTCTCGATCGATGACCGGGTGCAGTGCAGGCCAGTAGACAGATGCTGGCCTGGGTTGATGCGGCTGGACTTCCGTTAATCAAGAAACGGAGGTGACTCTCTTGGAGGGTCCCGAAATCCAGTTCTCAGAAGCAGTCATTGACAATGGCCGCTTTGGCAAGCGTGTAATCCGCTTCGAAACCGGCCGCCTTGCCAAGCAGGCAGCCGGCGCAGCCATGGTGTACATCGACGAAGACACCGCGCTGCTGTCCGCAACCACCGCCGGCAAGCACCCGCGCGAAGGCTTCGACTTCTTCCCGCTCACGGTTGACGTCGAAGAGCGCATGTACGCTGCCGGCCGAATCCCGGGTTCGTTCTTCCGCCGTGAAGGCCGCCCGTCCACCGAAGCCATCCTGGCCTGCCGCCTGATGGACCGTCCGCTGCGTCCCGCCTTCATCAAGGGCCTGCGCAACGAGGTCCAGATCGTGGTCACCGTCCTGGCGATCAACCCGGACGAGCTCTACGACGTGGTGGCCATCAACGCTTCCTCCATGTCCACCCAGCTCTCCGGCCTGCCCTTCTCCGGCCCGATCGGCGGCGTCCGTGTTGCCCTCGTCGCTGACGAGAACGGCTCGCAGTGGGTTGCTTTCCCGAAGCACTCCCAGCTGGAAAACTCCGTGTTCAACATGGTTGTTGCCGGCCGCATCGCCGGTGACGACGTCGCCATCATGATGGTCGAGGCCGAAGCCACGGACAACTCCTGGAACCTCATCAAGGAACAGGGCGCTACCGCTCCCACCGAAGAGGTTGTCTCCGAGGGCCTCGAGGCTGCCAAGCCGTTCATCAGGGCACTGTGCGACGCCCAGGCCGACCTCGCCGCCCGCGCTGCCAAGCCGACCGTCGAGTTCCCGGTCTTCCTCGACTACGAGGACGACGCCTACGCCGCTGTTGAGGCCGCCGCCGCCGAAAAGCTGGCTGCTGTCTTCCAGATCGCCGACAAGCAGGAGCGCGACACCGCTTCGGACGCACTCAAGGACGAGGTCACCTCTTCCCTGGCCGGCCAGTTCGAAGGCCGCGAGAAGGAGCTGTCCGCAGCATTCCGCTCGGTCACCAAGCACGTTGTGCGCCAGCGCATCCTCAAGGACCAGATCCGCATCGACGGCCGTGGCCTGACGGACATCCGCCAGCTCACCGCCGAGGTTGAGGTTCTGCCCCGCGTCCACGGTTCGGCCATCTTCGAACGCGGCGAGACCCAGATCATGGGTGTCACCACGCTGAACATGCTGAAGATGGAACAGCAGATCGACTCGCTGTCTCCCGTGACGCGCAAGCGCTACATGCACAACTACAACTTCCCTCCGTACTCCACCGGTGAGACCGGCCGCGTGGGCTCGCCCAAGCGCCGCGAAATCGGCCACGGTGCCCTGGCAGAGCGCGCCCTCGTGCCCGTGCTGCCGTCCCGCGAGGAATTCCCGTACGCCATCCGCCAGGTGTCTGAGGCTCTCAGCTCCAACGGTTCGACGTCGATGGGTTCCGTTTGTGCCTCCACCCTATCGATGCTGAACGCCGGTGTGCCCCTGAAGGCCGCCGTCGCCGGTATCGCCATGGGCCTGGTTTCCGACCAGGTTGACGGCCAGACCCGCTACGCAGCGCTGACCGACATCCTCGGCGCCGAAGATGCCTTCGGCGACATGGACTTCAAGGTTGCCGGTACGTCCGAGTTCGTCACGGCCATCCAGCTGGACACGAAGCTCGACGGCATCCCCGCCTCCGTGCTGGCAGCAGCACTGAAGCAGGCCCGCGAAGCCCGCCTGCACATCCTGGATGTCATCAACTCCGCGATCGACACCCCGGACGAGCTCTCCGAGTTCGCGCCGCGCGTCATCGCGGTCAAGATCCCGGTTGACAAGATCGGCGAGGTCATTGGGCCCAAGGGCAAGATGATCAACCAGATCCAGGAAGACACCGGCGCCGACATCTCCATCGAGGACGACGGCACGGTCTACATTGGCGCCACCAACGGTCCGTCTGCTGACGCAGCACGCTCCGCGATCAACGCCATTGCCAACCCGCAGGTTCCGGAAATCGGCGAGCGTTACCTGGGTACGGTCGTCAAGACCACCACCTTCGGTGCCTTCATTTCCCTGACCCCGGGCAAGGACGGCCTGCTGCACATCTCCGAGCTGCGCAAGCTGGCCAGCGGCAAGCGCGTGGACAACGTTGATGACGTTGTCTCCGTGGGCCAGAAGATCCAGGTGGAAATCACCAAGATCGATGACCGCGGAAAGCTGTCCCTGTCGCCCGTTGTGGCTGAAGAGGAAGGCGCCGGCGAGCCCGAGCGCGTTCACGCTTCCGCCGCGGCAGAGGGCGCTGCAGACTCCGAGTAATTCGGACCCTGCACCACACAGCATGAATCGGCGGGGCCGGTGGATGATCCACCGGCCCCGCCGCTGTTACGATGGCAGCCAGATCCGGCTGCCGCTCCCGAAAGGCTTCAATGACTGTTGTACCCCTGCCGCTAGAGCAGAACCAGCCCGGTGACACCTTCGTCCACGGATCCGACGGCGGCTCTGTCGTCAGGCGTTCGGTGCTCCCCGGCGGTGTTCGGGTGCTCACCGAGGCGATGCCGGGCCAGCGCTCGGCAACGATCGGCTTTTGGGTAGGGGTAGGGTCGCGCGATGAGGCCCCGGGACAGCACGGCTCCACGCATTTCCTTGAACACCTGCTGTTCAAGGGCACCAAGCGGCGCACCGCCCTGGAGATCGCCTCGGCGTTCGACGAGGTCGGCGGCGAATCCAACGCCGCCACCGCCAAGGAAAGCACCTGCTACTTCGCCCGTGTGCTGGACACCGACCTGCCCATGGCCATCGACGTCATTGCCGACATGATCACCGGCGCAGTCCTGGATCCGGCCGAAATGGAGCAGGAACGCGACGTCATCCTCGAGGAAATCGCCATGGACAGCGACGACCCCACGGACGTGGCGCACGAAAACTTTGTGGCGGCCGTGCTGGGCACGCACCCGCTGGGCCGCCCCATCGGCGGCACCCCCGCCGCTATCCGGGCCGTTGCCCGCGACTCCGTCTGGGAGCACTACCGCCGGTATTACCGCCCGGACGAGCTGGTCATCACCGCCGCCGGAGGCCTGGAGCACGACGTCGTGTGCGGCCTTGTGGTGGATGCGCTCCACGCCGCCGGCTGGTCACTGGAGCCCGACGCCGCTCCCGTGGAGCGGCGCTCCACCGATCGTGCCGAGATCACCGGCACGGCCGGCCTGCACGTGGTGAAGCGTGCGGTGGAGCAGGCCAACATCATCATGGGCTGCCCCACCATCGTGGCCACGGACGACCGGCGCTACGTCATGAGCGTACTCAACGCAGTCCTGGGCGGCGGCATGTCCTCGCGCCTTTTCCAGGAAATCCGGGAGAAGCGCGGCCTGGTGTACTCCACCTACTCCTTCGCTTCCTCCTACGCCGACGCCGGCTACTTCGGAATGTACGCCGGCTGCACGCCGTCGAAGGTCCGCCAGGTGCTGGACCTCCTCGGTGCCGAGCTGGACAAGCTGGCCGAAGGCGGGATTTCCGACGACGAGCTCCGCAAGGCCGTGGGCCAGCTCTGCGGCGGGATCGTCCTCGCCCTCGAGGACACCGGTTCCCGGATGTCCCGGCTGGGCCGTGCCGAACTGGTCTCCGGCGAGTACCAGGACATCGACGAAACCCTCCGGCTCATCAAGGCCGTCACGGCGCGTGAAGTCCAGGAGCTCGCCAGGGAGCTTGCCGCGGCGCCCCGGACCGTCACCGTCGTTGGCCCGTTTGAGGAAACCGAAACCTTCGGCCTCTGACCGGGACGGTACGTGCCCGCCATAATGGAGCTATGAACCGCCCGCAGCCGGGCACCGTGCATGCGGTGCTCGAAAACTTCCTGGGACACTGGCGCGGAACCACCCGGCTTGCGGCTTCCGCATGGGGACCTGAGCGCACCGCCACGGCGGAAGTGAGCTACACCCGGGCAGCCGGTGGCTACGCCGTGGTGCAAAGCTACCGGCACACGGAAGCGGACGGCACCCACTTTGAAGGCCACGGCGTGTTCACCATCGACCCCGACCACGACGACGTCCTCTGGTACTACGTGGACAGCATGGGGCTTCCGCCGGGAACGCCTGTCCGCTGCACTTGGGTGGACGGGGTCCTTCGCGTGGAGCGGCACAGCGACCGGGGAACTGCCCGCCATGCATTCCAGGTGGACAACGGCGTGCTCACGCACACCGCGGAGCTGCGCCTGGGGGACGCGCCGCATTTTGTACCGTTCATGGTGTCGGAGTGCCTCCGCGCCTGACCGGCCCTTCCCAGCGCGAACGTACACTTGCGGCCCTGCCCAGCGCGAACGTACACTTGCGGCCCTTCAGAGCGCCTCAGCCGGCGGATTCCACGATCCTTGTCTGCGGCGCGCCGGCCAGGGCAGGAGCAGCGAGAGGCGAGTTCCAGACCGTGGCCTTGAGGTTCGCCAGCAACTGCTGGGCCTGTTCGAGCCTGGCGAAGTCCAGTTCCACCACCACGTAGTGGGCGTCGTCCACGGGCCGGCCTATCCTGTGCGACACAACCCCGGAGGCGGCGCGGTTGAGAGGGTCGCGGTCAAAAGCGGCCTTCCACATCTCAAAGTCCTTGATGCTGTGTTCAATTTGCAGCGTGAACATTTCGATACTCTCCTCCTGGGGCTGATGCCGGTCCGGCACGCCATAAGATTTCATCGGCACTTCCCAAACTAGGCTCACGCTCTTACCGCCGGTATCCCAGAAATCTGGAGCCGCTGAGCCAACGTGGCTCGCCGATGTCGGGCGCATACTTGGGAAATGATTACCGGCTGGGGGCTGACCCGGAGCCTGGAGCGGATTCGGGCCCTGGGCGGTTCAACTGTGGATCATCAGTCGCTGCGCGCCGAGGTACTGGCCGAAGTGGGACGGGTTGTGCCGTTCGATGCCTTCGTCTGGCCGCTCTGTGATCCGGTGACAGCAACCGGCGTTGCACCCCGTGCCAGGATTCCCTGTCCGGAGGAGCTGCCGCTGCTGATCCGGCTGAAGTATTTGTCCCGACAGGCAAGGTGGACCGGCCTGGCACGTTCCGCGTCACCGGCTTCGACGTTGCTTCGCGACACCGGCGGCGATCCCTCCCGGAGCCCGCTCTGGGATGGCGTGATGAAGCGGTACGGAGTCGCCGATGTCCTCTCAGTGGTCTTTGCGGACAAGTACGGGTACTGGGGCTGGCTGGACCTCTGGCGGGTGGGTAGCAATGGCGCATTTTCCGAGTCGGAAGCCGGCTACCTTGCCGGCGTGGCAGGGGAGCTGACCCCTCTCTTGCGACGTTCGATTGCAAGTCAATTTGGACCGCCGGACGACGTCGAACACGGTCGGACCGACGCACCGGCGACGGAAGTTCCTTCAAAGACCGGACGTCCACGGAATGTGGCCCGCTTGGGGGAATTGCCCCCGCAGGCTGTCCTCACTTTGGACGAAGACTTGGCTGTGGTGGGTGAGACGGCGTCGACCAGCGACTGGCTCGAGTTACTCCAGCCTGGGCCGCGTCCGTATCAGGCCGTGCCGGCCGAGGTCTTGAATGTCGCTGCCCAGCTGCTGGCACGGGAGGCGGGCGTGGACGATCATGACGCTGCGGCCCGGGTTCACTTGGGCTCCGGCAGATGGGCATTCCTGAGGGCCAGCCGGATGGCGTCCGGAGTTTCCGGCGCAACCCCGCCCCTGGCCGTGACTATCCAGGAATGTCCTCCAGGGGCACGCCTGGACATGTTTGCGCGGTGTTTCGGCCTGACACCCAGGCAGAGGGAACTATTGGAGCTCGCGTCTGCGGGTGCGAGTACCGCGGCCATGGCCGCGTCGCAGGGAACAAGTGCCTACACAGTCCAGGACCAGTTCAAACAGATCTTTGAAAACTGTGGGGTCCGGACCCGCGCGTCATTGTTGGCCATGGCACTAGGAATCGTCGCTGGCGGGTCCGGCCCGCGACGATAGGGGTGGCAGCCCTGGCAACCTTCCGGCGGGGCTATGCGTCAGACAGCACGCCGGCGGGCAGCGCAGCGTCAGGCAGCGCCCGGCCTGGTTCGTGGTGTGCCAATTGGTCCAGGATCTGTTTGGGCCACTGGGGTGGTTCCCAGTCGGGGTGTTCGCTGTGGTAGCGGCGGCCGGTGGGTGAGGTCCAGCCGGGTGGTTGGTCTTTGGTGGCTTCGGTGGGTGTCCAAGTCGTGGAGTGTTTCAGCCTATGGTGTTTGCGGCACAGCGACTCAAGGTTGGTGATGCCGGTGGTGCCGCCGTCGGCCCAGGCGAGGAGGTGGTCGGCTTCGTTGTCCAGGGACTGGTTGCTGCAGCCGGGGAATGAACATTTGCTGTCGCGCATGTGCAGCCATTGGCGCATCGCGGGCGGGATGCGGTAGCTGTTGCGTCCGATTTCCAGTGGTGCGCCGTTGCGGGAGTCGGTCAGGACCCGATGGAACGAACTGGCACCCTCCGCGACGAGTTTGCGGGCCACGGAGGCGGGGATGGGGCCGTAGCCATCCAGCATCGCGGGTTCGCCGGTGAGGCCCATGAGCGCGAACACAGGTACCGTCACGAGTACCTGTGCCGCCGGAGACGGGACATGGCCCACGTCGACGCCTTCCGTGGCGGAAACCCGTCCGGCCAGGACATCGCCGCCGGTAGCCGCGTCTGCGGCCCGAACACCACCAGCCACACTCTCGTGGGCGCCAGCGGTCGTGGCGTCGCTGTTGCCGGTCCCAGTGGTGGTGAGGCCGGCGCTGAGGAGCAGTTTGGCGGCGATGTCGGCGCGGAGTTGGGTCATGGTCCGGTCCTCGGCGGGGCCCTGCAGGGCACGGGCGGCGGCGGTGACGCCGTTCCAGATCCCGGCGGCCTGGTCCGCGGGCAGGTACGCGGAGAGCCAGGCCATGCCGTCCCGGTCCGGGGCGTACTCCAGCCGCCGGTCCAGGACACTCTTGGCATGGCGTTTTTCGATGCTGACCGGGTGGTGGCGTTCGCGCCAGGTCCTGGCCTTTTGCCGGAACCGGGACGGGACCAGGTCACCGGCCGGGCAGCCTTGGTCCGGGTTGGGTGCGTCCGGGTCCAGGAAATGCGCCTCCAATGCGGCGGCCCCGGCGGGGTCGAGGCTGGTTGCTTCGTCGACCATGACCCTCGCGTGCTGCCAGGACATCAATCCCTGCTCCAAAGCGGCCTGGGTCAGCGGCAGCGTGGTGGTGAGTTGATGGGATTCGGCCAGGAGTGCTGATGCGGTCCGTTCGCTGACCGTCAGTGCACAGGCGACCTCAGCGACGACGCCCATCTCCCGGGCCAGGCGCTGATGCGGCTGTTCATCCGGAGCGGACATCGCCCGCATCGTCTCGGCGAACCCGGCGGCGAAGCGCACCTTCCTGGCGGCCAGCATCGCCTCAACCCGGGCCGTCTCTTCAAGACCCTCCAGGCATGCATCCGCCCGGTCACGGAGCGGGTCCGAACCCGTGTGCCCGGAGCGGCCCTCGCTGCGGGCTGCCAACACGGCAAGCGAAGCCATGGAAGCCATCATGGCCTCCACCGAATCCAGCTTAACTCCGCTTCCCATGCCCCCATCATCCTGCGAGGCACCAACAAAAACAGCGAAGCAACCACGCTATGTGGATAACCTCCGGCCGCTCCCACAAAGCCTTCTCCGGGACGGTTTGAGGTTGCCAGGCCGAGGGCCACAACTGCACGTTCGCGCGAGGCGGAAACGGAAGGTGCTTAGCCCCCGGCGAACGGCGGCAGGACGTCCACGACGTCCCCCGGCCCGAGTGCTACGGACCGGTCCCGCACAGCCACCTCATTGAGCAGGAAGCTGCTCCGGGACAGGATGCGTGGCAGGGGAGGGGTGCCGGCCGGCGGTTCGGGCCGGTGCACTGCCAGCACGGCTTCGAGCAGGGACTCCACCGTGGCGCCCGCGGGCAAGTCGAACTGCTCCTCTTCCACACCCGCAGCGGCGCGCGCGGCAGCGAAGTAACGTACGTTCAAGAATTCAGCCTCCGATGGCGCTCATGCTGCGGTCCGGCTGGACGAAGTCCGGGGCGTCAAGTCCAACGTGGTCCATGCCATGCGCCTTGGGTTTGACCCACATGGCGTCCTGCCAGCGTTCGGCCAGGGCGTCGTCGCTGGCGCCCTCGCGCAGGAGCCCCAGGAGGTCGTATTCCTCCCGGGAGAACAGGCAGCTCATGATCTTGCCCTCGGCGGTGATCCGGGTCCGCCGGCAATCCGAACAGAACGGCTCAGTGACAGAGGCGATGATTCCCACGGTGCCCAGCACCGGTCCCTGCGCTTCCACGGACCCGCCCGCACGGCGTCGGACTTCAAACCGCTCGGCCGGGGCACCGTCGCGGGCACGCGGATCCGGGCTCAGGACATAGTCCACTGACAGCAGGGAACGGATTTCGGCGGCGGTGATCATGTTCCGCCGGGTCCAGCCGTGGTCGGCATCCAGGGGCATCTGCTCGATGAAGCGCAGCTCGTACCCGCGGTCCAGCGCCCAGGCGAGCAGCGACGGCGATTCGGCGTCGTTGATGCCGCGCATCAGCACGGCGTTGAGTTTGACCGGGCCCAGGCCTGCGGCCCACGCGGCGTCCACGCCGGCGAGCACCTGGTCCAGGAAGGGCCTGCGGGTCAGCTTGGTGAACGTTTCCTCGTGCAGGGAGTCCAGGGAGACGTTGATGCGGGTCAGCCCGGCGGCCTTCAGGGCAGCGGCCTTCTTCGCCAGGCCCACGCCGTTGGTTGTCATCGAGATGGGCAAATCGGGGTGGTTGCTCCGAAGAGCCGTGATGATCTCCACCAGGTCATGCCGGACCAGCGGCTCGCCGCCGGTCAGCCGGAGTTCCCGGACCCCCAGCCGGTCCACGCCGATCCGCACAATCCGCACGATCTCCTCTGCCGACATGACCGCCTGCTTTGCCAGCCATTCCAGGCCCTCAGCAGGCATGCAGTACGTGCACCGGAGGTTGCATTTGTCGGTCAGGGACAGCCTCATGTCCGTCGCCCGGCGGCCATAGCGGTCCGCCAGCCCCGCAGGCGCATCGGCAGGGCGCGCGGCAGGCCCGGGCGGCAGGCCTGTGCCTGCGCTGTCCCGGGGTTGCGGTATGCCTAGCTGAACGCTCATGAATTCAGGCTACGCCACGTTTGGCCCCCTGATCACGCCCGTGACGCCGGGGCCCGGATTCCTGCAGGGCATGGCCGTCCGGCCGGTGCCCTGCGGCCCCCGCGAACCTATGCTGGAGGTGTGAATACGCCCGAGCACAATGAGGGAACGGCCGACGGCGGCACGCGCACCTTGGCACCGCAGAGAACCGTGGGTGCCGGCAGCCGGAAGGCGCGCTGGGCCGCCGCTTCGGGTGTGGTGGCGGTCGGTGGCGGCGTGGTGCTCGGGGAACTGCTGGCCGGCCTGGTGAGCCCCGCCGTTTCGCCCCTGACAGCCGTCGGCGGGGCCGTCATAGACGCCGTTCCGCCGGCGGTCAAGGAATGGGCCATTGCCCTGTTCGGCACATCCGACAAAGTGGCGCTGCTGGTGGGGATGGCAGTGGTCATCGCAGCACTGGCTGCAGTGGCAGGAGTCTTCGAATACCGCAGGCGTTTCGCGGGCTCTGTGGTGATAGGCGTCTTTGGGCTCGCCGGACTGGCAGCTGTGCTGACCCGGCAACAGGCCACCGCCGGCGCAATAGTTGTTCCGGTGGTTGTGGCCGTTGCATCGGTGATCCTGCTGCGCCTGCTCACGGGCAGACTGCACAGATGGCCCCAAAAGGTGGCGTATGCGGGGGAAGCGGGGCCGCCCCGCCGCAGTTTCCTGCAACTGCTGGCCGGCGGTGCGGCGGCCACGGCGGTGGGCGGTGCCCTCGCCGCCGTGTGGCGTGGTGCAGCCGCCGTGGTCAACGATGCCCGCCAGCAGCTTCAGCTCCCTGCCGCGGGATCGGCCGCGCCGGCCATTCCGTCCGGCGCGGAGGTGGGGCTTGGCGGCATGGAACCCCTGGTCACCCCCAACGCCGACTTCTACCGCATCGATACCGCCCTGACCGTTCCAGCGATTGATCCCGGGAAATGGGTCCTTCGCGTCACAGGCATGGTGGCCGAGGAAGTTGAGCTGACCTTCGCCGAGCTCCTGGCCAAACCGCTGATCGAACGGCACGTCACCATCGCCTGTGTGTCCAATGAGGTGGGCGGTGACCTGATCGGCAACGCCCGCTGGCTGGGCTGGCCGGTCCGTGAATTGCTGGCCCTGGCCCGGCCGCAGCCCGGCGCGGACATGGTCCTCTCCAAAAGCACAGACGGCTGGACGGCGGGCACGCCCCTCGACGTCCTCTCTGACAGCCGCGACGCCATGCTGGCCGTGGGGATGAACGGCGAGCCGTTGCCGCTGGAGCACGGGTTCCCCGTGCGGCTCGTGGTCCCCGGGCTTTACGGGTACGTTTCTGCCACCAAATGGCTCACGGAACTCAAGGTCACCAGGTTCGCCGACGACGTGGCCTACTGGACGCCCCGCGGCTGGTCGGACCACGGCCCCATCAAAACGTCCTCCCGCATCGACGTGCCGCGAAACGGCCGGACGGTCACCGCGGGCACGGTGATGCTCGGCGGCGTGGCCTGGGCCCAGCACACCGGCATCGGCAAGGTGGAACTGCGCGTTAACCGCGGAAACTGGCAGGAGGCAGAGCTTGCCCCGGGGATCTCCGTTGATACCTGGTACCAGTGGACGTGCGGAATCGAGCTGACCCCCGGACAGTATGAGGTCCAGGTCCGCGCCACCGACCTCAAGGGCAAAGCGCAGGCGGAGGAGCGCAGGCCGGTTGCGCCTGACGGAGCCACTGGCTTCCACACCATTACAGTTGACGTGAAACCGTAACTGGCCGCAACCGAAAGCAGTCCCATGCCCAGCGACCCGCATCCGCACGGCCACGCGCCCGCCCCCGACGTTGTACCGCCTGAAGTTATCCAGGCCCAGGGTACGCACAACGACGGCGCCCGGCACTCCGGAACCCACCGCGCCGGCAGCCACCAGGCGCGGTCGGTGGCGGCCCACCTCTCAGCTGTCATGGACCTGCTCGCGCCGCTGAGCGTGGCCGGACGCACCGAACAGGTGCCCCTGCGGGAAGCGCTGGGCAGGGGCCTGGCAGCGGACGTCATGGCGCCCGTCAGCCTGCCGCCGTTCGCCAATTCCCAGATGGACGGCTTTGCCGTCAAGAGTGCGGTCATTCCCGACGGCGGCGCGAACCTTCGTGTGGCCGCCCCCGTCCCCGCAGGTGCCATGCCCGCGCCCCTGGAGCGGGGCACCGCCGCCCCCATCATGACCGGGGCCGCGATCCCGGCCGGCGCGGACGCCGTCGTGCCTGTGGAGAGGGCAGTTCCGGACCGTTTCCCGGATCCCGGCACGGACAGCACGGTGTGGCTCCCGGCGACGGCGGCGGGAACCTTTGTGCGGTCCGTGGGCAGCGACCTCGCAGCGGGGGAGCGGGCGCTGGCAGCCGGGACGTTCCTGGGACCGGCCCAGCTGGGGCTCCTGGCAGGCCTGGGCCTCGCCGATGTCGCCGTGTACAAAGCCCTGACAGTCCTGCTGGTCACCACCGGCGATGAAGTGGTGGAACCGGGCCAGGACCTTCCGGCAGGCAAGATCTACAACTCCAACGGAACCCTGCTGGAGAGCGCCATGCGCCAGGCCGGACTGACTGTGGTCCGCACACGGATCGCAACGGACAGCCCCGGGGAACTTCAGGCCCTGCTGAGCAGCCACGCGCCGTCGGTGGACCTGATCGTCACCACCGGCGGAGTGAGCATGGGCGCTTACGAGGTGGTGCGCCAGGTGCTCGAAGGGCACGGCGCCGACTTCCTCCACGTCGCCATGCAGCCCGGCGGCCCCCAGGGAATCGGCACCTTCGAAGGCGTTCCCTTCCTCGGCTTCCCCGGGAATCCGGTGAGCTGCCTGGTTTCCTTCGAAATGTTCCTGCGGCCCGTGCTGTCCGGACTGTTCGGGTCGCCGGCGCCACGCACACCCGTCCGCGCCCGGCTGGCCCACGGACTCAGCTCGCCCGCGCACAAGCACCAGGTCCGCCGCGGCAGCCTCCAGCCCGACGGGACCGTGCGCCTCGAAGGCGGCGAAAGTTCCCACCTGATGCATGCGCTGGCGGGATCCAACGCCCTGGTGCACGTCCCTATCGGGGTCTCGGCGCTCGCAGAGGGTGATGAGGTGGAAGTATGGATGCTGTGAATCCAGAACCAAGCCTGACCCACCTGCGCCAGGACGGCAGCGCCCAGATGGTGGACGTGTCGGCGAAAGCCGAAACCACGCGGGAAGCCACCGCTACGGCCACCGTCAACACCACCTCCGACGTCATGGCCCTGCTGGGATCCGGCGGCCTGCCCAAGGGCGATGCCCTGGCCGTGGCACGCGTCGCCGGCATCATGGCCGCCAAAAAGACGCCCGAACTCATTCCGCTGTGCCATCCGCTGCCGCTGTCCAAAGTGACGGTGGACTTCGAGCTCGGCGCGGATTCCGTCTCCATCCTGGCCACGGTCAAGACCCGCGGAGTCACCGGCGTGGAGATGGAGGCCCTCACTGCGGCCTCCGTGTCCGCCCTCAGCGTGTACGACATGATCAAGGCCGTGGACAAGCACGCTGTCCTGACGGACATCAAAGTGCTGGCGAAAAGCGGCGGCAAGAGCGGGGACTGGAAACTGTGAGCACCGAGAGTACCTTCCTGCCGGAGCCGCACCGGCACGGCGACGTCCAGGGCCGGAAGGCCGGGGTGGTCATCGCGTCCACCCGGGCCGCCGCCGGAATCTACCAGGATGAAACCGGGCCCGTCATCATCGACTGGCTCACCGAGCACGGCTTCGAGACGTTCCCCGCCATGGTGGTCCCGGACGGCGAGCCCGTCGGCGCGGCCATCCGTGCGCTCCTCACCCAGCATCCCGCCGTCGTCATCACCAGCGGCGGCACCGGGCTCAGTCCGGACGACCGCACGCCCGACGTCACGCTGCCGCTCCTGGACCGGGAGATTCCGGGCATCATGGAAGCCATCAGGCGGGCAGGCGCGGCCAAGACACCGCTGGCGGCGCTGAGCCGCGGCCACGCCGGCGCGCACGGCAGCACGTTCATCATCAACCTGCCCGGTTCACCCAAGGGCGTCATGGACGGATTGTCCGTCCTGGACCCCGTGATCGGGCACCTTTGCGACCAGCTGGAGGGCACCAATGGGCACTGAATCCGATTTCGAAGTGGTCCACGCGGTCCTGAGCGCGGAGCCCATCTCCGTGGACCAGGCCATCGCCGCGGTGGAGTCGGACACTGCCGGGGCTGTGGTCAGCTTCAGCGGCGTCGTCCGTAACCACGACGGCGGCAAGGCAGTTGAGCGGCTCAGTTACAGCGCGCACCCCACGGCCCACCAGGTGATGGCAGACGTCGTCGCCCGGCTTGTTGCCGAGCATGCGGGCGACGCGTCCGCCACGCAGCCGGTGCGCATCTGGGCTGCCCACCGCATCGGCACCCTCGAAATTGGGGATCCTGCGCTGGTCTGCGCCGTCTCAGCGGCGCACCGGGGCCAGGCTTTTGCCGTCTGTTCCGAACTGGTGGACCGGATCAAGGCAGAGGTGCCCATCTGGAAGGAGCAGTTCTTCTCCGACGGCACGGTTGAGTGGGTGGGCGCCGGGAGCTGATTCCCGGGTGCCTTTCGCCCGCCTGCCTGCCTGGATGTCCTGGCGGCGTGGGAGGTAACGCACAGCCCCCGGTTCCATCCGGCGTCCGGCCCGACGGTAGGGTTAACGGCATGACCGAACAACTTTCCGTACCCCGGCGCGTGGCCGTCCTGGGCGCCAACGGACGCATGGGCGCCGAAGCCGTCAAGGCCGTTGAAGCCGCCCCCGACCTGGAGCTGGTTGCCGCCCTGGGACGTAGCGACTCGCTTGACCAGCTGGCCGCCGCGGGCGCCGAATTCGTGGTGGACCTGACCGTTCCCGAAAGCACCGAAGCGAACGTCCGGTACGCCGTCGAGCACGGAATGCACGCCGTCGTCGGCACCACCGGGTGGGATTCAGCCCGGCTGGCCGCCCTGGAGGCACTTCTTGCCGAGCACCCGGAAACCGGCGTGCTGATCGCCCCCAACTTTGCCCTCGGGTCCGTGCTCGCCTCGGCGTTCGCCGCCAAGGCCTCCAAGTACTTCGACTCCGTCGAAATCATCGAACTGCACCACCCGGACAAGGTGGACGCGCCCTCCGGCACCGCCGTCCGGACCGCCCAGCTCATCGCCGCCGAGCGGCAGGCTGCAAACGTACCGGCAAGCCCCGACGCCACCACCACCGAACTCGCCGGCGCCCGCGGCTGCGACGTGGACGGCGTGCGCGTCCACAGCGTCCGGCTCCGCGGCCTGGTGGCCCACCAGGAGGTGCTCCTCGGCGGTCCGGGGGAGCAGCTGACGTTCCGTCACGACTCCTTTGACCGCGCGTCATTTATGCCGGGCGTGCTCCTTGGCGTCCGCAATGTCGCCTCACACCCGGGCCTCACCGTGGGACTCGACGGCTACCTGAACCTGGGGCTCTGAGCCGTGGCTGACGTGGTGGCCGCATTCCGGAAGAACCGCACCAAGATCTGGGTGGGCGCCGTGACGCTCCTGCTGGTCTTCTACCTGGTGGTGTCCTTCCAGCGGTCGGTCCTGCTGCTGCTGGACAGCAATCCCGCCGCCAAGGCGATCGGCGCCGCCTACCTGGTGCTGCCCATTATCGGCGCGTGGGCGATGATCCGTGAACTGCTGTTCGGCGCCCGCACCGAGCAGATGGCGAAGGTCCTCGAGGCCGAGGGCGGGCTCCCCGTGGACGAACTGCCCCGCACCCCCGCCGGACGGATTGTCCGCTCAGCGGCGGATGCGGAATTCGAAAAATACCGTGCAGAGGCCGAAGCGGCGCCCGAAGACTGGCGGTCGTGGTTCCGGCTCAGCTGCGCCTACGACGCGGCAGGGGACCGCAAGCGCGCCCGGGCGTCCATGCGCGACGCCGTGAAGCTGTTCCGGGGCAAGGTTCCGGCCTAGTCGCTGCGCTCCCTCCCGGGCAAGCCGGGCGGGCCGCTCACCGGCCCTTCAGCGTCGCGCGTTCCGCTCCATCCGGCCCAGCTGGTTGGCGCCATGGCCCAGCCATTCCAGCGGACCCCGCCATTTCAGCAGGACAAAAACAATGCCCACAATGATGGCTGTGGCGGCGTGGGCAAAATACATCCCGTCTTCGGTCCAGCCCGCCGGGAGCGGCTTCAAATAGAAACCCGAAACCACCCAGACGTGGACGGTGTACAGGGTCAGAGTCATGGCACCGGGCCCGCGCAGCGGCAGCAGCAGGTCCAGGTCCAGCCAGTCAGCGAGCCTGCCGAGCAGCAGGCACGCACCCACCACGGCGGCCGCCACTCCGGACGTATGCGCCAGGTCCAGGGCGGTGCCGGAGTGCGGCGCAGCGGAGGCCAGCCACCACCACGAGCCCTCCTGCGGCACGCCGGTGAGGTTGACCTGCAGCACGCTGTCCAGGGGGTAGTTGGGGGCGTTCAGCACGTCCTCGAGTGCGGCCCTCCCGCCCCAGGTTTCCATCGCGGTAACACCCAGGGATTTGGTGAAGACTGACAGTACCGTTCCGCCAGCGAGGAGCAGCCAGGGCACCAGCGCCCTGGTCAGTGGAAGGCGTCCGATCAGCAGGCCCACCAGCAGGTAGGACATCCACTGGAAAACGGGGTAGTAACCGGTGAAGAACAGGTCGCCCAGCAACGGGCCCGGCGTGGATAGATCCTCCCAGGACGGATTGTGCCCAAGCTGCAGGGGCGGGTTGGCCGCCAGCAGCCAGGGCCGGAGCAGGTAGGCAAGCACCGGCGAAACAAGGATCCATCCCGCCGCCCAGGCGCACAGCGCCTTCGGCTTCAGGCCCAGGAACGGAAGGATGCACAGGAACAGCACCGCGTAGTGGACCAGGATGATGGCCAGGTTGACTTCCAGTCCGCCCAGCGTCAGTCCGACGGCGGCAATCACCGCCGCGCGCAAGGCAATCCCGCGGCGGGCGGCCCCCAGACGGGCGCCTTCCGCCGGCACCTGCTTTCCCGTAGACAGCGCGAGGCCGATTCCCGCCAGTACGGCGAAGAGGGCGGCTGCACGGCCCGAGAACGTCAGGCCGATCCACGTGGGCGTGAGGTCGGCGTTGGACTCGAACGTGGGGAGCAGATGGGTGGCCATCATGCCCAGGAGGGCCAGCCCACGGGCCGCGTCAATGCCGCGGAGCCGATCCGCGGCTGATGAGCTTCGGGGCGCCCTGGATGGCTTTGCCGTGGCGCGGGAGGTCATGAGCCGATCGTCTCACAGGATGCCGGGGACAGGCAGTCAAGTGCCGGCAGTCCCGTGGGCGAAACTCCTGGGGCAACGCCGCACAGGCCTTGTGTTCGAATATATGTTCGAATAATATTGGCGGCATGCACACCCCATCGCAGCCACAGCCACCCTCAGCCCTTCCGGCAGGGAAAGGACGGGACCGGACCAGCCGCAGCCCGGACGGTCCGGCGGCGCCCGCGGGACTTATGAAGGCCATGAGCCCCGGCGTCGTCGACTACCTTTTCCGGCAGCTCGTGGCCGGGGAATCTCCGGAGGACGTCCAGTGGCAGCAGGAGGGCATCGCCCTGGCAGCGCAGCCGGTCGGGGCGGAACTGGCGCGCCGGTTGTCGGAGACGGATCTGGACGCCCTCACGCCCACGGAACTCTTCCACTACGTCAGGGCGGCCCAGCGCCTGGCCACCTGGGCTGAGAGCTTGCGGGAGGCCGCCGTCGGACGCTACTGCGGTCCGGACATGCCACGGTCGGACAATGGCCGGCAGCACGGCGGGGTCTCCTCGCCGTGAATATGTCCTGCCTGGTTCCCTAGGATGAGGTGGTGACCAATGCCCTGACGGTGTCCGCCATCCAGTATCGGGCCCTCGACGGCGGAATTCTCCCCAACGCGATGGAGCACGTCCGCCTGATCGAGGACGCAGAATCGCACGGCGCACGGCTGGCCGTGTTTCCGGAGCTGTCCCTGCTTGGCTACGACCTCGCACTGCTGGCCTCACCCGAACACTGGCTCGTCCCGGGCGACGAGCGCCTCGACGATGTCCGTGAAATCTGCCGCCGCACCGGAATTACGGCAGTCGTGGGAGGCGCATACCGGGAACCCGGGGGCACTCCGCGGCTGGCTTCGCTCGCCATCCATCCGGACGGCACCACCGAACCCGCCTTCAAAACACACCTGCATGGCCGGGAAAAGGACATCTTTGTTGCCGGCAACGGTGCAAGCGTCCTGCAACTCGACGGTTGGCGGATCGGCCTTGCCATCTGCTTCGATGCCGCCGTGCCCGCCCATTCAACCGGAGCGGCAGAGGCAGGCGCCGATGCCTACGCGGTGTCTGCCGTCTACACCAGGGACGAGGACCACCGGCTTGAGCTTCACCTGGGCGCCCGCGCCATGGACAACAGGATGTTTGGCATCCTGGCCAACCTTGGTGGAACCACCGCCCTGGGTGCCTCATGCGGCCTGAGCGGTTTTTGGGGTCCTGACGGCTTGCGGATGAAGAAGGCGGCAGGAACGGGAACGGAAGTGGTTACGGCAACCCTTTCGCGGAGCGCGCTGTTGAAATTCCGCTGAGCCCGGGAGCCCCAACAACGTCTACGGCAGGCGGTATTTGACGTTCATCACGTCCCCGCCATTGTCCTAACCAGCCGCGGACAGGGTAACGTTTTTTCCATGCCTCACACATCCGCGAACATCCCTGCCCTTGGTACCCTCCTGACCGCCATGGTTACACCCTTCACCAAGGATGGCGAAGTGGATTACGCCCAGGCGGCAGAGTTGGCTACCAAGCTCGTGGATGATGGCTGCGACGGCCTGGTGGTTACCGGCACCACCGGCGAAACCTCCACCCTCACTGACGAGGAAAACCTCGGCATGTTCCGTGCCGTCAAAGAGGCTGTCGGCGACCGGGCCGCCATCATCGCCGGAACCGGAACCAACGACACGGCGCACTCCGTGCACCTTTCGAAGAAGGCGGCCGCGCTCGGCGTCGACGGTCTTCTGCTCGTCACGCCCTACTACAACAAGCCCAGCCAGGCGGGCGTCCGCGCACACTTCGAGGCCATCGCCTCAGCAACCGATGTGCCGGTCATGCTGTATGACATCCCGGGCCGCTCTTCCATCCCGATCGAGCCCGAAACCATGATCCGCCTCGCGCAGCACCCGAACATCGTCGCCGTCAAGGACGCCAAGGCCGATTTCACCGCCGCAACCCGCGTTATGGCCGAGACTGACCTCCATTTCTACTCCGGGGATGACGGACTGACCCTGCCCTGGATGGCCCTCGGCGCCGTCGGCCTCGTTGGTGTCACCACCCACGTCGCGACCCGACGCTTCCGCGAACTGATCGACGCCGTCAACGCGAACGACCTCGCGACGGCCCGGAAGATCAACTTTGAGCTCCAGCCGGTCATCCGCGCCACGATGACCCGCGTCCAGGGAGCCGTTGCCGCAAAACAGATTCTTAAATGGCAGGGAGTCCTGCCCAACTCGATTGTCCGTTTGCCCCTCGTGGAGCCGGACGAAGCCGAGATCGTAACCATCCGCGAGGACTTGGCTGAAGGAGGGCTGGTCTTTTCCTGAAGGCTAAGACCGGCACCCTTCCGCCTGGAAAGTAGTGCACTATGACCCAAATCGCCCTTCCCGGCCTTGTCACCCCTCCCGCCCTGCCGCAAGGCACCCTTCGGATCGTTCCGTTGGGCGGGCTGGGGGAGATCGGCCGGAACATGGCCGTGTTCGAAATCGACGGCAAACTCCTCGTGGTGGACTGCGGTGTCCTTTTCCCCGAAGAAACCCAGCCCGGCGTTGACCTGATCCTGCCCGATTTCTCGTACATCGAGGACCGGATCGATGACATCGTGGCTGTCGTCCTGACCCACGGCCACGAGGACCACATCGGCGCGGTGCCGTACCTCCTGCGGCTGCGGGCCGACATCCCCCTGGTGGGTTCCCAGCTGACCCTTGCGCTGATCGAGGCCAAGCTGCAGGAACACCGCATCCGTCCCTACACCCTCACGGTTGAAGAAGGACAGGTGGAGAAGTTCGGTCCCTTCGAATGCGAGTTCGTTGCGGTCAACCACTCCATCCCGGATGCCCTGGCCGTATTCATCCGCACGGCCGGCGGCACCGTCCTGCACACCGGTGACTTCAAGATGGACCAGTTGCCGCTGGACGGCCGCATCACCGACCTCCGCCACTTCGCCAAGCTGGGCGAAGAAGGCGTGGACCTCTTTATGTCCGACTCCACCAACGCGGATGTGCCCGGCTTCACCACGGCTGAGAAGGAAATCGGCCCTACCCTGGAACGGCTCTTCGGCCAGGCCACCAAACGCATCATCGTGGCGTCGTTCTCCTCGCACGTGCACCGCGTGCAGCAGGTCCTTGACGCCGCGGCCAAGCACAACCGCAAGGTCGCCTTCGTGGGCCGGTCCATGGTGCGCAACATGGCCATCGCGGCGAAGCTCGGCTACCTGGACGTTCCTGAGGGCCTTATCGTCGACATCAAGAACATCGACAACCTGCCCGACAACCGCGTCGTGCTCATGTCCACGGGTTCCCAGGGCGAGCCGATGGCTGCCCTGTCCCGCATGGCCAACGGCGACCACCGCGTGGTGGTGGGCGACGGAGACACCGTCATCCTGGCCTCCAGCCTCATCCCGGGCAACGAAAACGCAGTCTTCCGGATCATCAACGGCCTGCTCAAGCTGGGCGCCGACGTGATCCACAAGGGCAACGCCAAGGTGCACGTCTCCGGACACGCGGCCGCGGGTGAGCTGCTGTACTGCTACAACATCCTGGAACCGCTCAACGCCATGCCGGTGCACGGCGAGACCCGCCACCTGATCGCGAACGGCAAAATCGCCATCGAATCAGGCGTCCCCACGGCCAGCGTCATCCTCGCGGACAACGGCACCGTGATCGACCTCAAGGACCACCGGGCCGACGTCGTTGGCCAGGTTGAAGTGGGCTTTGTCTATGTGGACGGCTCCAGCGTCGGCGAAATCACCGACGCCGACCTCAAGGACCGCCGCGTCCTGGGTGATGAGGGCTTCATATCCATCATCACGGTGATAAACCGCGCCACCGGGAAAGTGGTCTCCGGACCGGAGATCCACGCCCGCGGCGTTGCCGAGGACGATTCCGTCTTCGACGACATCATCCCCAAGATCAATGCCGCCCTCGAAGAGGCCGTGCTGAACCACTCCGACCACACCAGCCACCAGCTGCAGCAGGTGGTCCGCCGCGTGGTGGGCACCTGGGTCAACCGGAAGCTCCGCCGCCGTCCCATGATCATCCCCGTAGTGCTCGAGGCGTAACAGCCCTGAGCCCCACCGGAATCACCGAAGGCCCGGTCCACGTGGAACCGGGCCTTCGGCGTCTCAAAATGCAAGTCCGGAACGGGCCGGAAATCCGCGGAATTCCGGCCCGGTTCGGGTAGCGTGGCAAGTATGGCCACTCGTACTACTTCCGCGCCCAAGGGCCCCGCCAGGGGCGCCGCCAGTGCCAAATCCGGCAGCACCACTGGCCGCGGGGCCGGCTCCGCGGCGTCCAAAACCGGCCGGACGTCCGCACGCCCCAGCACGGCGCGCACCCGCCAGTTGCCCGCCGTCGAAGAGCACCAGCCGTGGCTGGTCCGCGTTGTGGGCGGCGCCTGGCTGGGCATTGGCCACCTGGTGGGAGGCGGCGTCCGCAGGATCGGCCACGACGTCAGCGACCTGCCCGCGGAGGACCGCCGGGACGGCGCCGCACTGTTCAACCTGGGCCTCGGGGTCTTCATCGCCACCTTCGCCTGGTGGGGTCTCACAGGTTGGTTCCCTGACGCGGTCTACAGCGTCGTCAACGGCACGTTCGGCTGGATGTCGCTGCTGCTGCCGCTGATGCTCTTTGTCTGCGCGTTCCGCCTCTTCCGGCAGCCGTCCGACGGTCGGGGCAACAACCGAGTGGGCATCGGCTTCCTCATCATGACTTTCGCTGGCTGCGGCCTGGCCCACATCGTGGGCGGACAGCCCACCGTTGCTGACGGCTTCGACGGACTGCGCCAGGCCGGCGGCATGCTCGGTTTCCTGGCCGCCTCGCCGCTGGCCGCCATTCACGCCGCCGTTCCGGTGGCCCTTTACGGCCTGCTGGCATTTGTCTCGCTGCTCATCATCACCGCCACGCCCTTCGGCGCGATTCCACGGCGGCTCCGGGGCGGCTACGAGCACCTGATGGGCATCGACCTCCAGGAGCCGGACGAGGACCGGGACGGCCACGACCGCAGCTACCTGGAACAGGCCCCCGCGGCCGTGCCCAAGAAGAAGAAGCGGCGGCTGTTCGGCAAGGACGAGGACTCCGACGCCGGGCTGGAAGGCTATGTGGGCGACGAGGCCTTCGAGCACGCCGTCATCGACGACGACGAACCGGCCGACGACGCGAAGCCAGGCCCGGGGCCGCGGCTTGCTCCCGGCGTGCGCCGCCCCACCCAGGCGGAAATCGCCGTGGAGAAGATCAAAGCCGCCCAGGGCCTGGGAACGGCGGCGCATTCGCTTTCGGCGGGGGAGAACGCCACCGAAGCGATTCCGCTGGTGACGCCGGGCATGGTGGCCGCGGGGTCGCTGAACCCGGTCAAGGTGCCGGCCAAGCCCGTAGCTCCGGCGCCCCTGCCCACCCCGATCCCACAGCGGACCGAACAGCTGTCGCTGGCCGGCGACGTCACCTACACGCTGCCGTCGTCGGACGTCCTGACGCCCGGTTCCATCCCGAAGGAGCGCACCGAAGCCAACGACGCCATCGTCGCGTCCCTGACCGAGACCCTCAACCAGTTCAACGTCGAGGCGCAGGTGACCGGATTCAGCCGCGGTCCCACCGTGACCAGGTATGAGATCGAGCTGTCCCCGGGCACCAAGGTGGAGCGGGTCACCGCGCTGTCCAAGAACATCTCCTACGCCGTGGCCAGCTCCGATGTCCGCATCCTGAGCCCGATTCCAGGCAAGTCCGCAATCGGCATCGAGATCCCCAACACGGACCGCGAGACCGTCTCGCTCGGCGACGTGCTCCGCAGCCAGAACGCCCGCCGGACCGACCACCCCATGGTGATGGGCGTGGGCAAGGACGTCGAAGGCGGCTACGTCGTGGCCAACCTCGCCAAGATGCCCCACCTGCTCGTGGCAGGTGCCACCGGTGCCGGTAAGTCGTCGTTCGTGAACTCGATGATCACGTCCATCCTCATGCGGGCCACCCCGGACGAGGTCCGCATGGTCATGGTTGACCCCAAGCGCGTGGAACTGACCGCCTATGAAGGCGTCCCGCACCTGATCACCCCCATCATCACCAACCCCAAGAAGGCCGCGGAGGCCCTGCAGTGGGTGGTCCGTGAGATGGATGCCCGCTACGACGACCTCGCCAACTACGGCTTCAAGCACATCGATGATTTCAACAAGGCCGTCCGTGCCGGCAAGGTCCAGCCGCCGGTCGACTCCAAGCGCGTCATCCGGCCCTACCCTTACCTGCTGGTGATCGTTGACGAGCTCGCCGACCTCATGATGGTTGCGCCCCGGGACGTTGAAGATTCCATTGTCCGCATCACGCAGCTGGCCCGTGCCGCCGGCATCCACCTGGTCCTCGCCACCCAGCGTCCGTCCGTCGACGTCGTCACCGGCCTGATCAAAGCCAACGTCCCGTCCCGCATGGCCTTCGCCACGTCCTCAGTCACTGACTCCCGCGTCGTCCTGGACCAGCCGGGCGCGGAGAAGCTCATCGGCCAGGGCGACGCCCTCTTCCTGCCCATGGGCGCATCGAAAGCCATGCGTGTCCAGGGCGCCTGGGTCACTGAGTCCGAAATCCACAAGGTCGTTGAACACGTCAAGGGCCAGCTCAAGGCCGTCTACCGCGACGACGTCGCCCCCGAAGCGCAAAAGAAGCAGATCGACGACGACATCGGAGACGACCTCGACGTCCTGCTGCAGGCCACCGAACTCGTGGTTACCACCCAGTTCGGCTCCACCTCAATGCTGCAGCGCAAGCTCCGCGTCGGCTTCGCCAAGGCCGGGCGGCTCATGGATCTCCTCGAGTCCAGGGGAGTGGTGGGCCCGTCAGAAGGCTCCAAGGCACGCGACGTCCTGGTCAAGCCAGATGACCTCGCTGCCGTCCTCGCCGCCATGAAGGGCCAGGACGCGCCGGTTTCCCCGGACTCCCAGACCGCGGCCCTGAGCGACAACGCGAACGCCAACATCGCCCAGGGCGGCTACGCGGAGGACCTCGTGCAGGCGGACCTGGACCAGCGCAGCCAGAACGTTGAATACTTCGACGGTGCGGACGCCGGCTCCAGCGACGACGAAGACGGCTCCGAAGACGCCTGGTCACTCACCGGACGGTAGCCTAGGAAGGTGACTAGCACCGAAGCAACCGCCGCCGGCTCCAGCAGTTCAGGGATCTGGAATCTTCCCAACATCCTGACCATGCTGCGCATCGCGCTGGTGCCTTTCTTCGTCTGGTTCCTGATAGCCGATGCCCCTGGGCTGCGCAGCGAGTCGGGACTGTGGCGCTGGGCCGCGGTGCTGGCGTTCGCCGTCGCGATTTACACTGACAAGCTCGACGGCGACATCGCCAGGAGCCGCGGCCTCGTCACCGACTTCGGCAAAATCGCCGACCCCATCGCCGACAAGCTCCTGATCGGTTCCGCCCTGGTCATGCTGTCCGTCCTCGGGGAGCTCCCGTGGTGGGTCACGGTGTTGATCCTCGTCCGCGAGTGGGGCATCACGGCCCTGCGTTTCTTTGTGATCCGCTACGGCGTGATCCCGGCCTCACGGGGTGGCAAGCTCAAGACGGTGGTGCAGACCGCCGCGATTTTCCTCTACCTCCTGCCGCTCGCCGCGTTCGCCCCGTGGCTTGTCTGGGTGGCTTTCGCCGTCATGATGGTGGCCGTGCTGATCACCGTCTGGACCGGCGTCGAATACGTGGTTGAAGCCCTGCGGCTCCGTGCGCAGGGAAAGCGCAGTGCCGGCCAGTAGGCCACTGTAGACAAGGAGCAGACATGACAAACCTCCACCACCTCGCCGGGGACGCAGTCAAAAACGCCCTGGACCGGGGGCTGACCGTCGCCACCGCCGAGTCGCTCACCGCCGGAATGGTCTCCGCCATCCTGGCCGACACCGCCGGCGCCTCCGGAATGCTGCAAGGGGGTGTCGTAGCCTACCAGAACTCCGTCAAAGTCGACGTCCTGGGCGTTTCGCCGGAACTGCTTGCCGCAGCCGGATCCGTGGATGGGGAAGTTGCCGCCGCCATGGCAGCGGGCGTCCGCGCGGCCCTGGGCTCGGACATTGGCGTGGCCACCACAGGGGTCGCCGGCCCCGAGGAGCACGATGGCAAGCCCGTGGGGACCGTCTACATCGGGGTCGCGACGGCGGACGGCAGCGAGTCCTTCGACTACGGCTTTTCCGGCAACCGGGCAGAGATCCGTGGCCAGGCCTGCGGAGCCGCCTTGGAGCGCCTCCTTGCAGCCCTATCTTCCTGAAGTTACCGGGGGTAAAGTATCCGGGAACAAATCCCGGTACCCATTAGTTATTACATTGTGTCGCTTCCGGAGAGCGGAGGCGCCTAGGATGATTACACCACCACGGTTCGCTCGACGGCGGACCGGACTTATGAGGGAGCAAGGCGATACAGATGGTAAAGCAGCCCGTATCCGTAAACGGCGTTGTCCGCTGGAAGGATGTGGGCCTCGCCGATCAGGGCAAGAGCGAACAGAAGGAGCGCAAGATGGTTGTACTTCGTCACGAAATCGGTGATGTTCTGCGCGATGTCCGCCAGCGTCAGGGGCGTACTCTTCGCGAAGTTTCGCACAGTGCCCGTGTTTCCCTGGGATACCTCAGTGAAGTGGAGCGCGGCCAGAAGGAAGCTTCGTCAGAGCTTCTGTCCTCGATCTGCTCCGCTTTGGACGTACCCCTGTCCAGCATGCTCCGTGAAGTCAGCGACCGCGTCGCCGTCGCAGAGGGCGTTGCTGTTCCGGACACCGTTCCGCAGGAGTTCTCGCAGCGCTATGGCCGCGATCTCGAGCGGGACCTGAACGCCGAACTCACCAACGAACTTTCCAAGGGACTGCTTTCCGGAGCACGGTAGGCACCCTGAACGATTAACCAACGAAAGCCTCCGGCACGCGCCGGAGGCTTTCGGTGTCTTAGGGCTGGGTGTCTTTCTTCGCAGGCGCCACGTCCTGGGGGAAGCCATCGCGTTCATAGGTGGCGTTGAGCTTGGCCATATACGTCGCCAGCGTCTGCAGGTCCTCGAGGGGCCATTCGCCCAGCCGTTCCCGGAAGACTTCGCGCCGGGCGTCCTGGACCTGGTGCATTTTCTCTTCGCCTTTGGGCGTCAGCCGGATCGCCTGGGCGCGGCCATCCAGCGGGTCGGCCTCCTTGGAGACCAGCCCGATGCTCTCCAGGAACGCGATCTGCCGGCTGACCGAGGGTTTCCCGACGCCGATGCTCAGGGCAAGATCAGTCAGGCGGATGGGACCTTCGCGCCGGATCACGGTGAGCAGGCCGTACGCAGCAGGTTCCATGTCGGGGTGGACCTGGCGGGACAGCTGATGGGATACGGACCGTGCCCTTCGCCAGAAGACGCTGATCTGATGCTCCACGGTCTTCAGCGCCGCATCGACGGTGTCGTCAGAAGGGCCGGCGGGAGCGGGAACGTCGGGGGAGTTGCTCATGGCAACAATTCTAAGGTCCTGCTTCATGAGAGACTCTATTGGTGCGAATCAGTGACTACTGGCGTCTGATGGACGACGAATTCGGCTCCGGATACTCACGCGTCGTGAGCGGTTCCCTGATCCTTGCCGGGGTCGGCGGACGCACCGCGGACCAGGCACTGGCCGCGGGCGTGAGCCCCCGGCAGGTATGGCTGGCGGTCTGCGACGTCCAGGACGTCCCGCCGGAACGGCGCCTGGGCCGGGACATCAAACCCCTCCGCGACTGACCTGAACTGCGCTGACACGCCGCAGGATTGTTCGAATATCTGTTCGGGTAAAGCTATGCTTTTCCTAGTGGGTTATCCACATAGCCGATGTCATCCGGCCAGAATGTCAGTGGGTGCCATTAGCGTCAGAGATGACCAAGAAACGGCCGCTCAGGCCACTCCAAAGCGAGAAAGCATTAGAGGTGTGAACCATGGCGGCAGCCCCGGATCGTCAGAAGGCGCTCGACGCAGCACTGGCACAGATTGACAAGCAGTTCGGCAAGGGCTCGGTCATGAGGCTGGGCGACGAAGTCCGCGCCCCCATCGAGGTCATCCCCACCGGATCCATCGCATTGGACGTCGCCCTGGGAATTGGCGGCCTGCCCCGCGGCCGCGTGGTGGAGATCTACGGTCCGGAATCCTCAGGTAAGACCACCGTTGCGCTCCACGCCGTAGCCAACGCCCAGCGCCTGGGCGGCATCGCAGCCTTCATCGACGCCGAGCACGCCCTGGACCCCGAGTACGCCGCAAAGCTGGGCGTGGACACGGATGCGCTGCTGGTTTCCCAGCCGGACACCGGCGAGCAGGCCCTCGAAATCATGGACATGCTGATTGGCTCCGGCTCGCTGGATGTCATCGTCATTGACTCCGTGGCCGCCCTGGTGCCGCGTGCGGAAATCGAAGGCGACATGGGTGACAGCCACGTGGGCCTGCAGGCCCGCCTGATGAGCCAGGCGCTGCGTAAGATCACCGGCCGCCTGAGCCAGACCAAGACCACCGCCATCTTCATCAACCAGCTCCGCGAAAAGATCGGCGTCTTCTTCGGATCCCCTGAAACCACCACCGGTGGTAAGGCCCTGAAGTTCTACGCCTCCATCCGCATTGACGTGCGCCGCATCCAGACGCTCAAGGAAGGCGCGGATTCGGTCGGTAACCGTACCAAGGCCAAGATCGTCAAAAACAAGATGGCCCCGCCCTTCAAGATCGCCGAGTTCGACATCATCTACGGCCAGGGCATCTCCCGCGAGGGCGGAATCATCGACATGGGCGTGGAGCACGGCATCATCAAGAAGTCCGGTTCGTGGTTTACGTACGACGGCGACCAGCTGGGCCAGGGCATGGAGAACTCCCGCCGGTTCCTGCGTGACAACCCGGAACTCGCTGCCGAGCTTGAGCGCCTGATCAAGGAAAAGCTTGGGGTCGGGGTCAAGCCTGCCGAAGCCGATTCAAAAGACACACCGAAGCTGAAGGCTGTTGACGGCTTCTAGGGACACCGCGGACCTCACGGACGGTCCGGGCTTCGGCCCGGACTCCGGCACCGGTCCAGGCCGACGCCGGCGGGGCCGGGGCGGCGGACGCTCCGGTTTCGGACCGGACGGGCCCAGTCCGGATTCTTCGGTCGCGTCAGACCCGGAACCGGATCCTGCTTCAGTTGCACGTGCGATCGTGCTGCGGCAGCTGACCAGCTCGGCCAAGAGCCGGCTGCAGCTGTCGCGCAAGCTGGCCGAGCGCAACATCCCCGAGGACGTTGCCGAGGCCGTGCTGGACAGGTTCCAGGAGGTGCGACTCATCGACGACGCCGAGTTTGCGGACATGTGGGTGCGCAGCAGGTCCCAGTCCCGGAAGCTCGCCAAGGGCGCGCTTCGCCGCGAGCTGGCAGACAAGGGGATTGATGCGGACACGGCTGCCTCGGCGTTGGAACAGCTCTCCGACGAAGACGAGGAAAGTGCCGCGCGCCTGCTCGTGGAGCGGAAGCTGCGGCCCGGCACCGATCTCTCGGACCAGGCCGAGCGGGACAAGACCACCCGGCGGCTCGCGTCAATGCTTGCGCGCAAGGGGTACCAGCCGTCGCAGGCCTTCCGGATTGTCGGCGAGGTGCTCGCCTCGCGTTCGGACGGCGGGGACGGGGACAGCCTCCCTGAGGAGTAGGCCCATTGGGAGGACTTCCCGCCGGAGCGGCGATTTCCGCCGAACCGGTACCCTTAACAGGTGAGTTTGACCATTCCTTCCCCCGCATCCGGTACCGCCCCTTCAGCCGACCCTGCGGCGCCGCCCCGTACATATCAGGTGCGCACGTTCGGCTGCCAGATGAACGTGCACGATTCCGAGCGGATGGCGGGCATGCTCGAGGACGCCGGTTACGTACCGGCCGCCGGGGACCATGCGGACGTGGTGGTGTTCAACACCTGCGCTGTCAGGGAAAACGCTGACAACAAGCTGTACGGCAACCTGGGCATGCTGGCGCCGGTGAAGGCCGCCAACCCGGGCATGCAGATCGCTGTCGGCGGCTGCCTGGCACAGAAGGACCGCGAAACCATCCTCAAAAAGGCGCCGTGGGTGGACGCCGTCTTCGGAACCCACAACGTGGGGGCGCTTCCTGCCCTGCTGGACCGGGCACGGCACAACAACGAAGCCCAGCTGGAGATCCTCGAATCGCTGGATGTCTTCCCCTCCACGTTGCCTACCAAACGGGACTCGGTGTATTCCGGCTGGGTGTCCATCTCCGTCGGCTGCAACAACACGTGCACTTTCTGCATCGTCCCCGCCCTTCGCGGCAAGGAGAAGGACCGCCGCCCGGGTGACATCCTGGCCGAGATCCAGGCCCTCGTGGACGACGGCGCCATCGAAGTCACCCTGCTCGGCCAAAACGTCAACTCCTACGGGGTCGAATTCGGCGACCGCCAGGCCTTTTCCAAACTCCTGCGCGCCTGCGGTGAAATCGAAGGCCTGGAACGGGTCCGCTTCACCAGCCCGCACCCGGCGGCCTTCACCGACGACGTCATCGAGGCCATGGCCGAAACGCCCAACGTCATGCCACAGCTGCACATGCCGCTGCAGTCCGGCTCGGATAAAGTCCTGCGCGACATGAAGCGGTCCTACCGTTCCACCAAGTTCCTCGGCATCCTGGACAAAGTCCGGGACAGGATCCCGCACGCCGCCATCTCCACCGACATCATCGTGGGCTTCCCCGGCGAAACCGAAGAAGACTTCCAGGCCACCCTGGATGTGGTGGAAAAGTCCCGCTTCGCCACCGCGTTCACGTTCCAGTACTCCAAGCGGCCCGGCACCCCTGCTGCCGACCTTCCGGACCAGCTGCCCAAGGCCGTGGTCCAGGAGCGCTTCGAACGGCTGACCGCCCTCCAGGACAGGATCGCTGCCGAGGAAAACGCCAAACAGCTCGGCCGCCGCGTCGAAGTCATGGTCACCGCCCAATCAGGGCGCAAGGCAGGCGAAACCCACCGCCTTTCCGGACGCACCCAGGACCAGCGGCTGGTGCATTTCTCCGTTCCTGCGGGAGCACCCGCACCCCGTCCCGGCGACCTCGTGACGGTCACGATCACCGAAGCCGCTGCATTCCACCTGGTGGCCGACCCCACGGCGGAGGACTACAGCCTCCGTCGTTCCCGCGCTGGCGACGCCTGGGACAGGTCGCAGGCCGACTCGTGCGGGGCCCCGGCGCCGAGCGCGGCGAAGAATGCAGCCGGCCGCTCCGGCGTTTCGCTGGGCATGCCCTCGTTGCCGGTCCGCAGCGCCTGACCGGTGGCCAGTCCTCCGGTCATCGCCGTCGTTGGTCCCACCGGGTCGGGTAAGTCCGACCTCGCCGTCAGCCTCGCCCTTGCCTTGGACGGGGAAGTGATCAATGCCGACGCCATGCAGTTCTACCGCGGCATGGACGTCGGGACGGCCAAAATCACCCAGGCTGAACGCAGGGGAGTGCAGCACCATCTGCTGGACACCCTGGACGTGACCCAGGAAGCGAGCGTCTCGGACTTCCAGCAGCAGGCCCGCGCCATCATCGCCGACATCCACGCACGAGGGAAGCGGGCCATCCTGGCCGGCGGGTCCGGGCTGTACGTCCGGGCAGCGTTGGATGTCCTGGAATTCCCCGGAACCGACCCCGACGTGCGCGCGGTGCTGGAAGCAGAGCACGCAGCGGAGGGCACCGGACCGCTGCTGGCCCGGCTGCGGGCCGTTGACCCTGTGTCGGCGGCACGCGTCTCGGACACCCGCCGGATCATCAGGGCACTGGAAGTCCACCAGCTCACCGGCCGGCCATTCAGCTCCTTCATGCCCCGGCGGGAGTATTTCCAGCCCGCCATCCAGATCGGCCTGGCCGTGGACCGGGAACAGTTGCGTGAACGGCTTGCCCAGCGTGTCCACGCCATGGTGGACAACGGCCTGCTTGAGGAGGTCCGGCAGCTGGACAAGGCAGGCCTGCGCCACGGCAAGACCGCCCCGCGGGCGTTGGGCTACTCCCAGTTCCTTAGGGTTCTCGACGGCGGCGCCACCGTTGAGGAGGCCGCCGAAGAGACCATCGTGGCCACGCGGCAGTTCGCCAGGCGGCAGCTCACCTGGTTCCGTGCCGATCCCCGGATCAGCTGGCTGGACTGGAAAGACCCCGAACTGGCAGCACACGCGCTCACGCTCTGCGGCTGAACCGGCGCCTGCCCGCCGGGCGCAGCGGGTTTCTGATGCCCCGCAGTCGGCCGGTAACCTTGGAACATGGACGCTACCCCCGCAGAGACCCTCGAGCCCGCCATCTCCACCCTGGGCGGACTCCGCTTCTCGAAAGGCCACGGCACAGGCAACGATTTTGTCCTGATCGCCGATCCTGACGGCATCCACACCATCGGCCCCGACCAGGTTGCCGCGCTGTGCGACAGGCACCGCGGCATCGGCGGGGACGGACTCATCCGCGCCGTACCGTCGCGCTTCCTGCCTGAGGGCCGGGAACTGCTGGGCACAACCCCGGACGCCCAATGGTTCATGGATTACCGCAACGGGGACGGCTCCCTGTCCGAGATGTGCGGCAACGGCGTCCGGGTCTTCGTCCACTTCCTCCGCGCCGAGGGCCTGGTTGACCTGCCCGACGGCGGCGCCCTCACCATCGGAACCCGCGGCGGAATCAAAACCGTTGTCCGTACCGGCGAGGACTACGCCGTCGACATGGGCCCCTGGGAGTTCATTTTCCCCGGGGAAGCCTCCGCCAAGGCGATGGACTCCCTGGTCACGGCCGACGGCCTGGAAGTGCCGCGCCCCGCCCTCTCCGTCAGCATGGGCAACCCGCACACCGTAGTGGCCCTCGCCGAGCTTTCCGAACTGGAAGCCACCCGCCTGTTCACCGCCCCGCACGTGGATCCCACCCCGGCCAACGGAACCAACGTCGAGTTTGTGGTCCCCTCAGAGCCGCTGGTGCATGACGGTGTGGGCACTGTGACCATGCGGGTCCACGAACGCGGCGTCGGCGAGACCCAGTCGTGCGGCACGGGCGCCTGCGCTGCCGCCGTCGCCATCAGGCACTGGGCCGGGGCCGGGGCGCCTGACGCCTGGAACGTCAAGGTGCCGGGCGGCGTCGTCGGCGTCAAGTTCTTTGCCGGAGCCGGCGGGCACGAGCACGTCGAGCTCAGCGGCCCGGCGGTGATTGTGGCTAGCGGGACGCTTTCCTGACCCGCAGGATCCTGAAGGCTTTGGCTGTGGCTTCCCGGGTGACCGTGAACGAGCCGTCCAGTTCCTGTGACAGCCAGCGCTGCAGGGAGTCGGAACCAAGGTTTTTCTGGACTACCAGCCATGCGGAGCCGCCCGGTGCCAGCCGCGGAATCCACAGCTTCAGCAGTGAGTGCAGTTCGTCCTTCCCGATCCGGATGGGCGGGTTGGACCAGATGGTGTCGAAACGCAGGTCCGGGTCCACCTCGTCCGGCGTGCTGGCGGTAACGTTCCGCAGGCCGAGCGAAGCCGCGTTTTCGTTCGTCAGTGTGATGCAGCGCTCGTTGACGTCCACCGCGTAGACCTTCGCATCGGGCGAGTGCAGGGCCATGGTGATCGCGATGGGACCCCAGCCGCAGCCGATATCCAGCAGGTTCCCTGACTGCGCCGGCGCCGGGACCTCAGCCAGCAGCACGGCCGTACCCTTGTCGATTCCGTCAGGGCTGAAAATGCCGCCGGATGTCTGCAGTTTGCGCGTCTCCCCGGCCAGGTCCACCGTGAGCGGCTTGCGGGTGAACGGCCCTGCGGGCGATGCGCTGAAATAGTGTGCGGACTCCATAACTGGCCAGATTAGTTGGCCGTGAAGCGTAAGGGAAACCGCGCCGGACCGGGTCTGCTAATCTGGAAGGCATGTTCCTGATCTTCGAGTAGCCGGCACGGGTTGAACCCGTCCCGCAGCCACGTCCCGCAGCGATGCAGGTTTTCACCTTCCGCAGATGCGTCACCGACCAGGCCTTTGGCGCCCGGTTCGACCGCCGGGCAATACTCGAAGCCAGCCCTCACGCTGTGCCCTTCCCGGTGTTGCCTGCGCCTTTACCCACTCCACTACTTCGATGGATGTGGATCTACGTTGCGTGCCACCGCCTTGCACGGCGCGCGCAGCAGACCGGAGCCAGGATGACCGCCAGCCGTCAGCCCAGCGCGAATACGTCCCCACTCACCAGCAATCGGCACTATTCTGGAAATGCCGAATCTTCAAAGGAGACCATGACCAGCCAGCCCAACACCGGATCCGATCCAGCAGCCCAGGATATGAGCCCGGAGGAAATCCAAGCTGTCATCGACCGGATTCTCTCCAAGGATGTTCCGGCAAAACGCGGCGCCGCCGCTGAAGGCGACGGCAGGGCGGTGTTCGGCAAAGCCCAGGCAATTTCCCGCCTCGACGAAGAGCACAGCGCCTTCGACGGCGACCAGCAGGACCTCGAAGAGCGCAGGGCGCTCCGTCGTACCGCCGGCCTGTCCACGGAACTCGAAGACGTTACCGAAGTCGAATACCGGCAGTTGCGCCTGGAACGCGTGGTGCTTGCCGGCCTCTGGGCCGAAGGAACGCTCGCCGACGCCGAAAACTCACTGCGTGAGCTCGCCGCCCTGGCAGAGACTGCCGGTTCGGAAGTCCTGGACGGCATGGTGCAGCGCAGGGCAAAACCGGACCCAGGCACGTTCCTCGGGTCCGGCAAGGCCCAGGAGCTCAAGGAAATCGTGATGTCCACCGGTGCGGACACCGTGGTGGTGGACGCCGAGTTGGCGCCTTCCCAGCGGCGCGGCCTGGAGGACATCGTTAAGGTCAAGGTCATCGACCGCACGGCCCTGATCCTGGACATCTTCGCCCAGCACGCCAAGAGCCGCGAGGGCAAAGCCCAGGTGGAACTGGCCCAGCTCGAATACCTCCTGCCGCGCCTGCGCGGCTGGGGCGAGTCGATGTCCCGCCAGGCCGGTGGCCAGGTGGGCGGCGCCGGCGCCGGCATGGGTTCCCGTGGCCCCGGTGAGACCAAGATCGAACTGGACCGCCGCCGGATCCGGACGCGGATGGCCAAGCTGCGGCGCGAGATCGCCGCGATGAAGCCTGCGCGGGAAACGAAGCGGGCCAACCGCCGTCGTAATTCCGTGCCGTCCGTTGCCATCGCCGGGTACACCAACGCCGGGAAATCGTCGCTGCTGAACCGGCTGACCGACGCCGGCGTGCTGGTGGAGAACGCCCTGTTCGCCACCCTGGACCCCACCGTGCGCAAGGCAGAGACCGCGGATGGCCTGGGCTACACCCTGGCTGACACCGTGGGCTTCGTCCGTTCCCTTCCCACCCAGCTGGTGGAGGCCTTCCGCTCCACGCTGGAGGAAGTGGCGGACGCCGACCTCATCCTCCATGTGGTGGATGTTTCGCATCCGGATCCCGAAGGACAGATCGCCGCAGTCCGCAAGGTGTTCAGCGAAGTGGACGCCCGCAAGGTGCAGGAAATCATCGTCCTGAACAAGGTGGACGCCGCGGATCCGTTTGTGGTCGAACGCCTCAAACAGCGCGAGCCCCGCCACGTGGTGGTGTCGGCCCGGACCGGTGAGGGGATCGCCGAGCTGCTCCGCGAAATCAGCAGCTCCATCCCGCGGCCCAGCGTCAAGCTTGAGCTCCTCATCCCGTACAACCGCGGCGACGTGATCAGCAAGCTGCACAACACCGACGCCGAAATCCTGAGCCTTGACCATGGCGAGGACGGAACACGGGCCGTGGTGATGGTCCGGGAAGGCCTCGCGGCGGAACTGGAATCATTCGTCAGCAATGACTGAAACAGTGGCAAGTGAGTCCTCGGGTACGGCCGGCGAGCAGTTCGTCATTGAACTGCTCGACCGTGCCGTGGCCGGGATGGGCGGGCAAAGCCGCAGCGGACAGCACGAGATGGCCAGGCAGGTGGCCCGGGCCATCGAAACCGGCGACCACCTGCTGGTCCAGGCCGGCACCGGAACCGGAAAGTCGCTGGCTTACCTGATCCCGCTCATTGCGCATTCGCTCGTGAGCAACAAGCCCACCCTGGTTTCCACTGCCACCCTCGCCCTGCAGACGCAGATTGTGGGCCGGGACCTGCCGCGCCTGCTGAAAACCATCACCCCGGCCCTGGACCGCCCCGTGAAGGTGGCGCTGGTCAAAGGCCGCTCCAACTACGTGTGCCGGCACAAGCTTGAGGGCGGATTCCCCTCCGAGGAACCCGCCGAAGGGCAGCTGTTTTCCCTCGGCGAGGACACCAGCGTGCCGCACTTCGCCGCCGCGCTGGGGGGACCGTCCTCGCAGCTGGGCAAGGAAGTGGTGCGCCTGCGCGAATGGGCGCAAAAAACGGCCACTGGCGACCGCGATGAACTCCTTCCCGGCGTCACGGACCGGGCCTGGCGCCAGGTCTCCGTCACCTCGATGGAATGCCTGGGGGCACAGAAGTGCCCGATGGCGGCCGAATGCTTCAGCGAGCTGGCCCGCCAGGACGCCGCCGACGCCGACGTTGTGGTCACCAACCATGCCATGCTCGCCGTCAGTGCCTTCGAGGGCCTGGCCGTCCTGCCTGAATACGACGTTGTGGTGGTGGATGAGGCCCACGAACTCCAGGACCGGGTGACCGGGGCCGTATCCGGGCAGCTGTCCGTCGCCATGGTCCATGCCGCGGCGTCCGGCGCGCGGAAGCACACAGCCATCACGGTCGACGCCCTCAACGCCGCCGCTGCCAACCTGGAACTCGCCCTCGCCGGGGTGCCCAACGGGCTGCTTCCCAACGGACTCAACGACGAACAGCTGGACTGCATGGACCAACTGCGGGACGCCTGCCGGGCTGCCCTTTCCGACTCCAAGGGAGACAGCAGCCAAACCGCGGACGGCGGGCGCCAGCTCGCCCGCTCCCGCCTGATGCTCATCCTCGAACTCTGCGAACGGCTCATCGCGGCCCGTGAAAACCGGGAGGTGGTGTGGTTCTCCCGCGCCAGCACCTTCGATCCTCAGCAGGGCTACGCGCAGCCCGACGACGCCTCACCGGCGCTGATAAACATCGCGCCCCTCAGTGTCGCGGGAAGGCTGCGGGAGGGCCTGTTCGAAGGCCACACCGTGGTACTCACCTCGGCCACGCTGGCCATCGGCTCGGCGTTTGAACCGGCCGCCGGCGGACTGGGCCTCGTGGGCCAGGGCGCCCCGAGCTGGACCGGCATCGATGTCGGTTCCCCCTTTG
Source organism: Arthrobacter sp. BE255 (assembly GCF_031457335.1). NCBI lineage: Bacteria > Bacillati > Actinomycetota > Actinomycetes > Micrococcales > Micrococcaceae > Arthrobacter > Arthrobacter sp. BE255. Next base: position 47,375 of record NZ_JAVDWK010000008.1, on the reverse strand, counting down.
ACTACCCGAAGCAGGGGATCCTGTACGTTGCCGGACACCTGCCCAAGCCAGGCCGCGGAGTGTCGCCGGAAGCGCTGGAGGAACTCGAGGCGCTGATCAGGGCCTCCGGCGGCGGTGCACTGTGCCTGTTCTCCTCGCGCCGCGCCGCGGAAGAGGCAGCCGAGGCCCTGCGGCCCCGGCTGGGACTGAGCATCCTCTGCCAGGGCGACTCGACGATGACCGCGCTCGTCAAGCAGTTCGCCGACGAGCCTGACACCTGCCTCTTCGGCACCATGTCGCTGTGGCAGGGTGTGGACGTTCCTGGCGGCTCGTGCCGCCTGGTGGTGATTGACCGCATCCCGTTCCCGCGGCCGGACGACCCCCTGATGACCGCCCGCTCCAGGGCCGTGGCCCAGGCCGGCGGGAACGGCTTTATGTCGGTCTCCGCCACCCACGCCGCCATCCGGCTGGCACAGGGCGCCGGCCGGCTGATCCGGTCCACGGGCGACAAGGGCGTGGTGGCGGTGCTTGATTCGCGGCTGGCCACGGAGCGCTACGCCGGCTTCCTGCGGGGCGCGCTGCCGCCCTTCTGGCCCACCACGGACCGGAAGATCGCGTTCGCTGCCCTTGAGCGGCTGGCCAAGGAGCACACCTGAGTTAACTGCAGGGAGTTAAATGCAAAAGATCAGCTGGGACCGCCCCTCGCGGCGGGCCCGGCTGATCTATTTTTGCGGTAACTGACGGGCCTAGAGCGAGCGCAGGACCGAAACAACCTTGCCCATGATGGTGGCGTGGTCGCCAAGGATGGGTTCGTATTGGGTGTTCTGCGGCAGGAGCCACGTGTGGCCGTCCCGCTGGCGGAACGTCTTGACGGTCGCTTCGTCGTCCAGGAGAGCCGCAACGATGTCACCGTTGACGGCGTCAGCCTGGCGCCGCACCACCACCCAGTCGCCATCGCAGATTGCCGCGTCCACCATGGAGTCTCCGGCCACTTTGAGCATAAAGAGCTCGCCCTGCCCCACCAGCTGGCGCGGCAGGGGCATAACGTCCTCCACGACCTGGTCCGCGAGGATGGGCCCGCCGGCCGCGATCCGGCCCACCAGCGGGACCATGGCAGTGTCCATGGCGGTGGGCAACTCAGTCACTTTGCCCCCGCTGATGCCGCGCAGGGCAGCCGGCGCGGCTGAACCTGCGGCTTTGGATGTCCCGCCGTCCAGCGTCAGCGGCATCAGGACCTCCATGGCCCGTGGCCGCTTGGGATCCCGGCGAAGGTAGCCCAGCTTTTCCAGCTGCGAGAGCTGGTGGGTCACGCTGGACAGGCTGGCCAGGCCCACGGTGTCACCGATTTCACGCATGGACGGGGGATACCCGTTGTCATTGACCGAGCGCTGGATGGTTTCCAGGATCTTCTTTTGCCGGGCAGTCAGCCCTTTGGGAGTCCTTTGGGGCTGCTGACCCCGCTGGGTCGCCCTGCCGCCCGCGGCTGCTGCTGCCATGTTTGCCAATGCCTTTCCGTTGCCCCGGAGCCTTCCGGCCGCGGGTGCCGGGAGTCTCCGGCATTGATTGTCAGACCCTGCTGATCAACTACAGAGGTGGTTGATCTTTGGTTCAAACGTAGGCCAGCCACAACCCTTTTTCAAACATTTGTTCTAGCGAGTCTCGACAATGTTCGTTGATAAGTGCTAAAACAGAAGAAGCAAAGTTCGAACATGTGTTCTATTCGCTTCCCGCGGTATTCGAATATTCGAAACGGCAGGGCCAGCCCGCCGAGGCAGGCAGGCGGGCGGAAAGAACACTCCGGGCAGCACAGCATGGTCCAGGAGGGCTCATTTCATGTCAGCTTTTTCAGCATCGCAGGACTCCCGTCCGCAGTTCGTCTCGGTCCAGCACCTCACAGCAGTGCCCGATGTGCTGGTCCGCAAGGAACCGCTGCCGCCCCTTCGCCTGACGCGGCGCGGCCGGGTGGTCCTGATCGGCATTCCCCTGGTCCTGCTCGCGGCGATGCTCTTCCTGCTTGCGGGATTCCTGAACGCACCTGCCAAGGCCGCCGACTCCGCTGCGGACCTCTCGCTCACGCCGACGGTCTCAGTAACTGTGCAGCCCGGTCAGTCGCTCTGGGGGATCGCCGCCGCGGTGTCCCCGGAGCGGGATCCCCGGGATGTGATAGCGGACATCGTCCAGCTCAACAACCTCACGGCCGGAACGGTGCTGCCCGGCCAGCAACTGTTTGTACCTGCAAAGTAGCCCTGCAGGTTGTCAATGGCAGCCGGGAACCGTCACATTTTCGGGGTCCGCGCTTCGGCACTAAACTGTTCAGGTGAATGACCAGCTAGAGCGTCTGAACCGCCTTCCCCTCCGGACCAACCTTCGTGGCCTGTCCCCGTACGGGGCTCCGCAGCTCGATGTTCCCATCCTGCTGAACGTCAACGAAAACACCCATGGTGTTCCTGCGGACGTCCGGGCGGCTATCAGCGCGGCAGTCACCGAGGCCGCGGCGGGTCTGAACCGGTACCCGGACCGGGAGTTCTCAGAGCTTCGCGACGCGTTGGCGGAGTTCCTCGGCCACGGACTGGACGCGTCGAACATCTGGGCAGCCAACGGTTCCAACGAAGTGCTGCAGCAGATCCTCCAGGCCTTCGGCGGGCCGGGCCGGACGGCTCTTGGCTTCCCTCCCACGTACTCCATGTACCCGCTGCTGGCCAGCGGTACGGACACTGAATACATTGCTGGACAGCGTGAGGCAGACTACGGACTGAGCGCCGAATCGGCAGGCCGCCAGGTCAAGGAGCTCCAGCCCAACGTTGTCTTCCTCAGCTCACCCAACAACCCCACCGGAACAGGACTGGGCCTGGATGTGGTGGAAGCCGTGTACGCCGCCGGCGAAGCCAGCCAGACCATCGTGATCGTGGACGAGGCCTATCACGAGTTTGCCCACGACGGCACACCCAGCGCCCTGACGCTCCTGCCGGGCCGGGAACGCCTCATTGTCACCCGGACCATGAGCAAGGCGTTTGCCCTGGCCGGGGCCCGGCTGGGCTACATGGCCGCCGCTCCCGAAGTCACGGACGCCCTGCGGCTGGTCCGGCTCCCGTACCACCTCTCCGCCGTCACCCAGGCCACCGCCCTGGCCGCCCTGCAGCACCGCGAGGCGCTGATGGCGGACGTCGAGGACATCAAGGTCCAGCGCGACCGGATCGTTTCCGAACTGACCCGCCTGGGCCTCTCGCCCGCCGCGTCGGACTCCAACTTCGTCTTCTTCGGCGGACTGGACCGGTCCCACGACGTCTGGCAGCAACTGCTGGACGCCGGCGTGCTGATCAGGGACGTCGGCATCCCGGGCCACCTGCGGGTCACCGCCGGCACTGAGACTGAAACCACAGCCTTCCTCACTGCCCTGGAAGCCATCCTGGCCGGCCAGGCAAAGCTGCCCGCCTAAACTTGACCATAGCCGCGCCGCGCGCGCGGGACTTCCTCCTTCTCCGCAAAGGACATATGACCATGAGTTCCACCGGATCCAGCACTGCCGCGACCCGCACCGCACGCATGGAGCGTGCCACCAGCGAATCGTCAGTGCTTGTGGAGATCAACCTCGACGGAACCGGTGTCTCAAACATCGACACGTCCGTCCCGTTCTATGACCACATGCTCACGGCGCTGTGCAAGCACTCGCTCATTGACATGACGGTGAAGGCCACCGGTGACACCCACATCGACGTCCACCACACCGTGGAGGACGTTGCCATCACTTTCGGGGAAGTCCTGCGGACGGCCCTCGGCAACAAAGCCGGGATCCGCCGCTTCGGCGAAGCGACGGTTCCGCTGGACGAGGCACTGGCCCACGCGGTGGTGGATGTCTCAGGCCGGCCCTACCTGGTCCACGGCGGCGAGCCCGCCGGACAGGAATACCACCTGATCGGAGGCCACTTCACCGGGTCGCTGACGCGGCACGTCTTTGAGGCGATCACGCTGCACGCAGGCATCTGCCTGCACATGAACGTCATCGCCGGCCGGGATCCGCACCACATCGTGGAGGCACAGTTCAAGGCATTCGCCCGCGCACTGCGCGCAGCCGTGGAGCCGGACCCGCGCGTTGAAGGAATTCCGTCCACCAAGGGTGCCCTGTGAGTGGCCAGATCCTGCGCGACGGCGCTGTGATCGACCCGGCGGCCCTGAAGAAGCCGGAATCGCCGGAGGGCAAGCCCACGGTCACCGTCCTCGACTACGGGTCCGGGAACGTCCGCTCCGCAGTGCGTGCGCTGGAGCGGGCAGGCGCCGAGGTCATCCTCAGTTCCAGGCCCGAGGACGTCCTGAACGCCGACGGCCTGGTCGTGCCGGGCGTGGGAGCATTCGAAACGGTGATGCGCGAACTCAAGGCCGTGGACGGCATCCGCCTCATCGGCCGGCGGGTCGCCGGCGGACGCCCCGTGCTGGGCATCTGCGTGGGGCTGCAGGTCCTGTTTGAGGCCGGTGTGGAACACGGCACCGAGGCTGAAGGCATGGGGGAGTGGCCCGGAAAGGTGGAGCTCCTCCCGGCCGAGGTAGTGCCGCACATGGGCTGGAACACGGTTAAGGTCCCGGAGGGGTCCAAGCTGTTCGAGGGCGTCGAGGGCGAGCGTTTCTACTTTGTGCACTCCTACGGCGTCCAGGAATGGAATTTCGACGTTGTGCAGCCGAGGATGGCTCCGCCCTTGGTCACGTGGTCCGAGCACGGTGCGCCGTTCATCGCCGCCGTGGAGAACGGCCCGCTCTGCGCCACCCAGTTCCACCCGGAAAAATCCGGCGACGCCGGAGCCCGGCTCCTCCGCAACTGGGTGGATGCCCTGCGGAAGCCGGCGGCCGCGGACGGCAACGCGTAGATGTGGTCAATAGTCCTGATGGGGCTCGCCGGCCTTCTGGTCGGCGGCGCCCTGTCCTTCCGGCAGCAGCAACGGCCGCTCTGGACCCAATTAGGCTTCTACGTCCTGGCCGGCATGTCGCTGCTGGCTGCCTCCCTCCTGACGTTTTCCGGAAGCTAGCCTGCACCGGCGCTCCCGCCCCCACCAGCCGCACAACTACCTGAGGATTTTGAGATGACTACCGCAAACGATCTGCCGGTCCTTGAACTGCTGCCCGCCGTCGACGTCGTGAACGGCCAGGCCGTCCGGCTGGTCCAGGGCGAAGCCGGCAGCGAAACCAGCTACGGTACACCGCTGGAGGCTGCCCTTAACTGGCAGCAGCAGGGCGCCGAATGGGTGCACCTGGTGGACCTCGACGCCGCGTTCGGCCGCGGTTCCAACTCGGAACTGCTCCGCGAAGTCGTGGGCCGCCTGGACATCAAGGTGGAGCTCTCTGGCGGACTCCGGGACGATGAGTCCCTTGAAGCCGCACTGGACCTCGGCGTGGCACGCGTGAACCTGGGCACCGCTGCCTTGGAGAACCCCGAGTGGACAGCACGCGCAATCGACCGCTTTGGCGACAAGATCGCCGTCGGACTCGACGTCCGTGGAACCACGCTGGCAGGCCGGGGCTGGACCAAGGAGGGCGGCGACCTCTGGGAGGTACTCGGCCGGCTCGAAGAGGCCGGCTGCGCCCGGTATGTTGTCACCGACGTCACCAAGGACGGAACCCTGCAGGGGCCCAACGTTGAACTGCTGCGCCAGATGGTGGAGAAGACCGGAAAGCCCGTCGTGGCCTCCGGCGGCATCTCCAGCCTCGATGACCTCAAGGTGCTCCGCTCGCTGGTGCCGCTGGGCGTCGAAGGTGCCATCGTGGGCAAGGCGCTCTACGCCGGAGCCTTTACGCTGCCCGAGGCCCTCGACGTCGCCGGCCGCCGCTAGGCCCGCCGGACCCGCTGACCGATGGAACACAACGGCAGTGCACACGGTCACGACGGTGCGCCGGCGCCGCGCCACCTGCCCGGCCACATCGCCGCAGCCCTCGCCGGGGCCGGCGGGCCCACGGACTCGGCAGGCCGGCCGTGGCAGGGCCGCAGCCTGGCCGGGGACGACGGGAAGATCCACAACTTTGAGGACGACGACGGCACGGCCGACGCCGGATACCTCGCCGCTGTCTCGGCACTCCGGAACGGAAGAGGTGACGAGGCCGCTGTCATAGCCTCGCTGGCCACGGCCCGGGTTTTCATCCCGATCATCGCGCAGCTGGCGGAGGAATCCGAGGGCCATGACGGCCTGGTTTCGGACAAGCAGGCGGACATGGCGCTGGTGATGCTGAAGGCAGCCGACGGCAGGACCGCGATGCCCGCCTTCACCTCGGCCCAGGCGCTTGCCAGCTGGCATCCCGACGCGCGGCCGGTGGCCGTCTATGCCGCCCGGGCCGCCCTCTCCGCCGTGTCGGAGCAGGCAGAACTCCTGGTGCTTGATCCCGGCTCCGAGGTCACCTTTGTGGTCCGGCGGCCCGGTTTGTGGGCTCTGGCGCAGCAGCAGACCTGGGTGCCCTCGTACCTGGACGGGGAGGTGGCCGGCACCATCTCGGAGGCAGCTGCCGCGTTCCCCGCGGTCCGGAACATCGGGCTCCTCCCGGGCGCCGGCGTCACCACCACGACAGCGAACGGCGAAACGATGGCCGGCGGCGGCGCCGGACCCGAGTTGCAGGTGGTGCTCTACCTCGAGGACGGCCTTGATGCAGCCGCAGTCCAGGACCTGGTGGCCGGGCTCCAGGCCGCCTGGTCGCGGAATGTATTGTTTGGGGAGCGCGTTGACTCGATCGAAATCAAGTTGAGGCGCGCTGTTCAATAGCTGACGGTCAGCGGGGAGATCCCTCGGGCTGCCCGCGGCAGACCAAAGGATTTTCCGTGAACTTCGCTTTATACCGGGAGCTGCTCGCCGTCCGGCCGATCAGGCGGCTGCTGCTGGTGGGCATGATTGCCCGCATCCCGCACTCCGCTGCCGGGGTCCTGCTGACCCTGCACATCGTCCTTACGCTGGACAAGGGCTACGCGGCCGCAGGTGCCGCCGCCGCCGTCATGACCATCGGCATTGCCCTGGGTGCGCCGTGGCGCGGCCGGCGCGTGGACACCGTTGGCCTGCGCAGGGCCCTCATCCCGTCGGTGGTGTCCGAAACCGTCATTTGGACGGCAGTGCCGCACGTAACCTACGAATGGCTGCTGCCGCTGGTCTTCATCGGCGGTCTGCTGACCCTCCCCATCTTCAGCGTGGTCCGCCAGTCCCTCGGTGTCCTGGCTGACGGTGACCAGCGGCGCACCGCCTTTGCCCTGGACGCCATCACCACCGAGATGGTGTTCATGATCGGCCCGGCCGCCGGAGCCGTCGTAGCCACCAGCGGCTACTCGGTCCTGGGGCTGACCATCGTGGGAGTGTCCACCTCGCTGGCCGGACTGTTCCTGATGTGGTTCAACCCGCCCACCCGCAGCGCCACACAAACCCAGGAATGCGAGGCGGACCAGCGCCACGCGGCGGAAGTGGCAGTGGTCTCGGCCGCGCCCGCCCACCTCCAGGAAGCGGCGGCGGAACTCGTGCCCGCGGGAGCGCATGGCGGATCCGGTATCCGGGGCAAGGTGGCCCACAACTTCGCGTGGTTCACGGCCACTGTGGCGGCCGTCTTCGCGGTCGCCGCGGGCGCGGGCATGGTGCTCAGCGGAACCGACGTGGGCATCGTCGCCGCGCTGGAAACGGGCGGGCACCAGGGCGAAATCGGCATCGTATTCCTCTTCTGGTGTGCCGCGTCGGTGATTGGCGGCCTCATCTACGGCGCCATGCACCGCCCGGTCTCGCCCATCATCCTGCTGCTGGGAATGGCAGCCCTGACCATCCCGATGGGCTTCGCGCACGACACCTGGTCGCTGGCGCTCGTCTCGGTCCTGCCCGGCCTCCTCTGCGCGCCCGTACTGTCGGCCGCGTCCGAAAAGGTGGCAGACCTCGTGGCTGAGGACCGCCGCGGTGAGGCGATGGGCTGGTACGGCTCCGCGCTGACCGGCGGCGTGGCACTCGGGGCTCCGCTCGCCGGAGTCTTCATCGACGTCGTGGGATCCTCCGGCGGCTTTGTCTCCGTCGGCGTCGCCGGCGTAGCGCTGTGCCTCGTGGGACTGGTGCTGCAGCAGCGCCGCCGCAGCCGCACCGCCGCCTGACACCCGGGGGACATAACGACGGCGGGCGGACCGCCATGGTCCGCCCGCCGCCGTCGTGGTTTATATCAGTTAGCTGTGCCGGCTCAGTTGACCGCGCCGGTGTACTTCTCGCCCGGGCCCTTGCCCGGGGCGTCGGGGATGATCGACTCTTCGCGGAAGGCGAGCTGCAGCGAACGCAGGCCGTCGCGCAAAGGCCCGGCGTGCTGGGACCCGATCTCGGGCGCAGCGGCGGTGACCAGCCCGGCGAGTGCGGTGATGAGCTTCCGGGCCTCGTCCAGGTCCTTGAGTTCCTCGGCGTTGTCCTCGGCAGCGAGGCCAAGTTTTACCGCTGCTGCGCTCATGAGGTGGACTGCCGCGGTGGTGATGACCTCGATGGCCGGTACCTCGGAGATGTCGCGGATTTGCTGGGCGACGTCCCCCTGGGCGTCGGCAGCCTGGTAAACGTGTGAATTACTGTCTGGGGTGCTCATACTGGTAAGCTTGTCACAGACCGACTGGATGTCGTTATTTGTTATGGATGATCCCCACCGGCGCTGGGATGCGCTGGGCGGGTATTTTTTCTGTAGAATGGCACCCAGTTTGCAAGCGGAGTCCTCTCCCACCCGCGTCAGCCGTTTTCCTACCGGAAGCAATTCCCAAGGAAGCAAGGTTGCCGGGTATCTGGTCGGGCATTACCCAGCTTTTGCGGGGATGATGCGTGCAGCCTCCGCGGGGGCCGGCACATCCGATCTTCGAGGCCTTCGATTGCTCCGGCAATTGGGGGCCTTCTCTATTTTGCCGGTGGAATACCCACAACAATCACAGGAGCTTTAACATTAGCGAGCCAAGAATCAATGAGCGTATCCGCGTCCCCGAGGTGCGGCTGGTCGGCCCTGCAGGTGAACAGGTAGGAATCGTCCGTATTGAGGACGCCCTGCGTTTGGCTGCCGAGTCCGACCTTGATCTCGTTGAAGTTGCACCTCAGGCAAAGCCTCCGGTGTGCAAGCTGATGGACTTCGGCAAGTACAAGTACGAGGCCGCCGTCAAGGCACGTGAAGCCCGGAAGAACCAGACCAACACTGTTCTGAAGGAAATCCGCTTCCGCCTGAAGATTGACACCCACGACTACGAGACAAAGCGCGGACACGCACTGCGCTTCCTCGGCGCGGGTGACAAGGTCAAGGCAATGATCCAGTTCCGCGGCCGTGAGCAGCAGCGTCCGGAGATGGGCATCCGCCTTCTCCAGCGCTTCGCCGACGACGTCGCCGAAGTTGGCGTTGTGGAGTCCAGCCCGCGCATCGATGGCCGGAACATGGTCATGGTCGTAGGTCCGCTCAAGAACAAGGCCGAAGCCAAGGCAGAAGCCCGCCGCGCCACGCAGCGTGCAGAAGCCAAGGCCCAGAACGAAGCCAAGGCGACGGGGCGCGTCGACGTCTCCGGCGACGACCAGGCACCGTTCACGCAGTCTCTGGCTGACCTCCTTCCGGAAGGTTTCGCCATCACCACGGAGCCCGAAGCCGAGGCACCCGAGGTGGAAGCTCCCGCTGCCGCTGTTGCTCCCGAAGCACCCGTGGAAGCCGCCCCTGCAGAAGAAGCTCCCGTGAAGGAAGCCGCACCGCAGGAAGCGCCGAAGCAGGCTGCCCCGAAGACTGAAGCTCCGAAGACTGAAGCCCCCAAGGCAGCAGCCCCCCGGCGTGAGGCACCGAAGGCAGCTCCCGCGCCCGCAAAGGCACCGGAGGCTCCCAAGGCACCGGTCGCCGCCAAGGCTCCGGAAGCAGCCAAACCGGCAGCGGTTCCGGCCCCGGCAGCTCCGAGGCCGCCAGTCCCGATGCCGAAGCCGGTGGCCAGGCCTGCAGCGCCGAAACCTCCTGCCCGGCCCGCCCCCAAGGCGGCGCCGAAGCCGGCTGGCAAGAAGACCACCTAGTTCAAAGCTGCCGGAGGTTGTCCTCCGGCAGCAAGCAACCAGCACGCCGCCCGCAGGGGTGGCTGCACGAAGAACTGCAGACCCTGGTCTGTGGATACGTAAGGAGATCGGTTCCCATGCCGAAGATGAAGACCCACAGTGGTGCTAAGAAGCGCTTCAAGCTGACCGGCAGCGGCAAGCTGCGCCGCCAGCAGGCCAACCGCCGCCACTACCTCGAGCACAAGTCCTCCAGGCTGACCCGCCGCCTCGCCGGCGACAAGATCGTCTTCAAGGGCGACGCCAAGGTCATCCGGAAGATGCTCGGCATCTAATTTCCAAGTATTTTGGCTGATGCCTCCTGGCAGCAGTCACCTACCAAAAAGCCTTCTCAGGCCGGCCGGGTTTCCGGCAGTAGACGCTTGGGATCAGAATTCTGAAGGAGTACGCACGTGGCACGTGTGAAGCGGGCGGTAAACGCCCACAAGAAGCGCAGGGTTATCCTCGAACGCGCAAAGGGCTACCGGGGACAGCGTTCACGCCTGTACCGCAAGGCCAAAGAGCAGCTGCTGCACTCGTTTGTGTACAGCTACGGTGACCGCAAGAAGAAGAAGGGCGACTTCCGTCGCCTGTGGATCCAGCGCATCAACGCGGCATCCCGCGCCAACGGCCTCACCTACAACCGCCTGATCCAGGGCCTGAAGGCCGCTGAGGTTGAGGTTGACCGCCGCATGCTGGCCGAGCTGGCCGTTTCCGACGCCAACGCTTTCGCCGCCCTGGTGAAGGTTGCCAAGGACTCCCTGCCTGCAGACACGTCCGCTCCGGCTGTCCAGGCTGAAGCACCCAAGGCCAAGGCGCCGAAGGCTGCAAAGGCCAAGGCTGCAAAGAAGCCTGCCGCTGACGAGGCCACTGAGTAGCAGCTCCCCGTTCTGGGTAGTTCGAGAACCTGCTTCAACAGCAACTAAGGTTCTTATATGAACGAAACCGGGCGCCCGCAAGATTTTCCACTTTCCAACCCTCGAGCTGATCGGGTGAGGAAGGTGGCACAACTTGCCGGGCGCCCGGCCCGTTTAAAGCGCAGTGAGTTCCTGGCGGAGGGCCCGCAGGCTGTCCGGGAGGCCCTGGTCCTGCACCAGAAGAGGATTGCCGCAGGGGAGCCCGGCATCGTCTATGAGGTTTACGCGAGCGAGGCCTGCCTCGACAAGCACCCGGACCTGGAGACACTCGCTGAGGGCACCACCGCCTACCTGGCCACCGACGAAGTGCTGGCCGCGATGGCGGACACTGTCACCCCGCAGGGCATTCTCGCGGTCTGCGGTTTCCTGGACGTAAGCCTTGAGCAGGTACTCGACGCCGGCCCGCAGCTGGTCGCGGTACTGTGCCAGGTCCGCGACCCCGGCAACGCCGGAACCGTGCTCCGGGCAGCCGACGCGGCCGGAGCGGACGCCGTCATCCTGACCGCATCCAGCGTTGACATCTACAATCCCAAGGCCGTGCGCTCGACGGCGGGATCCCTCTTCCACCTGCCCGTGGTGCTCGGCGCCGACGTCGAGGAGCTGGTGGCGCGCTGCAAGGAACGCGGCATCGGGGTCCTCGCGGCGGACGGCCAAGGCCAGCTGAACCTGGACACGCTGCAGGACGAGAACGCGGCCCGCCGGCTGGGTGCCTCCGGCGCCGGATCGGCCTACCCCTTGGAAAACCCCACAGCGTGGCTGTTTGGAAACGAAGCGCAGGGGTTGTCGGAAGCTGAACTGGGACTGGCCGACCACCGCGTGGCCGTTCCGGTCTATGGGGCGGCAGAGAGCCTCAACCTCGGCACCGCAGCAACCGTCTGCCTCTACGCAAGCGCCCGGTCCCAGCAGGAGAGCCTGCCCGCTCCGGCTTAAAGGGCAGGGCCCCGGATGATCATCCGGGGCCCTTGCTGATTTCAAATAGTGGGACGGGAATCAGGGTGCGCGCGTGCTCTTGCTGCGTCCCGTAATTGCGCCGTAGACGCCGGCTACTACGAGGCCGCCAACAATGGCGAGAATCCACGTGCCGAGGTCAAAGAATGCAAGGTCTCCCTTGCCGAAAAGCAGGCTGCCGATCCAGCCGCCCACAATTGCACCAACCACGCCAAGAACAAGGCTGGTGACCCAGCCGCCGCCCACTTTGCCGGGCATAACGGCCTTAACTATGGCCCCCACTATGAGGCCGAGAATAATCCAAGCAAGAAAACCCATGTCTCCTCCTTATATATTCGCCGGGACTTAATCTTCCCGATATTGCTTCAAGCTAACACACAGCCCCCTTATTGTCAGTAGGCTTACGGCCAGTCCGGGTGTGTGTCTTACGCCGCTGCAGGTACGGTATTCATGGGCGCAGCCGAGTCCGGCTTCGCGTTTTTCCTGTCCTGTTCCCGTAACGCTGAAGAGGTGAAGCCCCCGTGGCTGCAAACGGCGGTACCAAGGCAACCGTCGCGGCCCTTGCCGCAAACCTGACGATTGCCGCCCTCAAATTCGTCGCCTACCTCCTGACGCTGTCGTCATCGATGCTCGCCGAGGCCATCCACTCCCTGGCCGACTCCGGGAACCAGATCCTCCTGCTGGTGGGCGGCAAGCGGGCGAAGCGGGCAGCAAGCCCGGAGCATCCCTTCGGGTACGGCCGTGAGCGCTATATCTACGCCTTCATTGTCTCCATAGTGCTGTTCAGCGTCGGTGGCCTTTTTGCCCTCTACGAGGCCTGGGAGAAGCTGCAGCACCCGCACGCCATCGAGGGCGATTTCTGGTGGGTTCCGCTGGCCGTGCTGGCGGGCGCCATCATTGCGGAGTCCTTCTCGTTCCGCACCGCCATCATCGAGTCGAACCACCTCCGCGGGAAACAGGGCTGGGTCAGCTTCGTCCGGACCGCCAAGCAGCCCGAACTTCCGGTCATCCTGCTGGAGGACCTCGGCGCGCTCATAGGCCTGGTCTTTGCCCTCTTCGGTGTGGGGCTCACCCTGATCACGGGCAATGGCGTGTGGGACGCCGTGGGTACCGGCATGATCGGCATCCTCCTGGTGCTGATCGCCGTCGTGCTGGCGCTCGAAACCAAGTCCCTGCTCCTGGGTGAATCCGCCACCAAGGATGACAGCGAAAAGATCCACCGCGCCATCGAAGACGGCGGAACGCGCGTCATCCACCTGAAGACCCTCCACCTGGGTCCGGAGGAACTGCTGGTCGCGGCGAAGATTTCGGTCGGTGCAGCAGATGCCGGCCGTGACATCGCGGCGGCCATCGACGGCGCCGAGGAGCGGATCCGGGCGGCGGTGCCTATCGCACGCGTCATTTACCTGGAACCGGACATCCACCGGGCGGACGCAACGGGCGCAGCGGCGCCGGACGCTTCGGCAGGCACCGCCGGAGAGCAGGACGCCAACGCCTGATAGCTGGGCCCCGCCGCAGGCACAGGCGGGCTGTGCCTGAATGACTGGCCGCTGGCCGCCCTGTCCTCCGGATGACGTGTCTCCCGGGATCAGGCGGTCAGCGGTTTTTTGCGTTCCAGCAGTCCGCTGACGATGGCCACGCCCAGGCCAAGGATGGCCAGGACGGCCCCCACCAGGGCAGGGGCAACATAGCCCCAGCCCCAGGCAATCACCACGCCGCCAAGGAATGCACCCAGTGCGTTGGCCACGTTCAGCGCGGCATGGTTGAGGGAGGAAGCCAGCGACGGCGCGTCCGGTGACGCGTCCAGCAGCCGGGTCTGCAGGGCCGGCACCAGCATCGAGCCGGCCGCGCCGACCACAAACACCATGACAAACGCGGACCACGGCCACTGGACGGCGACGGCATAGACCACCAGGGCAACGGCGATCCCGGGGAGCACCCGGTAAATGGTTCCCATCACGGACCGGTCCGCGATCCGCCCGCCAACGATGTTGCCGGCCACCATGCCCAGGCCATAGAGCGCAACCACCAGCGGGATCAGGGACGACGGGATGCCGGCCACCGACGTCATGGTGTGCGCGATGTAGGTGTAGGTGGCGAAGAACCCGCCGAAGCCGACAATGCCGATCAGGATGGCAAGCCAGACCTGCAACCGCTTCAGCGCCCCGAGCTCGCGCCGGATGCTGGCATCGGGGTGGGCCGCCTGGAACGGCACAAACCGCCAGAGCAGCGCCAGGGTCAGCAGGCCGATGGCCCCCACCAGGACAAAGAGGAGGCGCCAGCCGAATGCCTGGCCCACCCAGGTGGCCAGGGGAACGCCCACCACGTTGGAGACGGTCAGTCCCGCCATGACCATGGAGATGGCCCATCCCCGGCGGGTTGGTGAGACCAGGGACGCGGCGATGACGGCGGCCACGCCAAAGAAGGCGCCATGCGGCAGTCCGGCGGCAAAACGGGAGACCAGCATGGTGGTGTAGTCAGGAGCGAGGTACGAGGTCAGGTTGGCGACGCTGAAGAAGAACATGAGTCCCAGGGCCAGGTGTTTGCGGGGCAGTTTGGCTCCGACCGCGGCCAGCAAGGGTGCGCCCACCACCACGCCCAGGGCGTAGGCGGAAATCAGGTGCCCCGCTTCAGGGGTGCTGATGCCGAGGCCCGTTTCCACCTCCTTGAGCAGGCCCATCATGGTGAACTCAGTCACGCCGATCCCGAACCCACCCATCGCCAGGGCAACGATCGCCGGAGCGATCCTGGGGGACGGGGTCTTTTTGGCCGGGGGTGACTGGACAGCGCTGCTCATATGCCTGCTTTTCGAAAGGGGAGTGGATCGTGGCGCACGCCCGCGGGGCGCCTCATCAATTGTCCCCCATAGACTGGAGCGGTGACTGGACGGATACAGGTAGTTGGCGGCGCAATACTTGACTCGTTGACCGAGCCCACCCGGATGCTGGTGGCCAGGCGGACAGCTCCCGAGCAGTTCGCCGGACTCTGGGAGTTCCCCGGCGGGAAGGTCGAAGACGGGGAACAGTGCGAGGCTGCGCTGCACCGTGAACTCAGGGAAGAACTGGGCGTGGGGGTCAAACTGGGGCCGGAACTGGCCGGCGGGGCGCCAGCCGGCTGGCGGCTGAATGAGCGGGCCAGCATGCGCGTGTGGCTGGCAGAAATTTCCGACGGCGATCCCCGGCCGCTCGAAGACCACGACGAGCTGAGATGGATCAGCACCACTAACCGTGACGAAGCTCTCGGCCTTCCGTGGATCCCGGCCGACTTCCCGATTGTCCGGGCACTGCTTGAATCCCTCGGAACGCTCGTGGATTCAAACGCTCCCCGCTGAACTGGTTACCTGGGAGCGTCCCCTAGAACAGGGTGGGTTGCTGGCGCAGCCCCGCGGCGGCCGGTTGGGATTCCCCGGCAGGCCGTTTTTGCGTTCCGGCGGAGTGGGCTGCGGGGATACTTCCCGCCGGGTACTGTGCTTCCTCGCCGCGGGGATCGTCCTCCAGATCGCGGTGGCTGAAACCGTGCGTACTTGCAAAGCCATGCCGCTGCTTGAAGTAGCGGACCTTCCCGGCAAGCCAGGTGCGGTATTCCTTGGACGCGTAGGAACCAGTGCCGTAGAGACGCCGGTACCTGCCCGCGAGCTCCGGATGGTTCCTGGCGATCCACTGCATGAACCATTCACGGGTGCCCGGCTTCAGGTAGAGGGCGCCGGCGGTCACTCCCGTGGCCCCCGCAGCTGCCAGGGAGCCGAAGAGGGAATCAAGGGCTTCGTCGCTGTCCGACAGCCACGGCAGGATGGGCATGGCCATCACGCCGCAGGGGAGCCCGGCGTCGCGCAGGCGGGAGACCAGTTTCAGCCTGGCGCGCGGCCCCGGCGTTCCCGGCTCCACCGCCTCGGACAGGGCTTCATCCGTCATGGCAAGTGAGATGCCGACACCCACCGGGACCTGGGCGGCTGCACGTTTCAGGAACGGAATGTCCCTGGCCAGCAACGTGCCTTTGGTGAGGATAGACAGCGGTGTACCGGAGTCGGCCAGCGCGGTGATGATGCCCGGCATCAGCTGGTAGCGGCCCTCGGCGCGCTGGTAGGGATCGGTGTTGGTGCCCAGGGCCACCTGGTGGCGGCCCCAGGACGGCTTGGCCAGTTCCTTCCGGAGGACTTCCGCGGCGTTGACCTTGACCACCACCTGGCTGTCGAAGTCGAGGCCGGCGTCGAAGTCCAGGTACGTGTGGCTCTTGCGGGCAAAACAGTACACACAGGCATGGCTGCAGCCGCGGTAGGGGTTGACTGTCCACTCAAACGGCATCCGTGAACCGGCAACCACCTTGTTGAGCACCGATTTGGCAGTGACCTCATGGAAGGTGATGCCGGCGAATTCGGGAGTGGTGACGGAGCGGACCAGTCCGGCGAGGGGGAGCAGCGCGGGTGACGCGCCGTTTCCGGCCCCGGCGGGCCCCGGCATCAGCGCTTGTGCATCCCATCTCATGCCCTCTATTCGAAGATATGTTCGAACTTAAGTCAAGGACCGACGCGCAGTGCCTGCGTGGCGGGCCCCGGGCCGGACCCGGCCGCGGGGACGTCAGTCCAGCAGTTCCCACACCACCGTGACGCCCGCGCCGACGCTCGCGTGGCCTGCCTCCACGCTGATGGCGTCCGTGGCTGCGGCCCGTTCAAGCCTCGCCACCGGAACCGGCCCGGATGCGAGGGGGTGTTCGGCAACGGACACCACGGCGCCCAGCCGTGCCGAGGCCATGGACGCAAACTGTTCGGCCGCGGCAGCGGCATCCTGCCAGGCCGCGGTGCGGGCCCGGGCCATCACAGCCGACTCATCCGAGAATCCGAGTTCCAGGCCGTTCAGCCGCACGTCATCGCCGCCGGCATCAACCACGGCCGCAATGACGGCTGACGCGGCAGCGACGTCCCGGAGGCGGACGGTCAGCACGCTCGATGCCACGTAACCGGCCACTTTCTGGCCTTCGCCCTCGCGCCAGACGAGCTCCGGCCGGACGTTCAGCCCGGACGTCCGGATGTCAGCGTCCGAGACGCCGTGCCTGCGGAGGGCGCCGGAAACGGCGCCGGACGCTGTGCCGGCGTCAGCGTAGGCGGTGCCCACGCCGTCCCGCCGGCATTCGACGCCAACGGAAATTGTCAGGAGGTCGGGCGGGGCCTCGGCCGATCCTGTTCCTGTTACCGTGATGGTCCGGGGAAGGTTTTCGCCCGCCATGGTCAGACCTCGATTCCTCCGGCGCCGCGCGGGGCCGGCCTTGGTGTCCTGGTATCAACGTAGCCGCCGGCTTCCAGGCCGGCCAGCCGTTCGAAGAAGTTGGCCGACCCCGGGTTTCCGGTCCGTAGCTGTGACCACGCGGCGGCAAGGAAATACAGCGGAAGGAACGGCAGCCCAAGGCAGCAGGCGTACTGGCTGCAGTGCTTTTCCTCATGGCCGAGAAGCGCCGCGTTGGACGTCAGCAGCGCTGCGGGGGCCCGGGAAAGGATGACATTTCCCACGGTGAATGCGCCTGCGTGGGGCAGGCGCCACCGGTAGCCGGCGGCGATGACCAGCCCGCGGGGGCCTTTGCTCACGGTGGTTCCCGCGGCCCGGGCAAGGGCCAGGCCAAGCAAGGTTGTGCCGTTGGCCAGGTTCGCGAGCTGCCGTGCCCGCTGACCCGCCGTCAACGGCCGGGCCGGCGCCCGGCGCTGCCGCAGTGTCATGAGGCCATGGTAGCCGGAGCCTTCACTTAGACTGGAGGATAGTGGCCGCCGGCAGTTCCAACCGGTACTGATCCAGTGGCCCGGACCTGGCCACCAAGTGCGTTCATCCTGGATGAATTCGCTTTTGTGGCCTGCCAGTGACGGATACGCTGCCGGGAAACCGCGCAGTGCTGTCCAGTTCATTGAGGAAATACGTCAGCCCCGACTCGTAGCTAAGAACAGTAGATGACTGAAACTTTGCCGGGCGCCGCCATCCCGAACCCTACGGATGAAGCCGCCATCACTGCCGCTGTAGACCAGGCCATCGCCGCCATTGCCGGCGCCGGCTCCCTCGACGAGCTCAAGGCGGTGAGGCTGGCGCATACCGGTGAGAAGTCACCGCTCAGCCTGGCCAACCGCGAAATCGGTGGCCTGCCGAAAGACCAGAAAGCCGTCGCCGGCAAGCTGATGGGTTCCTCCCGCGGCCGGGTCAACAAGGCGCTCGCGGACCGCACGGCGGAGCTGGAAGCCGAAAACGACGCCCGGATCCTGCTGGAAGAGACAGTGGACGTCACGGCGGCCCCGCGCCGCCGTCGGGCCGGAGCCCGGCACCCGCTGTCCACCCTGCAGGACCGCGTGGCGGACATCTTTGTTGGCATGGGCTGGGAAATCGCCGAAGGCCCCGAGGTTGAATCCGAGTGGTTCAACTTCGACGCCCTGAACTTCAAGCCGGACCACCCGGCCCGCGAAATGCAGGACACGTTCTTCGTCGAGCCGCCCGAGGCGCACCTCCTGATGCGTACGCACACCTCGCCGGTCCAGGTCCGCTCCATGCTCGAACGCGAAGTCCCCATCTACGTGCTCTGCCCGGGCAAGGTGTTCCGCACCGACGAGCTGGACGCCACGCACACCCCGGTGTTCCACCAGTTCGAGGGCCTGGCCATCGACAAGCACCTGAGCATGGCGGACCTCCGCGGAACACTGGAGCACTTCGCCCGGCAGATGTTCGGCGACGAAGCCCAGATCCGGCTGCGGCCCAACTACTTCCCGTTCACCGAGCCGTCCGCCGAGCTGGACATCTGGCACCCGGGCGCCAAGGGCGGCCCGCGCTGGATCGAATGGGGCGGCTGCGGCATGGTCAACCCCAACGTGCTCCGCGCGGCGGGCATCGACCCGGACACCTATTCAGGTTTTGCCTTTGGCATGGGCATCGAGCGCACCCTTATGTTCCGCAACGAGGTGGGCGACATGCGCGACATGATCGAAGGCGATGTACGTTTCAGCGAGCACTTCGGGATGGAGATCTAACAGTGCGTATCCCACTTTCCTGGCTGCGTGAATTCGCAGCAGTACCGGCCGGCGCAACGGCCGAAGACCTGATGGCCGAACTGGTCAAGGTTGGCTTTGAAGAGGAAGCCGTCCACCGCCCCACGGACACCCTGCAGGGCCCGATTGTGGTGGGCCAGGTCCTGAGCATCGTCAAGGAACCGCAGACCAACGGCAAGACCATCAACTGGTGCCAGGTCCGGGTTGTCCCCGAAGGCCAGGAGCAGACCCTCACCGGCGACGGCATCGACCCCTCCGGCGTGCAGGGGATCATCTGCGGCGCCCACAACTTCGTTGAGGGCGACAAAGTGGTGGTCACGCTGCCCGGCGCCGTCCTGCCGGGCGATTTCCGCATCTCCGCGCGGAAGACCTACGGCCACCTCTCCGCCGGCATGATCGCCTCCGTCCGCGAACTGGGCATCGGGGAAGACCACGACGGCATTCTCGTCCTGTCCCGGATCGGGCTGGATCCCGAAATCGGCACGGACGCCATGGACCTGCTGGGCCTCTACGACGAAGCCGCCGAGATCAACGTGACCCCGGACCGCGGCTATGCATTCTCCATCCGCGGCGTGGCCCGCGAATACGCGCACGCCACCGGAACCGCCTTCACGGACCCCGCCACAAAGGTCCAGGCCCCGGCCGAACTCACCGGCGGCTACGGCGTGAAGCTCAACGACGACGCGCCCATCTACGGCAAGCCCGGCTGCGACCGCTTTGTGGCCCGCACCGTCCGCGGCGTCGACGCCACCAGGCCCACGCCGCCGTGGATGGTGTCGCGCCTGCGCCTGGCAGGCATCCGCTCCATCTCGCTGCCGGTGGACATCTCCAACTATGTGATGCTCGAGCTTGGCCAGCCCACGCACTGCTACGACCTGGACAAACTGTCCGGCGACATCGTGGTCCGGCGCGCCGTCGCCGGCGAGAAGATCACCACCCTGGACGACAAGGAGCGCACGCTCGACGTCGAGGACCTCCTCATCACCGACGGTTCCGGTGCGATCGGCATCGCCGGCGTGATGGGCGGCGCGGCCACCGAGGTGAGCGACTCGACGTCGAACGTCCTGGTTGAGGCGGCGCACTTCGACGAGGTGTCCATTGGCCGTTCCCGCCGCCGGCACAAGCTGCCGTCCGAGGCATCCAAGCGCTTCGAGCGCGGCGTTGACTGGCACGTGGCGGACATCGCTGCCCAGCGTGTTGTCGACCTCCTGGTGGAACTCGCCGGCGGGGTTGCTGACCAGGCCGGGACCGACGTCGGGACCGCGCCGGACGCCGTGACCATCGCCTTGCCGTCGGGCTTCGCTGCCCAGCGCATCGGCATCGATTTCACCGAAGAACAGATCACCACCTCGCTGGTGGACCTCGGGGCGGCCGTGGAAAAGAACGACGGCGGCTGGACAGTAACGGCGCCGAGCTGGCGCAACGACCTGGAAACCAAAGAGGACCTCTCCGAGGAAATTGCGCGGCTGGTGGGCTACGACAACATCCCCGCCACCCTCCCGGTCGCCCCTCCGGGACGTGGCCTCACCCGCCTGCAGCAGCAGCGCCGTCGGCTTATCCAGGCACTGGCTGACGCCGGGCTGACCGAAGTCCTGGCCTACCCGTTTGTCTCCAAGGCCGCCAACGACACATTCGGCGTGGCCGAGCAGGGCGCGCCGCGGAGCGCGGTCAAGCTGGCCAACCCGATCAGCGAGGAACACGGCTACCTGCGGACCTCCATCCTCCCCGGGCTCATCGAGGTGGCCAAGCGCAACCACTCCCGCGGCTTCCGCGACCTGGCGCTTTTCGAGTCAGGCCTGGTCTTCCTGCCCGGTGGGACCGTGGGCACTGCCTCCATCCCGCCGCTGGGCGTCAAGCCCGCCGACGAGGTGCTGGATGCACTGTACGACGGCGTTCCGGACCAGCCGCTGTACGTCGCCGCTGTCCTCACGGGCCATGATTCACCAGCTGCTGCAGCGCACACGCCACGCGCCTGGGACTGGTCCGACGCACTGGACATCGCCCGGCTCGCCGGTGACGTCCTGGGCGTGGAGATCGTGGTCAGCCAGGGCGCGCACCAGGCGTTCCACCCGGGCCGGGCCGCGCTGCTTTCGCTGCGGACCGGCGAGGTTGTGGGTTACGCCGGCGAGCTGCACCCGAAGCTCCTGGCCGCGCACGACATGCCTGCCCGTTCGGTGGCGCTGGAGTTCAACGCCGATGCCCTGTTCGAGGCAGCCGCGGACGTCATTGTGGCCCGCCACATCTCCACGTTCCCGGTGGCCACCCAGGACGTCGCACTCGTGGTGCCGCAGGACATTCCGGCGGACCACGTCCTTGAGGCACTCCGCGAGGGAGCCGGCGAGCTGCTGGAGGACGTTGCGCTGTTCGACGTCTACGCCGGCAAGGGCATCGAGGACGGCAAGAAGTCGCTGGCCTTCGGGCTGCGTTTCCGTGCCACGGACCGGACCCTGACGGCAGACGAGGCGTCCGCCGCACGCGAAGCCGCCGTGGCACTGGCCGCCGAGCGCTTCGGTGCCGTCCAGCGCTAGCTGACTGAGGTGGAGCCCGGACTCGTCCTGCACGCCGTGGATCTCCGCGGCCATCCTGCAGGCGGTCCGGGTTCCGGCTCGGTGCTGCTGGAGCCTGTGGAAGCCGCCCGGGCGGCCGCCATGGAGCCCGGCGCGCGGGCGCGTTTCATCGCCGGCAGGGCTGCCCTGCGGCGCTTTGCCGCGGCATTGCTGGACCTGCCGGCAGGGGAGCTGGAGGTGTCCTATGCCTGTCAGCGCTGCGGCTCCGGACCGGACATTGCCCACGGCAGGCCGGGCTACACCCGCGGGGGAGAACCGCTGCCGCTGCTGCTCAGCATGGCCAGGACGCAACAGTGGATCCTGCTCGCCGGGCTGCCGGCACCATGTGCCGGGATGCGGCTCGGCGTCGACGCCGAGGACCCCGCGCGGCTGGACTTTGACGGCTTCGACACCGTGGCCCTGGGCCCGGAGGAACGTCACGCCGTCGAAAACCTGGCCGGGCCGGAACTGCTCCGTGAGCGTGCCCGGCTCTGGGCCCGCAAGGAGGCCTGGCTCAAAATGACGGGCGAAGGACTCCGGCGCGATCCCCGCACCGTCGACGTCCTCGGCAATCCCGGACTCGCAGACCTTGACCCGGCGGACACCGGCCTGCCGGGAACGCTGGTGGCCGCCGTCGCCATCGGGTGACAGCCGCCTGTGCAGCAGCTAGCTGGCGACGTGCCGTCCGCGCTTTGGCAGCGGCGGCAGGGCCTCTTCAAACAGCCAGGGATGCAGCAGCGTCTCTGAGTCGAGTCCGGCTACCCGGTCCGCCATCAGGATGAACTCCGCGGTGGACACCGATCCGTGCCGGTGCGTCCTGGTCCACTCCTGCAGCAGCGTAAAAAACGCGAGGTCCCCGCACCGCAGCCGCAGGGCGTGCAGAGCCAGGGCGCCCCGCTTGTAGACACGGTCATCGAACATCAGCTCCGGGCCGGGGTCCCCGATCACCAGGTCCTGGCCCGCGGCCGAGAGCCGGCGCCAAGCCGTCGCCGCCCGGTCCTGGACGCCCATCACCCCGGCAGCCTCCGACCAGATCCACTCCGCGTAGCAGGCGAACCCTTCATGCAGCCAGATATCGCCCCACCCGCTGACCGTCAGGGAATTGCCGAACCACTGGTGTGAGAGCTCATGGGCGATCAGACGCTGTGAATCCCAGTCCGGACTGAGGTGGTTCCGGCCCAGGATGGACAGGGTCTGGGCCTCCAGCGGTATCTCCAGGACATCGTCCGCCACCACTACCGTGTACTCCGCGAACGGATAGGGTCCAAAGCAGCTGACGAACGTACGCATCATCTCCGGCTGCAGGCGGAGCCCCTGCAGGGCGTCCCCTGCCAGGCCCGGCGGAACAGCCGCCGACTGCAGCACCCCGCCGGGGGAGTCCCCGGCATCGAGGATCACGGACTGGTACCGGCCGATCTGGACGGTGGCCAGATAAGGAGCCATCGGCTCTTCCTGCTCATAGGTCCAGGTTTCACGGCTGGCCCGGATGCTGTGCCCTACCAGCCGGCCGTTACAGACAACACGGTAGTTGGCGTCGGTGGTGACGGTGATCCGGTAGCTGGCCTTGTTCCCGGGGTGGTCGTTGCAGGGAAACCAAGACGGGGCACCGTTGGGTTGCCCCGCGACCAGTACACCGTCGGTGAGTTCTTCCCAGCCCACTTCGCCCCACAGCCCGCGGCGCGGCGAAGGATTGCCTTCGTAGCGGATGTCCAGCGTGAAGGTGTCACCGGGGAGGAGATCGGCATCGAGATGCACCACCAGTTGCTCGCCACGCTGCACGAAGCGCCGGACGCGCCGCCCGTTGAACTGCACCTTGCCGGCGCGCAGGCCCACCAGGTCCAGTACGACGGCGGATGCCTGGCGTGCCGCCGTGGCGTGGAGGAGGGCGCGGCCGCTGAGCCGGTTGGAGGAGAGCCGGTAGTCCAGGTCCAGTTCATACCGTCCAACGCTGTAGGCGCTGGTGCCGTGGCCAGGCATATACCGGTCGGACCGCACGCCGGTTTCGGCCGTTCCCACGGCGGTGCCGGAGCTGGCGGGTTCTGGGACACTCATGGGGCGGGGCCTCAATCACAAACGGTGGCGGACTGGCAGGTACTACTTCAGGCGGGGTGCTGGAACGTCCGGCCCGGCCCACGGACTGACCGGATTGCCCATCCAGTACGTCCCCGCGGGAACCGTCTCCCCGCGCATCACCAGCGATGCCGGACCCACTGTTCCGCCATGGCCGATGCGTGCCTGCGGGAGGATGACGCCGTGCGGTCCCATGGTTGCTCCCTCCTCGAGCGTAACAGTGTCAATGCTCATGATCCGGTCATGGAACAGATGCGTCTGGACCACGCAGCCGCGGTTGACCGTGGAGTTCGCGCCCAGGGTCACAAGGTCCGCTTCGGGCAGCCAGTAGCTCTCGCACCATGTCCCGGAACCGATCTTGGCTCCCAGTCCGCGGAGCCACCACACCAGCGCCGGCGTCCCGCTGGCCGCGCGGGCGAACCACGGGGCGCTGACCATCTCGATGAACGTGTCCACCACCTCGTTGCGCCAGATAAAGGAACTCCAGAGCGGATGTTCTCCGGCGCGGATCCGGCCCACGAGCAGCCATTTGGCCACCACGGCGCTGCCGGCCGCCACGGCTCCCGCCAGCAGCATCACGAACCCGCCCAGGACCGCGGCCACGCCGTAGCCCACTGCGCCGGCCAGCCAATCGAACGCCAGGAGCACCCCCGCGGCAAGGCCCACGGTAAGGACCACGGGCACAAAGCGGCAGAGCTCCCACAGGGCCCTGGCTATTTTCAGCCGGCGCGGGGGCCGGAACGTCAGGGTGGTGTCAGAGGCGATGGCTGTGCGGCGAAGCCTGACCGGCGGGCTGCCCAGCCACGACGTTCCGGATTTTGCCTTCGAAGGGGTCGCGGACAGCACCGCCACGAGGGAGTTCTTCGGGACGCTCCGGCCCGCTGCCGTCATGCCGGAATTCCCCAGGAAGGAGCGTTTGCCGATCTTCGCCGGTGCGATCTTCAGCCAGCCGCCGCCGAGCTCGTAGGAGGCCACCATGGTGTCGTCGGCCAGGAAGGCCCCTTCGCCAACGGTGGTCATTTTGGGCAGCAGCAGTACGGTGGACGCCTCCACGTTTTTGCCGACCCTGGCTCCGAGCAGGCGCAGCCAGACGGGGGTGAACAGGCTCGCATAGATGGGGAAGAGCAGATCACGGGCGAGGTCCAGGACGCGTTCGGTGGCCCAGACCTGCCAGCCGATCCGGCTCCGCACCCGGTAATAGCCTTCTTTCAGCCCGGTCCCCAGCAACCGGGTGGTGCCCAGGACCAGCAGCAGGTTGGCGGTGAACCAGGCAAACGCGGCCAACGGCAGGGAGGCGAGGAGCTGCGGCCACGCCGCGGCCAGGGAGCTGCTGCCCTGGATGAACAGGAAGACTATCCCGGCAGCGGCGGCCGCCGACGCGTAAGGGATCATGGCCAGGACGGCGGAGGCCGAGGCGAAGGCAGCGAACCACAGGCGCCCGATCAGCCGGCTGCTGGGCGGGGTGTCCGGCCAGTCATTTTTGGCCTTGCCGCGGCGGCGGGCCGGTGACCCTGCCACCAACTGTCCGGCTTTCACCTTGCCGAGCACTGCCGAACCCGCTTCGACCTGTCCGCCCGCGCCGACGCTCGCGCCCGGCATGAGGGTGCTGCGTGCGCCCACTGTTGCCCCGGCGCCCACGTGGATAGCCCCGATCCGGACGTGGTCACCGTCGATCCACCAGCCGGAAAGGTCCACCTCGGGCTCGATGTTCGCTCCGCTGCCCAGGGACAGCAGGCCTGTCACCGGCGGCAGGGAATGCAGGTGCACATTGGTGCCGATTTTCGCTCCGAGGGCCCGTGCGTAGTAAGGCACCCACGGTGCGCTGGCCAGGCTCACGGCCCCGGCCAAATCCTGGATCTGTTCGGCCAGCCAGAGCCTCAGATGGACTTTCCCCGAGCGCGGGTAGGTGCCCGGGCCGACGTTGCGGAGCAGGAGCCGGGCGGCCCCAATGGAGAGGCCCATCCGGCCAAGGGGACTGACGAAGACCAGCCACGATGCCCCGACCCACCACCAGGACACGGTGGGCGCAGCAGCAAAGCCGGCCAGGCCGGCGAGGAGGTTGTTGCCTGCCATCAGGTAGGTCAGCCAGCGCATGCCCACCAGGATGTGCAGGGGAATCCCCATCAGGGTCTGGAAGACCTGCGACTTGCGGGCTGTCGGCCGGACAAATCGTTCCTTCGCCGGGCCGGCCGCAATGCCGTCGGGAAGCGACTGCCGGGCCGTGTCGATCAATGCGCCGATCCGCGGGGTGGCGTAGATGTCCGCGACCGTGATCGTGGGGTAGCGGAGGCGCAATGCGGACACCAGCTGTGCCGCGGCGAGGGAGCCCCCGCCGTGGGCGAAGAAGTCTGCGTCCAGGCTTGCCGCCGGGCTGCCAAGCACGGCGCCCCATTGTTCGACGATCCAGGCGGCGTCGTCAGGCAGGTTCAGGGGAGCGCGGTCGCTTTCGGCCGCGCCGGATCCGGCCAGCGGCCAGGGGAGTGCGTGCCGGTCGACTTTGCCGCTGGTTTTGGTCGGCAGCGACTGGACGACGGTCAGCAGAGGAATCAGCGCTGC
The DNA here is from genome assembly GCF_031457335.1 of Arthrobacter sp. BE255. Taxonomy (NCBI): domain Bacteria; kingdom Bacillati; phylum Actinomycetota; class Actinomycetes; order Micrococcales; family Micrococcaceae; genus Arthrobacter; species Arthrobacter sp. BE255. The sequence goes on along the minus strand of NZ_JAVDWK010000008.1, from coordinate 21,349 downwards.
CGGGAGGCTGGAGGCCAGCATGTCGCGTGCCGCGGCAAGGTCAGGTTCCACGTCGCCGGCCGGCGCGAGGTACCCCACCAGCACCTGGTTCCCGGCCGCCGTCGTCTGCACAGCGGCCGCGGCGCCGGCAACACCCGGGAGGGCCTGCAGGGCGGCGTCGATTTCTCCGAGCTCGATCCGGCGGCCGCCCAGTTTTACCTGTTCGTCGGCGCGGCCCATAAAGACCAGCCCGGCGGCTTCGTATCGGACGAGGTCGCCGGACCGGTAGGCGCGGTCCCAGCCCAAGGCAGGCATGGGAGCATACTTTTCCGCGTCCTTGGCCGGGTCCAGGTAGCGGGCAAGGCCCACGCCGCCGATGATGAGTTCGCCGACGGCGCCCTCCGCCACCGGGCGGCCGTCACCGTCCACCACGGCCAGGTCCCAGCCGTCCAGCGGCAGGCCGATCCGGACCGGCCCCGGTCCGCCCAGTTCGGCCGCGCACGCCACCACCGTGGCTTCGGTGGGCCCGTAGGTGTTCCAGACCTCGCGGCCTTCCACCGCCAGGCGCTCGGCAAGCTCCGGCGGGCACGCCTCGCCGCCGAAAATCAGCAGCCGCACGTTTTCGAGCGACTCCGCGGGCCAAAGCGCAGCAAGGGTGGGGACGGTGGACACCACCGTGATGCCGTGGCTGATCAGCCACGGGCCGAGGTCCATGCCGGTGCGGACCAGGGCGCGCGGCGCAGGGACCAGGCAGGCGCCGTGCCGCCACGCGAGCCACATCTCCTCACAGGAGGCGTCAAAGGCCACTGACAGTCCTGCCAGGACCCGGTCCTGCGGTCCGACCGGTTCCGCAGCCAGGAAGATCCGGGCTTCCGCGTCGACGAAGGCGGCAGCCGACCTGTGCCGGACGGCCACTCCCTTCGGAGTTCCGGTGGAGCCTGAGGTGAAGATGACCCAGGCGTCGTCGTCGGGGGTGGCAGGCCGTGCCGCCGGGAACGGCGCGGCCCTGGCTTCGGTCAGAGCCAGCCCCTTGGCGGTCACCACGGCGCTAACCTTTGCTTCGCCGAAGACGAGCCGGGCCCGCTCGTCGGGGTCATCGGCGTCGACGGGAACATAGGCGGCACCGATGAGCATGATCGCGAGGATCCAGACGTACAGCCCGTTGGTGCCGGAGGGGATCCGCACGCCGATCCTGTCGCCGGCTCCGAGCCCTGCCAGGTGAAGTTCCCGGCCGGCTGAGCGCACGGCGGTCATCAGCTGCGCATAGCTCAGCGACTCACGGCCGTCGTCGAGGGCGGACGCGTCCGGATGGCGCTTCGCGGTCTCCTGCAGGATCTCCACCAGCGTCCGCACCGGGGGTGCCACGTCCGACCCGGGCAGCTGGGGCTGATATTCGGCAAGGCCGTCGGGCACAGGGCCGCTGAGTTGTAGCTCGGTCACCCCTGCAGTGTCCACTGGCAAGGTGAACGGAAAGTGACGCCGTTTGCGTGGCGTCCACTTTCCCTTCACCGGACGTTTTCCCGGACCGGGGATCAGGGGACCAGGAGGACCTTGCCGGTGGTCCGGCGGCCCTCAAGGTCCTCGTGTGCGCGCCGGGCGTCAGCCAGCGGATACGTGGCGCCGATCCGGACCTTGAGGTGCCCGTTTTCTGCAGCGGCGAAGATCTCACCGGACCGCCAGCGGCGCTCCTGCTCGTTGAGCAGGAAGTGGCCCAGGGACGGGCGGGTCAGCGTCAGTGAACCGCCGGCGTTGAGTCGCTGGGGATCCACCGGGGGCACGGCGCCCGAAGCGGCTCCGAACAGGACGAGCGTGCCACGGGTCCGCAGGCAGGACAGGGAGCCATCAAAGGTGTTCCGGCCGACGCCGTCATACACCACGTCCACGCCCTTTCCGCCGGTGAGCTCGCGGACGTGGTGGGGGAAGCCCTCATACCGCAGCACATGGTCGGCGCCGGCCTCCCGGGCAAGTTCCTCCTTGGCGTCCGAGGAGACTGTGGTGATGACGCGGGCGCCGCGTTCCTTCAGCAGCTGTGTCAGCAGCAGGCCGACGCCGCCTGCGCCGGCGTGCGTCAGCACGGTGTGGCCCGGTTCGACCCGGAAGGAGGAGTTGATCAGGTAATGGGCGGTCATGCCCTGGAGCGGCAGGGCAGCCGCCGTCAGGTCGTCGACGCCGTCCGGCACCGGGAGGGCCTTGGCCGCATCAAGCACGGCGTAGCCGGCATAGCATTTGCTGCCTTCTGCGGTGGCCACCCTGCTGCCCACCGTGAAGTTCTCGACGCCGTCGCCGACCTCCTCGACCGTTCCCGCGGCTTCCGAGCCGGGCGTGAACGGGAAGGGGACCTGGTACATGCCCCCGCGCTGGTAGGTTTCGATGAAGTTGACGCCCGCCGCCGCCACCTTGATGAGCAGCTGGCCGGGGCCGGGCACCGGACGTTCGGCCTCTGCCAGTTCCAGTACTTCGGGTCCTCCGGGCTCGCGGACAACAATTGCGTGCGTCATGTATCTCCTTCCCGGGGCTGGGATTTCCTCGCCCCGGTCCTGGATCCATCCTAGGGAAACCGGCACCAACGGCGAAGTGACGGCCGGTGGGGGCCGTCACTTCGGGTCAAACGCGGAGGGGCGGCTGTGGTTTGCCGGAGCCGCTCAGTAGCGGCGGGTGACCGTGGCCATGGGGCACTCGAAGTGGCGCCCGGCGGAAAGTCCGACGTCGTTGAGGTAACGGACGATGATGCCGTAGGACTGCAGCAGGGTGGTTTCCGTGTACGGAACCTGGTGCTTCCGGCAGTACTCGCGGACGATCTTGGCGGCCTTGTCCAGCTGGGGCCGTGCCATGTCCGGGAAGAGGTGGTGCTCAGCCTGGCGGTTCAGGCCACCGAGCAGGATGTCCATAAAGCGGCCGCCGGAGATGTTGCGCGATGTCAGGACCTGACGGCTGAAGAAGTCAACACGGCTGTCCGCCGGAATGACGGGCATGCCCTTGTGGTTGGGCGCAAATGACGCGCCCATGTAGAAGCCGAACACGGCGAGCTGTACGCCGATGAACGCAAACGCCATTCCCAGCGGCAGGAACGTGAAAGCCAGGACCGGCAGCACGCTGAGCCGGACCAGCAAAATGGGCAGCTCCACCCAGCGGTGCGTCACTTTGGCGCGGCGGAAGATGAACTTCACCGAATCGATCTGGAGCCCCAGGCCCACCAGGAACAGCAGCGGAAAGAAGAACCAGCCCTGCTTGCGGGTCAGGAACGAAAACCGGCCCTGCCGCGTGGCTGCGGCTTCGTGGTGGAAGGCGATCGCGCCGGTGGCGATGTCCGGATCCTTGGAAATGACGTTGGGATGGTTGTGGTGCGCGCCGTGTTTCTGCTCCCACCAGGAATAGCTCATGCCTGCCACCGAAGTGGCCAGGATCCGGGCGGTCCAGTCGTTGGCGCGGCGGGACGCGAAAATCTGGCGGTGTCCGGCCTCATGGGCCAGGAAGCTGAGCTGGGTGCAGATGATGCCGACGGCGGCGGCGATGAGGAGCTGGAACCAGCTGTCGCCGATCAGGGCGAAGCCGAACCATGCGGCGGTCATCAGGAGCACCAGGCAGGAAAAGACGGTGATGTAGAAGCCCACGCGGCGTTCCAGCAGGCCTGCGGCCTTGACGCTCTTAAGCAGTTCCGAATAGCTCAGGACAACTGCATTGGGCTGCCGGACGCGCGATTGGGGGCGCTCCGACGTTGGGAGGGTGGTGGTCAAAGCCGGGGCCTCGTAACTGTTACGGGCAACGCTGCAGCCGACATTCGGACTGCGCGGTCAGGATCACCCTCCCCCCATCGTACGCCTGCCTGTCTAACCGGTCCGGAAACGGAGAAAAGGATGGAGTGCATAAATATCGGACACACTGAATACTTTTGCTGTAGGATTTCCGGTATGACTATTTCTGTTGCCGTCTCCGGAGCCAGCGGCTACGCCGGGGGAGAAGTCCTGCGCCTCCTCGCGGGGCATCCCGACGTGACCATCGGCGCCATCACAGCGCACAGCAACGCGGGCTCCCGCCTCGGCGAGCTGCAGCCCCACCTGCACGGGCTCTCCAGCCGCATCCTGGAGGACACCACGGTGGAAAACCTCGCCGGCCACGACGTGGTGTTCCTGGCCCTCCCGCACGGGGCTTCCGCCGAGATCGCGGCCCAGCTGCCCGAAGGCACCATCGTGATCGACGCCGGCGCCGACCACCGCCTCGAAGACGCCGCCGCGTGGGAAAAGTTCTACGGTTCTGCCCACGCCGGAACGTGGCCTTATGGCCTGCCGGAACTTCCGGGCCAGCGTGAGGTCCTCAAGGCCGCCACCCGGATCGCCGTCCCCGGCTGCTACCCGACGTCGGCCCTGCTGGCCCTCACTCCCGGGTTCGCGGCCGGACTGCTCCAGCCCGACGACGTCGTCATAGTTTCCGCCTCCGGCACCTCGGGTGCGGGCAAGGCCGCGAAAGTAAACCTCATCGGCGCCGAGGTGATGGGTTCCATGAGCCCTTACGGTGTGGGCGGCGGCCACCGCCACACGCCCGAGATCGAGCAGGGGCTGTCCAAGGCCGCCGGGGAAGGCGTCACCGTGTCCTTCACGCCCACGCTCGCCCCCATGAGCCGCGGGATCCTCACCACGGCCACGGCAAAGGTCAAGGCGGGCACCACCGCCGCCGACCTCCGTCAGGCGTGGGCTGAGGCCTACGACGACGAGCCGTTTGTGCACCTGCTGCCGGAAGGGCAGTGGCCGGCCACCAAGTCGGTCCAGGGCTCCAACCACGCGGCCATGCAGCTTGCCTATGACGCGCACGCCGGCCGCGTGATCGTGACCTGTGTCATTGATAACCTCACCAAGGGAACCGCCGGCGGCGCCGTGCAGTCCATGAACATTGCCCTTGGCCTGGCGGAGACCGCCGGCCTTAACCTGCAGGGAGTTGCACCGTGACCGTTACCGCCCCCAAGGGATTCCGGGCCGCCGGCGTCACCGCCGGCCTGAAGGCGTCCGGCAAGCCGGACCTCGCCCTGGTAGTCAACGATGGACCGTCCAAGGCAGCCGCCGCCGTCTTCACCAGCAACCGCGTGGCCGCGGCCCCGGTCCATTGGTCCCGCCAGGTGGTCTCGGACGGCCGGGTGGACGCCGTCGTCCTCAACTCGGGCGGAGCCAACGCCTGCACCGGGCCCCAGGGATTCCAAAACACGCACAGCACTGCCGAAAAAGTGGCCGCTGTCCTGGGCATCTCCGCGACGGATGTTTTTGTCTGCTCCACCGGCCTGATCGGCGAGCAGCTGCCCATGGACAAGATCCTCCCGGGCGTCGAGGCTGCATCGGCGGCGCTCAGCACCGACGGCGGCCCTGAGGCGGCCAATGCCATCATGACCACCGACTCGGTCCCCAAGGCAGCACTGTTCATCGGCACCGATGCCGACGGCCAGGAGTTCACCATCGGCGGCATCGCCAAGGGTGCCGGCATGCTGGCACCCGGCCTGGCAACCATGCTCGTGGTCCTCACCACTGACGCCGACGTCGAGGCGGAAATGCTCGACGTCGTACTCCGCGACGCCACGCGGGTAACCTTCGACCGCGCGGACTCCGACGGCTGCATGTCCACCAACGACACCGTGGTGCTGCTGGCTTCCGGCGCTTCCGGCGCCGTCCCGTCCGCCGAGGCCTTCGGTGCCGGGCTGACCCAGGTGTGCGCCGAACTGGCACGCAAGCTGATCGGTGACGCCGAGGGCGCGAGCCACGACATCGCCATCCGCACGTTCAACGCGGCCAGCGAGCGGGACGCCGAAACCGTCAGCCGCTCCGTGGCCCGGTCCAACCTGTTCAAGGCCGCCATTTTCGGCAAGGACCCCAACTGGGGCCGTGTCCTCTCCGCAGTGGGAACCACGGATGCCGCCTTTGAGCCGGACCAGCTCAACGTCGCGATCAACGGCATCCAGATCTGCCGCAACGGCAGCATCGGCGACGACCGGAACCTGGTGGATCTGGAACCCCGCGAAGTCCACGTCGAGATTGACCTGCAGTCCGGCGACGCCGAGGCCACCGTCTGGACCAATGACCTCACGCACGATTACGTGCACGAGAACAGCGCCTACTCGAGCTGATCCCCGAGCTACTCAACCAGCCACCCTGGAGCAAGCATGAACACCCAGACCCGCGAAACCACGTCCATGACTGATGCGCAAAGCAAGGCCGGCACACTGATCGAGGCGCTGCCCTGGATCCAGCGTTTCGCCGGCACCACCATGGTGATCAAATACGGCGGCAACGCCATGGTCAACGAGGAACTGCGCCGTGCCTTCGCAGAGGACGTGGTGTTCCTGCATCACGTGGGCATCCACCCCGTGGTGGTCCACGGTGGCGGTCCGCAGATCAACTCCATGCTGGCGCGGCTGGGCATCGAGTCCGAGTTCAAAGGCGGCCTCCGCGTCACCACGCCCGAAGCGATGGACGTGGTCCGGATGGTCCTCACCGGCCAGGTGGGCCGCGAACTCGTGGGCCTGATCAACTCCCACGGGCCGTACGCGGTGGGGATGTCCGGGGAAGACGGCGGCCTGCTCCGTGCCGTCCGCACCGGAACCGTCATTGACGGCGAGGAAGTGGACCTGGGCCTGGTGGGCGAGGTCGTGGGCGTGAACCCGGAGGGCATCCTGGACATTCTCGCTGCCGGCCGGATCCCGGTCATCTCCACCGTTGCCCCGGAAATCGCCTCCGGCGGCGTCGAGACTGCAGCCGGAGAGGTCCAGACCACCGGCCAGGTCCTCAACGTCAACGCGGACACGGCCGCGGCCGCACTCGCTGAGGCGCTGGGGGCATCCAAACTGGTGATCCTCACCGACGTCGAAGGCCTCTACGCCAACTGGCCGGACAGGTCCTCCCTCATCTCCTCGCTCACGGCCTCGGAGCTGCGGCAGCTCCTGCCCTCACTGGAATCGGGCATGATCCCCAAGATGGAGGCCTGCCTCAAAGCCATCGACGGCGGAGTGGAACGCGCCCACATCGTGGACGGCAGGCTGCCGCACTCCATGCTCCTGGAAACCTTCACGACGGCGGGCATCGGCACGCAGGTCGTCCCCGACGAAGAAACGACTGAATCATGAACGAATCTGTTGGCTTGAGCCCGACCGGCGATGGGGGCCCCGCCCGCTTCGCGGTGCCCGACCACACCCGGGCCCCCATCGCCGGCTCGGCCTCTGAAAGTGCAGCTCCGATCGCTGCTCCGGACGCCGCGACCACCCTCGTTTCCCAAAGCAGCGGCGCCGACTGGCTCGCCCGCTACTCCTCATCGCTCATGGGCGTCTTCGGCACCCCGCAGCGCGTCCTGGTCCGCGGTGCCGGCTGCCTGGTCTGGGACGCCGACGGCAAGGAGTACCTTGACCTGCTCGGCGGCATCGCCGTCAACGCACTGGGCCATGCCCACCCGTTCGTGACCTCCGTGATTTCAAGCCAGCTGGCCACGCTGGGGCACGTCTCCAACTTCTTCACCAGCCCCACGCAGATCGCGCTTGCCGAAAAGCTGCTGGCCCTGACGCACGCCCCGGCCGGCTCGAAAGTGTTCTTCACCAACTCGGGCACGGAAGCCAACGAGGCCGCCTTCAAGCTGGCGCGGCGCAACGCAACAGGCCCGGACGGCGCACCCCGCACCAGGATCATCGCCCTGGAAGGTGCCTTCCACGGACGCACCATGGGTGCCCTGGCCCTGACCGCCAAGGAAGCCTACCGTGCTCCGTTCGAGCCGCTCCCCGGCGGCGTGGTGCACATCCCGTTCGGCGATGTGGCCGCCCTGGAAGCTGCCATCGACGAAACCGTGGCCGCCGTGTTCCTGGAGCCCATCCAGGGCGAAGCCGGGGTCCGGCCCCTGCCCGCCGGCTACCTGCGGGCAGCCCGCGAGGCGACCACCAAAGCCGGCGCCCTGCTGATCCTGGACGAGGTCCAGACCGGCATCGGCCGCACCGGCAAATGGCTCGCCAGCGCGGACGCCGGGATTGTCCCTGACGCCGTCACCCTGGCCAAGGGCCTGGGCGGCGGGTTCCCCATCGGCGCGCTGCTCACGTTCGGCGGGCAGGTCTCGTCGCTGCTGGGCGCCGGCCAGCATGGCACCACCTTCGGCGGCAATCCGGTGGCGACGGCGGCCGCCTTGGCTACGCTGCACGCGATCGAAAGCCAGCGGGTACTGGAAAACGTCGCGGCTGTGGGGGATTACCTCCGGACCGGGCTCGCCGCCGTCGACGGCGTCACCGAAGTACGCGGCGAAGGGCTGCTGATCGGGTTCGACCTGGACGCCGACGTGGCCGCTGCCGTCGTGACCGCCGGACTCGATGCCGGCTTCATCATCAACAGCCCCGGGCCGCGCACCATCCGGCTCGCCCCGCCGCTGGTCCTCACCACGGACCAGGCCGGCGCCTTCCTTGCCGCACTCCCGGCAATCCTCCAGACAGCTAAGGACGCGCAGTGACCCCTGTAGTTTCTTCCGCCGGCACGGCCAGCAGCACCCGCCACTTCCTCAAGGACACGGACCTCAGCCCCGCTGAGCAGGCCGAAGTCCTGGACCTGGCGGTCCGCATGAAGGCCGCGCCCTACAGCGTGCAGCCCTTCGCCGCGGACGGCAATGGCCGCAAAACCGTAGCCGTGATCTTCGACAAGACCTCAACCCGTACCCGGGTTTCCTTCGCCACCGGCATCGCGGACATGGGCGGCAACGCCCTGATCATCAACCCCGGCGAGGCCCAGATCGGCCACAAGGAATCGGTCGAGGACACCGCCAAGGTCCTCGAACGCATGGTCTCCACCATTGTGTGGCGGACCGGCGCGCACTCGGGCCTGGTGGCCATGGCCGAGAACTCCAAGGTGCCGGTGATCAACGCCCTGTGCGACGACTACCACCCCTGCCAGCTCCTCGCTGACCTGCTCGCGGTCAAGGAGCACAAGGGCGACCTGGCAGGCCTCACCATGGCCTACCTTGGCGATGCCGCCAACAACATGGCCAATTCCTACCTGCTGGCCGGGGTCACCGCCGGGATGCACGTCCGCATCGCCGGCCCGGAAGGCTACCTCCCGGCCGCGGAGATCGTTGCCGCGGCCGAGGAACGCGCCGCCCAGACCGGCGGATCCGTGCTGATCACCACCGACGCCGCGGAAGCCCTCCAAGGCGCCGACGTCGTCGCCACGGACACGTGGGTCTCCATGGGCCAGGAAGCCGAAAAGGAAGCCCGGATGCAGCTGTTCCGGGAGTACTCCGTCGATGAGGCGGCCATGGCACACGCGGCGGACGACGCCGTCGTGCTTCATTGCCTGCCCGCGTACCGCGGCTATGAGATCTCCGCGGGTGTCATCGACGGCCCGCAGTCCATCGTCTGGGACGAGGCCGAAAACCGGCTGCACGCCCAGAAAGCACTGATGGCCTGGCTCATGCACCGGTCCGGACTCGCCTTCGTCGACGGTCTTTCCCCCGTTGAAGGCACCGGGGAGAGCACGTTCTAGTGTCCACCAACCCGTCGGTGCCGGGCTCCAGCCCGGCCACCAAAACGGCCCGCCAGGCGCGCATCACCGCCATCCTGACGGGTGAATCGGTGCGCTCCCAGGCGGAGCTCGCAGCGTTGCTGGCCGACGACGGCGTCCAGGTCACCCAGGCCACACTGTCCAGGGACCTCGTGGAACTCGGCGCCGTCCGGGTCCGCGGGAAGGAAGGCGTCCTGGTCTACGCCGTTCCCGGCGAAGGCGGCGAACGCGCCGCCAAGAGCGGCGTCAGCCAGGAAATCCTGGATGCCCGCCTTGCCAGGCTGTGCAGCGAGCTGCTGGTCACGGCGGAGGCCTCGGCCAACATCGCCGTGCTCCGGACCCCGCCGGGCGCAGCCAACTTCCTGGCCCTGGCCATCGACCACTCGGTCATGCCGTCCATCCTGGGAACCATCGCCGGTGACGACACCGTGCTGCTGGTCTCCCGCGACCCCCAGGGCGGGCAGGACCTCGCCGTGCGGTTCCTGCAGCTGGCAGAGGAAGCCGGCGGCAGCCAGTAACACCATTTCCCAAGGTGTGACAGGCTTTCCGTAACCAATTCTTAAACAACGCAACCCCCAACACAGAGGAGCATTTTCGTGACTGAGCGTATTGTTCTGGCCTACTCCGGTGGCCTGGATACTTCCGTAGCCATCGGCTGGATCGGTGAAGCCACCGGCGCCGAGGTCATCGCCGTGGCGGTCGACGTCGGACAGGGCGGCGAGTCGCTGGAGACCATCCGCCAGCGCGCCCTCGGCTGCGGCGCCGTCGAAGCCTACGTGGCCGACGCGTCCGACGAGTTCGCCGACGAGTACTGCATGCCCACGCTGAAGGCCAACGCCCTCTACCAGGGCCACTACCCGCTGGTTTCCGCCATCTCCCGCCCGGTGATCGTCAAGCACCTGGTCAAGGCCGCCCGCGAGTTCGGCGCCACCACCGTTGCGCACGGCTGCACCGGCAAGGGCAACGACCAGGTCCGTTTCGAAGTGGGCATCCAGACCCTCGGCCCGGACCTGAAGTGCATCGCCCCGGTCCGCGACCTCGCCCTGACCCGCGACAAGGCCATCGCCTTCGCCGAGGAAAAGGGACTGCCGATCGAGACCACCAAGAAGAACCCGTACTCGATCGACCAGAACGTCTGGGGACGCGCCGTCGAAACCGGCTACCTCGAGGACATCTGGAACGCCCCCACCAAGGACATCTACGACTACACCGCCACCCCGGAGTTCCCGCCGGCCCCGGATGAAGTCACCATCTCCTTCGAAGCCGGCGTGCCGGTAGCGATCGACGGCGTCAAGGTCACCCCGCTGCAGGCCATCAAGGAACTCAACCGCCGCGCAGGCGCCCAGGGCGTCGGCCGGATCGACGTCGTCGAGGACCGCCTCGTGGGCATCAAGTCCCGCGAAATCTACGAAGCCCCCGGCGCGATGGCACTCATTACGGCGCACAAGCACCTCGAGGACATCACCATCGAGCGCGAGCAGGCCCGCTTCAAGGCCACCGTTGGCCAGCGCTGGGCCGAACTGGTTTACGACGGCCAGTGGTTCTCCCCGCTCAAGCGCTCCCTGGACGCGTTCATCGAAGACACCCAGAAGTACGTTTCCGGCGACATCCGCATGGTGCTGCACGGCGGCCAGGCGATCGTCAACGGCCGCCGCTCCGAGACCTCGCTCTACGACTTCGACCTCGCCACGTACGACACCGGCGACACGTTCGACCAGTCGATGGCGCGCGGCTTCATCGAGCTGTGGGGCATGTCCGCCAAGGTTGCCTCCGGCCGCGATATTCGCGTCGCAGGAAAGTAAACCGTTGGCTGAGCAGACCCCGGTTTCGACAGGTTCGACCACCGGCTCGACGAACACGGGTGCCCTGTGGGGCGGCCGGTTCGCCGGCGGCCCCGCGGATGCCCTCGCGGCGCTGAGCAAGTCCACGCACTTTGACTGGCGGCTGGCCCGCTACGACATCGCCGGATCCAAGGCGCACGCCCGCGTGCTGCACAAGGCCGGGCTGCTGGACGACGCCGAACTCGAAGGCATGCTGGACGCCCTGAGCCGGCTGGATGACGACGTCGCCTCCGGCGCGTACCTGCCGGCGGACTCCGATGAGGACGTGCACGGGTCACTGGAACGCGGCCTGATCGAGCGCGCCGGCACCCAGCTGGGCGGCAAGCTCCGCGCCGGCCGGTCCCGCAACGACCAGGTGGCCACGCTGGGCCGCATGTTCCTGCGTGACCACGCCCGGATCATCGCACGCGGCGTGCTGGCAACCATCGAGGCGCTGGTGGGCCAGGCCAAGGCACACCAGGGTGTGGCCATGCCCGGCCGCACCCACCTGCAGCATGCCCAGCCCATCCTGCTCAGCCACCACCTGCTGGCCCACGCCTGGGCGCTGCTGCGCGATGTGCAGCGGCTGGCGGACTGGGACAAGCGCGCCGGGGTTTCGCCATACGGCTCCGGTGCTTTGGCGGGCTCTTCCCTGGGTCTGGACCCGGAGGCCGTCGCGGCCGACCTGGGCTTCTTTTCCGCCACGCACAACTCGATCGACGGCACCGCCTCCCGCGATGTCTTCGCCGAGTTTGCATGGGTCACGGCGATGATCGGCGTGGACCTGTCCCGTGTTTCGGAGGAAGTCATCCTGTGGGCCACCAAGGAGTTCTCCTTTGTGACCCTGCACGATTCCTACTCCACCGGCTCCTCGATCATGCCGCAGAAGAAGAACCCGGACGTGGCCGAGCTGGCCCGTGGCAAGGCAGGGCGCCTGATCGGCAACCTGACCGGGCTGCTGGCCACGCTCAAGGGCCTGCCGCTCGCGTACAACCGCGACCTGCAGGAGGACAAGGAACCGGTCTTCGACGCCGCCGACACCCTGGAGCTGCTGCTCCCGGCTGTCTCCGGAATGATCGCGACGCTGAAGTTCAACACCGAACGGATGGAGTCCCTGGCACCGCAGGGCTTTGCGCTGGCTACGGACATCGCTGAATGGCTGGTCCGCCAGGGCGTTCCGTTCCGTGAGGCCCACGAGCTCTCCGGCGCCGCGGTCAAGCAGGCCGAAAGCCGCGACGTCGAGCTGTGGGACCTGACGGATGAGGAGTACGCGGCCATCTCGGAGCACCTGACGCCGGAAGTCCGCACCGTGCTGTCCACTGAGGGTTCGCTGAACAGCCGCAACTCGCAGGGCGGAACGGCCCCGGCCGCCGTCGAACGCCAGCTGGCAGCGCTGGAAGCTGAGCTTGCGGGCGTGCGGGAGTACGCGTCCTAACCATCAGACGCTCTCGCATTTAATGCGGGTTTTCAGGCAATGCTCTCTCACTTTCTTGAGGAAAGTGAGAGAGCGTTGCCGCTTTTGTTGCATTACGTGAGAGAGCATTGCCGTTTTTGTTGCATTAAGTGAGAGAGCGTTGTGCCTTTGCCGCCGGGACTCCCCGCTACCATTGCGCCATGAGCGATGCCTTCCGCAGCCAACTCCGGGCCCTGCCCGACTTTCCCGGCGACCTGCCGGACTTCGACCCGGCCACAGCCCCGGCCGAACCGGTGGCGCTGTTCAAGCTGTGGCTGGATGAGGCCCTCGCCGCCGGGGTGCTTCAACCGCATGCGTGCAGCCTGGCCACAGCGGACGGAAACGGGCAGCCATCCGCCAGGATGCTGATCCTGAAAAACATCGACGACGACGGCTGGCATTTCGCCACGTCCAGGACATCCCGGAAAGGCCGGGAACTGTCCGTCAACCCGGGTGCGGCCCTGAACTTCTATTGGCCCCAGCAGGGCCGGCAGGTCCGGGTCGCCGGCCCGGTGGTTGAGCTGTCTGCCGAGGCGTCGGCGGCCGGCTGGCAGGCGCGCCCGGCCGCGGACGGCAGCGACAATCCAGACTGGCAGCTTTACGCCATCAGGCCCACGGAACTGGAGTTCTGGCAGGCCCGCCACGACCGCCGGCACGTCCGGCACCGCTACGGACCGGACGGCATCCCGCTCAGCTAGGATGGGCGCCATGACTGCCCCCGCACCGGCTGACGTGCTCGCCGAACTGCACAAAGCCGCCGCCATCGTTGCCTCAACCGCCGCGAAATTCACCGATGAGGACGTCAAAGCGCCCTCAGCCCTGCCCGGCTGGACCCGCGGGCACGTCCTGGCGCACCTGGCCGGGATCACCAACGCCATGGCCCGGCAGCTGGAATACGCCGCCCGGGGTGAAACCGTTGAGCTGTACGACGGCGGCCAGGACGGACGCAACAAGGCCATCGAGATGGCCGCACGGCACAGCGCTGACGCCCACCGCGCGGATCTGGACGCCGGCCTGGACCGGGCGCTGAAAGCCTTTGATGCGCTCGAATCCGGCTCGGGCTGGCAGGCAGCCATTGCCTACCGCGGGGGAGTGGTCCTCGACGGCGGGCTGGCGCTGTGGCGTGAACTGGTGATCCACACTGCCGACCTTGGCACCGGGTATGGCCCGGAGACCTGGAGCCGGCCATTCTGTGAACACCTCTTCGACTTCCTGGCCGCCCGGGTGATGCCTGGGGACAAGCTCGTGCTTCAGCCGCTCGGGCTCCCGCCAAGGACGGTCGGCACCGGCGGACGGTCCACCGTCATCAGCGGCATGATCACCGACATCGCAGCCTGGCTGGCCGGCCGTGAACCGTCGCTCGGCAGCCTGCGGGCATCGGCCGCTGCAGACGGCGTGGACCTCCCGGAACTGCTGCCGTGGCCGTCCGGGACGCCCGCAGCGAAGTAGCCGCTAGCCGGCTTCGCGGGCCAGCAGGCTTTCCGTTGCCTCACGTGCGAGCAGGCTCTCCTTAATGGCCAGGCCCCAGCGGAACCCGCCCAGGGAGCCGTCGGTGCGGATCACGCGGTGGCACGGCACAAACAGGGCTGCGGCGTTGAAGGCGCAGGCGCTGGCCGCAGCCCGGACCGCCTTCGGGTTTCCGGACAGCTCGGCGTACTCCGTATAGGTAACCGGGGATCCGGGGCTGACCGTCCTCAGCACATCCCAGGCGTGGGAGCGGAAGGGACCCGACTTCTGCCGCACGGGGATGGCCATGGCGGGCGCGGGGTCTCCGGCGTAGAAGGCCTCCACTGCCCGGGAAATGGCACCCAGATCAGACACGGGCTCAACCTCATCCGGACGGAGCTCAGGGTGGATCTGCCCGGTCAGCTCGCCGGACCCGGCGGTCCAGCCGGAGGCCAGGACCACACCGTCCTGCGCCAGGATGGTGAACGGGCCGTCCGGGGTGGACATCACTAACAGCTGGGCTTTCATTGCATCGCTTTCTCTGGAATGGCTTGTTCATGTCTGGGGGCTCTCGGCGCCGCAGCGGCGCGCCACAGGTGCATGGTGGCGTAGGACCGCCACGGGCTGACCTCACGGAAATCGGGGCTGGGCACATCGGGGCTCAGCGGATCGGGGCCGGGCGTCACGCCAAGGGCCCGGATCCCGTTTCGCACGGCGGCGTCGTTGGCCAGGAACACGTCCGGCGCGCCCAGGACGCGCATCGCCACATAGCCCACCGTCCAGGGACCCACGCCGGGAAGGGGAAGCAGTTTGGCCTCCAGCCGTGGCAGGTCGTCGCCGTAGCCGAAATCCAGCCGCCCTTCGGCCAGGGCAGAGGCCGCGGATCGGACGGCGTCGATCCGGCGCTGCGGACCGCGCAGCAGTGTGTATCCCTTCTCCGCGATCTCGGCCGCGGTGGGAAACAGCCTGTCGAGCCCTTCGGCGGGCATCAGGCTCGCAGTGCCGGCAGCGGACAGCTGCGTCAGCGCTGTCCGGGCGGCAGCCACCGTGACCTGCTGCCCGATCATGGCCCTGACCAGAAGTTCCTGCGGGTCGACCGCACCCGGCAGCCGGATGCCTGGGGCACTGGCCACAGAGGCGGCAAGCCTGCGATCCCCGGCCAGTGCGCCGTCGATCGCCACCGGATCGGCGTCGAGGTCGAAAAGCCGGCGCACCCTGCTCAGCAGGGCCGGCAGGTCCCGGAGGTCCACCGCGCCGATGGTGAGGGTCAGCGGCCGTCCGGGCGCGCCGCCGTCGTAATTCACGCTGAACCGGGCATCACCGTGTGGGAGCCGCAGCGTCCGGGCGTACGACGCCGGTGTCCCCACCTCGATCCCCGGGATCGCCCTGACGGCGAGGAAGGCAAAGATGCCGGGATCGAACGGTTCGCGGTAGGGCAGGGTCAGCGTCAGTGAGGTGGCCGCCGTTCCGGCCTTGTGGTGCCGCGCCGTGGCGCGCAGGGCGGTGGGCGTCATGGCGAACACCTCCACCATGGTTTCGTTGAACTGCCGGACGCTGCTGAAGCCGGACGCGAACGCGATGTCCGCCAGCTTCATGGCGGTGGAAACCAGCAACGTGCGCGCGGTCTGCGCACGGCTGGCCCGGGCCAGGGAGAGCGGTCCGGCGCCGAGTTCGTGGCTGAGGATCCGGTTCAGCTGGCGTGCCGAATAACCGAGCCGCGCCGCCAGGCCCTCCACGCCGTCCCGGTTGATGACGCCGTCGTTGATGAGGCGCATCGCCCGGCCGGCGAGATCCTGCCGGACGTTCCACGCCGGGGTCCCCGGCACCGCCTCGGGAAGGCATCGTTTGCAGGCCCGGTAGCCGGCATCGTGCGCCGCGGCGGACGTTTCGTAGAACGTGACGTTGGCCGCCTTGGGGGTCCGGGCAGGGCAGGACGGACGGCAGTAGATCCCGGTGGTCCGGACAGCGGTGTAGAACTGCCCGTCGAACCGGGTGTCGCGCGCATCGATCGCACGGTAGCGCTGCCAGAAATCCATGCCCCCTATCCTGCCAGCCCGGGACACCACCTGCTAGCGGAAATCGGACATGGCCGTGGATGGTCAGGACGCTTGGGTAGAGTCGGACCATGACCGCCCGCCCGACGCCGGCCGACCCGGACCAGCTGCGTGAACTGCTGTCCGGCGACGCGCGGCGGATCGCCCCGCAGCTGCTGGGGTCCGTCCTGAGCCACAACAGCCATGAGGGAACGGTGGCCGTGCGGATCACCGAAGTGGAGGCGTATATGGGGCCCGGCGATTCCCTGCACCCGGATCCCGGCTCGCACACGTTCCGCGGCCCGACGGCGCGCAACGCGCCCATGTTTGGACCGGCCGGCCACCTGTACGTCTACTTCACGTACGGCATGCACTACTGCGCCAACATTGTCTGCGGCCCGCCGGGCGTGGCATCCGCTGTCCTGCTGCGCGCCGGTGAGGTCGTGGAAGGTGTCCACCTGGCGGGGGTGAGGCGGCCGACGTCGAAATCTCCGCGTGACCTGGCAAGCGGCCCGGCCCGGCTGGCCGCCGCCCTGGCCCTGACAACGGCTGATAGCGGACGGGATGTGCTGAGCGAACCTTTCGAGCTGCAGCTGCCGGAAATCCCCGCAGCAGACGTCAGTTCCGGACCCCGGGTGGGCGTCTCCGGAGACGGCGGCTCCCGCGACTATCCCTGGCGCTTCTGGCTGCCTGGGGATCCCACGGTGTCCCGCTACAAGGCGGCAAAGCTGCGCCCGGCGAAGTTTCAATCACGTTAACCGAAATGGTTGTAGAATGGACGGTCTGTCTTTTGCGATAGGGGAACGTTTAATGCTCGACGCCGATTTGGCCCACGAACGGGACTATGTTGCTGGCCTGTATGCGCGGCTGGAAGAATTGCGCGCCGAAAAGCGCAAGCAGCTGGCGCAGGTCCGCCGCGCCGGTGCCGTAGGCACCATGCAGAATGTTTCCGAGCGTGACGCCTTCGCCGCGCTCTATGAGGACCGCCTCGCCCAGCTGGACGCCGTCGATGACCGTCTGGTCTTTGGCCGGCTGGACCTGGATTCCGGGGAAGCCCAGTACATCGGCCGCATCGGCCTCACCACCGAGGACCTGCAGCGGCTCATGGTGGACTGGCGCGCGCCCGAAGCCGGCCACTTTTACCAGGCCACCGCCTTTGACCGGCAGGGTGTGCGGCGCCGCCGGCACCTGATCCTGCAGGGACGGGTAGTCAAGGCAATCGAGGACGACGTCCTGGACGCCGACATGCTTACCGACAACCAGTCACTGCAGGGCGAAGGTGCGCTGCTCGCTGCCCTGGACTCCAAGCGGACCGGCCGCATGTCCGACATCGTGGGCACCATCCAGTCCGAGCAGGACCGCATCATCCGCTCCTCCATCTCCGGAGCTGTGGTGGTGCAGGGCGGTCCGGGCACCGGAAAGACGGCCGTTGCGCTGCACCGCGCCGCCTACCTGCTGTACACCCACCGCGACCGCCTGAAGACGGCCGGCGTGCTCCTGGTGGGCCCGTCGTCGTCGTTCATGAAATACATCGAACGCGTGCTGCCCTCGCTCGGCGAAACCGGTGTGGTGATGGCCAGCCTCGGCCGGCTGATGCCCGGCATCAGCGCCGTGGCCGAACCCGAGGCGGACGTCGCTGCCATCAAGGGACGCCTGGACATGGCGGACGTTGTGGCCAATGCCGTGGCCAACCGCCAGCGGACCTTCGCCGAAAACCGTGTCGTGGAGGTTGACGGGCGGAAGCTGGAGCTTACGCCCCGGCAGGTCCGCCGCGCCCGGGAACGCGCGCGCTCCACCGGCAAGCCGCACAACGAGGCACGCGTGACGTTCGTCAAGATCCTGCTGCGCGAGCTGACCGAACAGATGACCGAGCTCGTGGAAGCCGGGAGCCTTGGCAACAATGCCGACCGCTCCTATCTGGCCGAGGACGTCCGTACGGCCCGCGATGTGCGGATCGCGCTGAACCTGTGCTGGATGCCCATGACTCCGGAGAAGCTCATCAGTGAGCTCTTCAGCAAGCCGGCGATCCTGGAAGTGTGCACCCCGCACCTCACTCCTGCCGAGCGTGCCCTGCTGCTCCGTCCCGTGGACGCCCCCTGGACCGAGTCGGACGTCCCGCTCCTCGACGAGGCGGCCGAGCTCCTCGGCGAACTTGACCCCGCCGCCGGCCGGGGACTGGCACAGCAGGAACACGACCGTGCACGCGACCTCGCGAACGCCAAGCAGACCCTCGTGAACATGGAAGCTGCCGGCGTCGACGCACTGATGACGGCCGAGGAACTGGTGGACCAGAACCAGGAACGCGAGGCCCGGCTGACCGCAGCCGAGCGTGCCACGTCGGACAGGACCTGGGCATTCGGCCACATCGTGGTCGACGAAGCGCAGGAACTTTCGCCGATGCAATGGCGCCTGCTGGTCCGCCGCTGCCCGCTGAAGTCCTTCACGATCGTGGGCGACATTGCGCAGACCAGCTCCGTAGCCGGCGCGAACTCCTGGCAGGGTGCCCTGGGCCCGCTGTTCGGGGACCGCTGGCAGCTGGAAGAGCTGACGGTCAACTACCGGACGCCGTCGCAGATCGCGGAGGCCGCCGCCCGGATGGCCAACGCCGCCGGCCTCGTGGTGTCCGCGCCGAAAGCCGTCCGCGAAGGCCGCTGGTCGCCCATCATCGACAAGGTGGCGCCCGGCGGTGTCGTCAGCCGCCTCGTGGAGGCACTTCCGGAGGAGCTGGAAGCGCTCGACGGCGGCCTGCTGGCCGTGATTGCAGACGGCGACCTCCTGCCGCAGGCCACCTCAGCCCTGCGCGCCGTCTATGGCCGCCGCATCGGAACCGGGGCGGGAAGCTATGAGCAGGACATCGTGGTCATCAGCCCCCGCGAGGCCAAGGGACTTGAGTTCGATGGCGTTGTGGTGCTGGAGCCGTCCATGATGCTCAACCACGAGCACGGTCGGGTGGGGGATCTTTACGTCGCCATGACCCGGCCCACGCAGCGGCTCCGCCTGATCGCAGCAGAGGGCGTGCCTGCCGGCATCGAACGCTAGGCCGGCCGGCAGCGGTGCGTGGCGGCCAGCGGCCCGGTTCATCCGGCGCCGGTGGCCGCCAATCCTGCTAACTTAGAAGTCGTGTCAGAACTCAACGATCTTCAATCCCAGCAGAACGACCCCACCTTCGCCAATATCTGGCAGGAGCTGAAGTGGCGCGGCCTGGTCCACGTCTCCACCGATGAAGGGGAGCTGGAAAAGCTCCTCGCCGGTGAGCCGGTCACGTATTACTGCGGGTTCGATCCCACCGCGCCGAGCCTGCACCTGGGAAACCTTGTCCAGCTCCTGGTGATGCGGCGGCTCCAGCTTGCAGGCCACAAACCGCTGGGACTGGTGGGCGGCTCCACCGGCCTGATCGGTGACCCGCGCCCCACGGCGGAGCGGACACTCAATACCAAGGACACCGTCTCGGAATGGGTTGGCTACCTTCAGGCGCAGGTCCGCCGCTTCCTGAGCTTCGACGGCGCGAACGCTGCCCGCATGGTCAACAACCTGGACTGGACCGCCCCGCTGAGCGCCATCGATTTCCTGCGCGAGATCGGAAAGCACTACCGCGTCGGCACCATGCTCCGCAAGGATGCCGTGGCTTCCCGCCTCAGCTCCGACGAGGGCATCAGCTACACGGAGTTCAGCTACCAGATCCTTCAAGGCATGGACTACCTCCAGCTTTTCCGCGACCACGGCTGCGTGCTGCAGACCGGCGGCTCGGACCAGTGGGGAAACCTCACCAGCGGTACCGAACTCATCCGCAAGGTCGAGGGCAAGACCGTCCACGCCCTGGGGACGCCCCTGATCACCAACTCGGACGGAACCAAATTCGGCAAGAGCGAAGGCAACGCCATCTGGCTCGACGCCGGCATGTGCAGCCCCTACGCCTTCTACCAGTTCTGGCTCAACACCGCCGACGCCGATGTTGTGGACCGGCTCAAGGTTTTCACCTTCCTGAACCGGGCCGAGATCGAGCAGCTGGCGGCGGCCGTGGCCGAGCGTCCGTTTGCACGCGAAGGCCAGCGGAAGCTTGCGTTTGAAGTGACTTCGCTGGTGCACGGTGTGGAAGCGACGGAGAAAGTCATCGCCGCCTCAGCCGCCCTCTTCGGCAATGGTGATCTGTCAGCGCTGGACAAGCCGACCCTCGAAGCCGCAACGTCGGAGCTTCCCTCCGCCACCATCCAGGTGGATGGCCTCGGGATTATCGACCTGCTCGTGGCGTCGGGCCTGTCTGAGAGCAAGTCCGCCGCCCGGCGCACCGTCGGCGAAGGCGGAGCATATGTGAACAACGAGAAGGTTTCTGATCCGGAAGCCGTGATCTCCGAATCCGAGCTGCTGCACGGCCAGTACCTGCTTCTGCGGCGTGGCAAAAAGAACCTCGCAACCGTCGAAGTCCTGGTCCCGTAACGGCTGCCTGGACCCCATTGCACGCTCCTCTCTGGCAGATTTGCACGGCCGGAGGGGAGCGTGTATTGTTTTCTGAGTCGCCGCCGCTGAGTGGTGACAAACCCCCAACACCAGAGAAGCAATTCTTCGTGTGCACAGCACGGAAATGAAGAAATGCTTCACTTTTTGTTGGGCGGATTCGTTCCACAGAGTGAATATCGGGTAAATAACCCGGATTTGCAAAGTGAATATGAATGAAATAAGCTAGAAACATCGCAGCGAAGAAATGCGAAACAAAATAATTCATTGAAAATGAATTTGTTTCGGGAAGTATTCGAATGTGTCTGTTGTTTGAGAACTCAATAGTGTGCCAAGTTTGTTGATACCAATTGTTTTATTGATTGGTTGTTTTGGCCAGATTATGCCACCCCGTGGTGTGGTTTGGTTTTTACAGCTGGTTTCAAATTTTGCAGTGCGTGTGTCCCGTTTTCCCGGGGGCGCGTGTTGTTTCTGTTTTTGTTTTACTTCAACGGAGAGTTTGATCCTGGCTCAGGATGAACGCTGGCGGCGTGCTTAACACATGCAAGTCGAACGATGATCCGGTGCTTGCACCGGGGATTAGTGGCGAACGGGTGAGTAACACGTGAGTAACCTGCCCTTAACTCTGGGATAAGCCTGGGAAACTGGGTCTAATACCGGATATGACTC
>NZ_JAVDWK010000007.1:0-230675 GCF_031457335.1 Arthrobacter sp. BE255 | reverse complement strand
GCTTCCTCACGGAAAGCGGCATCATATTTCCTTCTGGGCGTGGTCATCTGAAGTGAAGCTCCCATCAAGCTGTCTCAGAAAACCATACGACCGCATGCTCCAGGGTGTAGGCGGAGAGCGGATCGTTCTCCGGCACCCGCCAGGAGCCCCCGAACACCCCGGCGTTGAGGATGTTCACGTTGATGTGGAGCTGGCTGGCGGACCGGGATCCCGTGCTGGTCACTTGGACTTCCAGGTGTTGACGAAGTGGTTCCGGGACTGGGCGTCGAAGATGATGCCGTCAATGTACTTGGCGTGGGCGATCACCTGGGACGGGTTGTACACGGGGTTCACCAGCGCGTACTTGTCCAGCAGCAGGTCCTGGGCGTCCTTGGCTGCCTGGGCGCGCTTGGCCGGGTCGAGCGTGAGTTCGAGGGCGCCGAGCTTGGTGATGACCTCGTCGTAGCCGGCGAAGTCCTTGGTCAGGTAGGCGCCGTTGCCCAGCTTGGGGCTGTACTGCAGGTTCAGGACGCCGGGATCGTTGCGTGACCGGTTGGCGGCCACCACGTTCCATTCGGTCTGGGCCTTGGCGGCGTTGGCGGCGTAGTCCGGGATGGGGACCACGGTGAGCTGCAGGTCGATGCCGATCTTCTTCAGGTCCTGCTGGATCGACTCGTAGGCCGGCTTGTTGACCACCAGGTTGTTGATGCCCAGCAGCTTGACCGTGAGGCGCTGGCCATCCTTGGCGCGGATGCCGTCGGAGCCGGTGACCCAGCCGGCGTCGTCGAGGAGCTTTGCGGCGGCCGCCTGGTCAAACTTCAGGATTGAGCCGCTGTAGTCAACGTGGCCCTGCACGGAGGAAGCGAGCACCGACGTCGCGATCGAGTAAGAGTCCGTGAGCACGGTCTTCTCGATCGTCTCGCGGTTCCAGCCGAGCTGGATGGCCTTGCGGACGGCGATGTCGTTCGTGGGGAAGATCGAGGCATTGAAGTTGAAATAGATGGCCGTGCCGGAGACCTGCCGGGAGATGATCTCGAACCCGGAGTCCTTCAGCGGCTGCTCGTCGGTGGTGCCGACGTCGAGGGTGGCGTCAATGGTGCCGGACTTCAGCGAGCCGGTGCGGACGCTGGCCTCGGGGATCGTGTTGAAGACGATCTTGTCCAGGTACGCCTCGCCGTCGTGCTTGATCGCCGGCGGGGACCAGTTGTAGCCCGCGCGCTTGACCAGGACGGTCTTGGCCTGCGGCTGCCAGGATTCGTACACGAACGGGCCGGTGCCGATCACGTTCTTGGGGTCGGTGCGCTCCTCGGCGCTCTTGGCCAGGGTGGCCAGGGACAGGAAGCCCGGCTGCGCGTTGGCGGTGAACGAGGAGGCCTGCAGGAAGCTGGCGCTGGGCTTTTCAAAGCGCACGACGGCGGTGAACTCGTCAGGCGTGAGGGTTTCGATGTAGCCGGGCAGCAGGGTGGCGCCGTTCGGCGAGATGTTCAGGGCCTTGTCGCCGCGGACGTACTGGTCGAAGTTGGCCTTGACGGCGGCGGCGTTGAACGGCGAGCCGTCGCTGAAGGTCACGTCGTCGCGGAGGTGGAAGGTGAATTCGGTGAGCTCGGCGTTGGTCTCCCAGGACTTGGCCAGCCACGGGGTGATGTCGCCGGTTTTGGGGTCCTGCCAGGTCAGCTTGTCCGTGACGTTGTTGCCGATGATCGACTCGGCGTAGTTGGTGCCCCACTGGGTGTCGGGGCTGCGCTGGTAGTCCAGCAGGCCGAACTCGAGCGTGCCGCCCCGGACGGGGGTGCCGTCACCGGCGGCGGTGGTGGACTGCACTGCCGACGCCGACACTCCCCAGGTGATGCCCAGCGCCACCACTGCTGCGGCGCCGGCGGCCAGCCACGGCCATTTCTTCCGTTGCGGCCTTCCGCTCTCGATTGACGTACGAAGATCCGACATGACCCATGCTCCTGTGCCTCCAACAGCCAACACCGGTTGCGCGGCTGTGATGAGTTCAGAGCGTACAAATGCCCGGGACCGGCCTGCACATTGCGTTTCGGCGTACGTATCCGGGTAAACAACGGCGACGTCCCGTGTCGGAATCGGTCGTTACGGGGCGCCACGGCAGGCAACAAAAAGGCACAGTTTCGTCACCGGGCGCAACGGGCCGCCGTCGCCGGGTTCCCCGGGCCTGAGCGCTTAGCCCCTGCCCAGGACCGGCGCCACCGGGCAGACGATCTTGCCGTTGGCGATGCTGTTGTTCAGCGTGATGTCCAGGTACGTGGCGGTGGAGTCCAGGTACGTGGCCGTGACGCGCACCGTCAACGGGCCGGCGGGGTTGTCCTTGAGGATCTGGGACGTCTGCGCCGCGGGGCTGCCGGTCAGGACAATGTTGGCATTGCCCGACGGGAGAAGGATAGTTGGCCCCGAATAGCTGGTTCCCAGGGTCCCGTTGGCCTGCACCGCCGCGTAGGTGATGGCTGCGGGCGCGGCCGTGGCCGTGACCTTGATGGTCGCGACCTTTTCCGGCGCATCGTTGGTGCAGACAAGCGACCCGAGCGGCGGGCCGGGCCAGGCGCCATTGGCGGTCACCGTCATGGTGGCGGTGGCCGACTGCTGCCAGAGGGCGGACGCGGAAACCGCACCGGCGCCCAGCAGAACGGTCAGCACGAAGGCGCCCACCGCAAGGGAGGCGCCTGGAAAACGTGCGAAGGACTTCACGCCGGTGCCTCGCCGTCGGTCTTCGGCTGCGCGGCTTTCTTCGATTGCACGTGGCCCCGGACGCCCTTGACCACCAGCAGCGCGCCGTAGCCAATCAGGCCGGCAGCGCCGAGGGTGACCCACAGGCTGCGATCGGCATTGCCGAGTGCGTTGGCCGCGTAGCCCACGTACGGGACGGCGTAGAACAGCTTGCCTTTGACCTGGAGCTCACGGACGGGCTCGGCGTCGCTGACGCCGTTGTTGTCGCCCTTGGTGATGAGGGTCTTCTCCCCCTCCTGGGTTGCCCCGAAGCCCACAATCCGGTGGGTTTCGACGTCGGGCCGGCCGGAGAACATCTGGAAGCTCACCACGTCGCCGTACTTGAGTTCGGCGAAGTCCACCGGCTTGACCACCAGGAAGGTTCCCGGCGGGAAGTTCGGGGCCATGGAGTTGGTCAGCACGGTGTAGGCCTCGGACCCGGTGACGCGGGGAACCACGATCAAGACCAGTGCTGCGAAGACCGCGACGATCAGAACCACGAGGTTCAGGACCTTGCCGGCGGCTACCAGTGCGCCACGACGCTTTGGTGCGGCGTCGCTGGACCTCCGCCGGCCGGTGGCCGCTTCGGCGGACTGGTCGACGGCGGCAATCCCCACGGCGCCCGCCTCAAGTCCACGAACCGTCATCGTCTCAGGCGCAGCCACTGGGCACCCCGCAAAGCTGGCGGGCGGTGAGCTGAAGGCTGATGTTCACGGCTTGGCCTTTCATGAGGAAGGAGGCGGAGGTACTGAGGCTGACCTGGAAGCAGAGCACGGTGCTTGTTGCTTTCGGGACGGCCGCGGAGGTCAGTTCCGCTGATGTCAGGGCCGTGTACCCGCTCGCTGTGCTGCAGTCCGCAACAGCGGAAGCGAACTTTGCGCTCACGGTGACGTACTGCGCCAGGCTGCCGAAGCCGACGTTGGTGACCGTAGCCTGGCCCGCCGTGATGGTGGTGCTGAACGTTCCGCCGGCGTTGGAGTTGTTGCCGGCCACAATGCTGGCGTACACCGGCGTTCCGGGTGCGAGTGTTGTGGCCGAACCAAGGTTGATGGTCGCTGACGTCCCTCCGGGAAGGCTCATGTTGGTGGCCTGCCCGGAGGGGCTCGCAGTGAGGCTGACGTCGAACGATGCGGAGGTTACGGTTCCCGGGGTGACCGAGGTGCCGGCGTTCCACAGGGCGTAGGTGCCCTGTACCGCCAGCAGTCCCAAGACCACAGCTGCTGCGATGAGTGCACCGGCTCGCAGCATCCGCGGGATCCGCATTGTTCCTCCTGGTCCTGATCCTAAGTTGTCCTGATTGACGGTTGGCCGGTCAGCCAACCGCCAAGTTCAGACTAGGACAGGCCGTCACCCGAGGCGTTGACCTGGGTCAGGGTGAAACCAACATTGTTGAAGTTGTAGGTTGCGCTGACGTCGGCGCGGCCAGCGGTGGCCGCCTTGAATTCGAAGGTGATGGTCGATGTGACCGTCTGGGTTGCTCCCGTCGGGTGCAGCGGGTTGGAAACGGCCGAGCCGCCGACAGTCAGGACCGGAGCGGAAACCACCACGTTGTTTGCGGCAGTGAATCCGTTGGTCGCGGTGATCCCGGAGGTGGCGATCGTTGCGGCCATCTTGTCACCGACAAGCGTGACGTTGAGGTCCTGCGTGAACGTAAGCAGGTCGCCCGGAACAACGTGGTAAGTGTTGTTGGCAATCTTGGCGGTGATATCGACGCCGAGCCGGTCCTTCCAGACACCGGCGCCGTTGACGACGTTCAGGTCGCCGGCAACGATGGTGCCCGGCGTCTGCGTGGCCGATGCGTTCCAGTTGGCCAGCGTGCCGCCGCCGCCCAGCAGCAGTGCGCCGCCCAGTGCGATGGCTACAGATCCCTTGATGAGTGTGGTGTTCTTCATGATGTTGTGTCCCCTCAGACTTTTGCGTGCTTTGTTTTGGTGCTGAACACCACATTGCACGCCTTCGATCAGGACTTATGGGGGGAATCAGTCAATGTTTGCTCAAGAAATTGAAGGTTAAACCGGCACCTGACCTGCACTTATATATCCAGTCGTTGGTCGAACTGGCCGCCAACCGCCAAAGCCCAGCCCCGCCCTGCGTACCCGGCACGCAAAAAGCGAGTACTTGCTACTCGTGCGTAACAAGCGCAACAGCGCTTGAATGATCAGGACAGGTCCGGGGGCTACAGGCAGCAGCACGGCAGCTCCAAAAGCCCTCCGTTCCGGTCAGGTCCAGGACTTCCCGGTTGATCCACGCCGGGGCATATACAGGGGCCGGCGGTGGGATGGCCTCTGAGACCGGGTCATTCGCCCCCAGACACCGCCGGCCCCCACCACCTCACACTCCGCCGTCAGACCCGCCGCCAAAAGAGGCTTAACCCCGCAGTTGCTCAACAATAATCCGTGCCGTCTCCGGCTCCCCCAGGATCCGGAAGTGCCCGGCGGAGGGCAGCTCGATGTTGGTGGCCCCCGGCAGGACGCTGCCCTCGGGGATGTGCGGGTCGAACACACCGTAAATGGAGCTGATCCGGCTGTTGATGGCCTCCTCGCGGGCCATCTGCCGGGTCAGGGCGTTCCGGGGCGAGAAGATCCGCAGGCTGGGGATCAGCATGTAGCGGGCGTACCGCGATCCGGAGAACGGCGTGCAGACGGTGATCATGCGGCGCACGCGCTGCCCGGGGTCCAGGTTCAGCATGACGTATTTGCCGATCAGGCCCCCTTTGCTGTGCGCCACGATGGACGCGTCGGTGAGGCCTGCCTCCTCGAGGTGCTGCGCCACCAGGCGTGCGGCGGTGGGCACGTCCAGCTTGTTGCGCTGCAGCATGGTCACCACGTGGACCGGATGCCCGGCGTCGTGGATGACGTGGATGACGGGCAGCATGAACTGCCAGTTTTCGTAGACGCCGGGGATGATCACCACGGGGCTGAGGTGCCCCTGGTGGAAGGATCCGGGCTGGATACGGGACAGGAGGCCGCGCACTTGCCAGCCCGTGGCATAGGCATAGTCCTGCGCCCACCACAGCCCTTTTTGCAGCGGCCCCGTTGCGCCGGCGTCGTCACCCATCTGTTGAGGATAGCCGCTTTGGGTGCGCTGCCGGGCTTAGTAGTTGCGGCGGTGCTTGAGGCGGGGAATGACGACGGCGAACACGGCCGCCGCCGCGAACCCCAGGACGCCGGTGGCTGAGACCCCCGCGCCCAGGGTTGCCAGCGCGGTCACCCCGGAGAGGAGGAGGGGCCCGCCGGTGGACCCGGCGTCGGCCATGAACCGCCACAGGCCCAGGAACTGGCCGCGGCCGCGGTCCGGCGAGAAGTCGGCGCCGAGGGTCATGACCAGGCCGGAGCTGATGCCGTTGCCGAATCCGATGAGCATGCCGGCCAGCAGCAGGCCGGTGAATCCGCCGGTCAGGGGTATGAGCAGCAGGGCCGTTCCCATGATCGCGGTGGACGGGATGGCCACCCATTGCCGGCCGCGTCGGTCCATGAGTTTGCCGGCGGGATAGAACACCAGCATGTCGATGGCACCGGAGATGCCGTAGATCAGGGAGGCCTGGGTGGCGTCCATGCCCAGGTGGTCGGCCCAGAGCGGGATGACCACCTGGCGGGAGGACCGCAGGGCGCTGAGGAGCAGGATGCCCACACCCAGGCTGAGGAAGACCCCGGCGTGCGAAACGGCCACACTGCGCAGCGTGGGCTGGGGCCCGACGTCGGCACCTGGCTTGGGTGCGGGAACCTCGAGGTCCGGGATGGTGACGGACAGCAGCGCCGCCCCCACCATGGCCACCACGCCCACCCAGTACGCGCCGCTGAGGCCGGCGAACTGGATGACGGCGGCGCCGGCGAACGGGCCGATGAAGACGCCGATCCGGTTCACGCCGCCGAGGGTGGACAGCGCGCGGGCCCGGTAGTTGAGCGGCACCGCCTCGGTCAGGTATTTCTGCCGGGCCAGGCCAAACACGCTGGAGGACATGCCCACCACCACCATCGCGGCGGCCAGCAGCCAGATGCCGTCCGGCAGCTGGGGCGCCAGCGCGGCGGCCACCAGGGCCAGGCCGGCGGCGGCTGCGGCGCCGACGATGGACCAGCGTTCGCCGAACTTGAGCGTCACCAGGGACGCGGGCAGGTTGAAGAACCAGGATCCGAGCCCGATCAGGGTCACGATCAGCGCGGCAACCGCCACCGATGCGCCCAGGTCACGGGCGGAGAGTGCCACCACGGGCATGACCGCGCCGGTGCCGATCCCGAACAGCAGGGTTGGTCCAAATGCGGCGACGGCGATGCTGCGGAGGCTGAACGGCTGGGGATCATCGGGCGAAGTCATCAGATTTATCCTATGACTCGGGCCCGTCCTCCCCTGCCCGTCACGTCACATGGCGGACCGGCGCTCCGTCACATCCGGCGCCTGTCCCAGCGGCGCCGGCAACCCGCCTATTGAGGCGTCCCCGCCGGCGTCGGAACTCGCAGTTACCAGCGGCGGTTCCGCATGATTCCCCACCCTGTCGACCGAGCGGTGCAGGCTCGCCACCCGGGGCTGGTCCCACTCCTGCAGCATCCCACCCTTCAGCGCCTTGCCCGCGCCGTGGACGAAAACCACTATTTGGTCCGGCAGGACCAGTGAACCCGGCGGAGCCCCGCCGCTCACGTCCGCACCATCTACAGGTCCGGGGCTGCTGTGCTTTCCCATGGCTAATGATCCACCCGCGCGGCAACGCCCAGACAGCGCATTTCCCGCAGAGTAAGCCGCATTTCCACAGTATTAGTCGTGCTACGGGACCGGCCGTAGATTTCAGTCGCGGCCCGAACCAGCTGTCAATCTTGGAACGGAGGCAAGACCCTAACGAGTTGGGAGGCTTTCTCTATGATGTCTTGCGCTGCAGTCCGCGCTTCGGTGGCTTCGTCCGGACCAGCAACCGGCTTCCCGACGGCGGGATACTGGCTGTCGTTCCGCAACTGGCGCATCCAGCGGAACTGACCAAAAACCTCCTGTCCCGCCTCTCCTACTTGGTGCAGCACAGCTTCTTGCACCACCCGGTGCCCCCCCATCGCCCTTCGGCCTTAACCCTTGGGTGAGGAGCAGCGCCGTCATCGCCTTTCGGGCCGCGTCATAGGCCAGGTTGAAGCTGCCAGTGGGGTCAACCTCATGAGCCGCTTCGGAGCCCTTCAGGTGCTGCTCCGCTTGCTCGATGTACTTCAAAGCCAGGCTTCTATCCGGCGCGACGGAATCCAGTTCGCCATCTTTGATGAGCTTTTCCACGTAGGCCTCCCCGAAGGGCCATTGAGGGGTCATTCTTCGTGCCGCCGTTCCAGATCGAGTTCCAGCATCGGACGTTCTTTGATGCTCCTTATGAAGTATTCGTTGTCATCCTGCCACGAGTCGCGCGCGACAGTTCTTATGTTTACTTCGCGGTTTAGTCGCCGGGTGGCAACCTCGGCGGCATCAGCCAGAGCAAGCCTGTCCGGCCTTCCCACCACCAACACATCGATGTCAGCAGGATCGGGTCCAGCGATGCCCTCATGGCGGGCTGCCCACGAACCGTAGATGTAAGCCAGTTCGATCTTCGAAATCCCCCTCAGGACTTCTGGGAGGACCACCAAGGGTCCATAAGAATATTCCAGCATCTGAACCAACGGGCGAAAAAGCGGGTGTTCCTCGCTGGCCAGGATCATGCGGTTGCGTCCGACTTTGCGTTCCCGCAAAAAGCCGCCAGCCAGCAGCCGGTTGACCTCGCGCAGGACTGATGGGAGATTCGTGCCGAGCCGCTCCGCAAGTGCCGTGATGCTCCATTCCCTATCCGGGTTCAAAAGGAGTAGAGCCAAAACATCGCCCTGCAGGTTCGTCCGCAGCAAAGGCGCAAGCGTCGGCACGTTAGATTTCATATTGTCTATGTTATCTAACGTTTTTTGAAAGTTACCGGATTACCTTCCACCGCGCTGGGCCACCCGCCGCTATTCAAGGCAAATAGGGGGGTCACAAGAAGCCTTTTGAGGACTACCGTTTGCCTTGGGGGACACTGCTACCTGTTCTCCGCAAACCAATAGGGAGGGTTTCATGGGGGACGTATGGCTCCGCACCATCAGCAACAGCCTGATCCGGGCGGAAAGTGTCACTGAAATAGCATCAACCCGCGGCAGTCTGCATGAGGAGCAGGGCTTTGCGCTGAAGGTTATCGTGCAGGGCAAGGGCCACGTCCTTATCGACGACAGTGACCTTCAAGGCTCCTTGTCCGACCGGCTGGAGTATGCCCGGCATCTGGAGGACGCGCTGCTGCTTGCCATCGATGAGGCCAAGATCGCCGTGGCATCCGTGGTGGTCAGCTTCGAGCCGGAAAGCCAGCACTGGTCCATGGCGGCGGCACCCGAACTGGCCGGCGGCCTTGCCAGCAATGTGGAGGCGTCTTTGTAACAAGTCGGCGGAAGTGTTGCGCAGGTCACATTAGGTGCCTACTCTTGATGAGGCTGCAACGGCGCAGCCACCCGGGGTTCGACTGCAGCGTCGCAGGAGCCCAGGGTAAAGGCTGCAGCGCCGCAGCCACATAGGGGAAGGCAGCACATCTTGACCGATAAGCTCAACATTCTTGTCCGCGTGGACCTCGACCACGCCCGCGCCCAGGTCCTCGCGCAGGGTCATGTCACCGTACACAGCATCCAGGCCCTCTACGTCGTGGTGAAACGCGCCAACGCCCTGAAGGAAGGCCTGGACCTGGAGCTGGACATCACCAAAGCCCACGTTGATCCCGAAGCCCTGGAACAGCTCCAGGACTGCTCCCGGACCCACCACCTCCCGGCCAAAATCGATCCACAGCAGACGCACTGCACCCTCAGCGTCCTGCCGCCGCGGCACAACGACACCGCCCGGAGCCACCTGCTCGCCGCCTGACCCGGCCCGCACCTCCATCGCCACGTAGGACGGGGCATTGCGCCGCCCGCCCCTCCGCCCGTCTGTAAACTGGCGGAGGCTACGCGAAACGTTCGCGTAAACGATTCCCCGAGGGCGGCGACGATGACGACGATGGTAAAAGTGGCCAAGCTTGCGGGCGTGTCCATCTCCACCGTTTCCCACGTCCTCAACGGAACCCGGCACGTGAACGACGAGACGCGGCAGCGTGTCCTGAAGGCCATCGAGGACACCTCCTACCGGCAGGACGCACTGGCCCGCGCAATGCGGCGCTCCAGGACGGACAGCATCGGCCTCATAGTTTCCGACGGCGGTGAGCCGGCTTTCGCGGAGATGATCCGGGGCGTGGAGGAAACGGCCGCCCGCCAGGGCATCACGTTGCTGCTCGCCAATTCGGCTGAAGACCCGCAACGCGAGGCGCGGGCTGTCCAGGCGCTCCTCGAGCGCCGCGTGGACGGGCTGATCCTGGCGCGCGCCGCCGGCTCCGGCCCTGAAGCCCTCGCGGAGTTCGCCAACCAGGAGACCCCGCTGGTGCTCATGGACCGGCTGTCGGATGACCCGTTTGACCAGGTGGGCGTCGAGAACCGCAGGCCCATCACGGAATTGGTGGAACACCTCGTATCGCAGGGCCACCAGCGGATTCTGCTGATCGCCGGGGACACCAGGGTTGCCACCCTTCACGAACGGCATGAGGCCTTCCAGGAAGCCATGAAGGCGGCGGGCATCCCGCAGGCGGACCGGCTGGCGGTCATCGCAGCGGACCCTGAAAAGACCGACGCCGGGATCTCGGCAGCGCTGTCGGCAGCCAAACCGCCTACAGCCGTCATTGCGTGCAGCACCGTACTGGCCGCCGCGGCCCTCCGCCAGATCCAAAAGCGGGGCCTGCGGATGCCGGAGGACATCGCCTTCGCGGCCTTCGACGGCTTCGCCTACGCCGACCTGTTCGAGCCCCAGCTCACGACGGTCCGTCAGCCCGCGTTCCAGGTAGGCGCTACAGCGGCCGAGCTGCTGACCAGGCGGATTGCGGACAAGTCAGCGGAACACTCGGTGGTCCGCCTGGCGCCCACCATCGAATACCGCGCCTCCACCGGCGCAGCTCCTGCCTCGTAACGCAGGACCGGGTACGGTCAGGCCGTGCCTTTGTCCGTCGAGTCCCAGCCCCGCGAATGAACTAGCTACTGCGTCGGGACCTGGATGCAGCCCCAGCGCTGGTGGGGCCTTCGGGAGGCGGCTTCATTCGGCGTGATTTGCCTGTTCCCGCACCCAGGCATCAAATTCGAGGCCGTTCTCCCTCTGCTGTGGCATGCAGTTTTCGAGCGCGGACTGCAAGCGCTCGTGTAACTCGGGGCTCGGGCCGCCATCCATCAGCAGTAGTGCTTCAGCTCGGGCGAAGAAGACCCCGACGCTCGACCGCTTCCAATTTCCAAGGCTCCCGGTTCGAACCTCTTCGAGCATGCTCTCCGGTCTCAGCAACCGGTCGAGAACTGGCCAGCCCGCGACGTTCAGCTGGATAACCATGTCCGCGACTGCGGACGTAGCGGAAGCAGCATCCGTGATCTCCCACCAGACATCGTGGCCCGGTGCCGTCCCCTCCGGATGAAGCCGCTCGCGATAGAGGCCAAGGGATTCGGTGACCGACTTCGGCATTCCGGGGCCCAACTTCACCCGACTCCAGCGAAGCGAAGGCTCGGGGGCGACTGCCAGGTTGATTACGCACTTCAGATGTTCCGCCGAACTAAAAGACGACGACTGCACATTCATGACGGCCCAATCGCCTGAAGGCGTCGACTTCCGCCAGGTCGGAGCTGTGCCCTTGAAGCCGTGGGTCCGGGCGCAGGGACCGAGCACGTCTCGCAGCGCAACCTTGAGCGCTTCCTGAACTGTCATAAAGGAACAATCTCATGCCCGGTTCGGAACACCCAGATCTCAACGGAAGAACAAAACCCGGGCGTCCTCTGGAGCGGGTCACGTGCTGCGGCGTCACTAAGGGTGACAGTTAGCGCTGCGAAAACGCCGCCAGTTGTCGCTGCGGTCAACATTTCAGCCCCTGCGGGGCCGTGACTGTCCCGCAGGGGGTACCTCAAACAGGCACCAAGAGCACGGTGATCGATCGTCTTACGGGTCCTGGCCCGGCTCGAACGGGCTGCCTCCCTCTCCAGAGACGGCGCGCCATTGCCGGTGTCTGACGCGCTAGGGCAGGATCACCAGCCACAGTAGTACCTTCCTCGCCGCCATCCAATCGGCTTCGGCGCACGCTTCGGCCGCCTGCTGTTGAGCTTGGTCAAGACGTTGTAGACCTCAGCCGCGCCAAGGACCTGTCTGCCTGTCCAAACCCGATGCTCTGGTTGGCGCCAAATCCCTTTGTGGCTTGCTCGGGGAAGGTTCGGTGTAAGCGCACCGTCCGGTAAAGGTTCCTATAACGGACCGTCTTACGGGCGCGAAGACATGCGATTTCAAGCTCAATTCTTTATGACTGCGCTCGTGCCGTGGTCTCATGGGGATGTGATTCAATCAGCAGGTGAGTATGCAAAGTGGTTCGATGCAAGCCCGTCAATGGAACGCTCACGGTTTCTGAGGGAGCGGGCAGATACCGCAACGTGGCTACAAATCATCGAAGAATATCCGCGTTGCCAGCGGGCAGTGTCTCGAAATTCAACCATCTCACTTGAGGTTCTGGAACGGCTCCGTGCCGCTCGCGACTTCGGCGTGCAGTTTAGCGTCCGCAGCGACGACTTATGGCGGGAGGCTCATCCTGAGGATGCGGGTCCATTCGACTTCGATCCAGATGAACCTGTGGAATATGATCTGACAGCTCTCGAACGGGAAGTGCTTCGGCAGGGTCTGCTTCAGTGGGGCGGTCCCGCATACTGCACTGAAGAGCTTGCAGTAGCCATGGGGTTCGCTTCCATCTCAGACTTATTCACCGACGGAGACCTCATCCGGGCGGCCCTCGAAGACTCTCACCCGATGAAACACATCGACTGGGGGCGTGCCCTGCTGGCGACAGAGATAGTTTTCATAAGCAATGCCGTCGGCGCCGGCCTGGACTGGGAAATCGTCACCGGGATCTCTGACTCAGAGACGCTGAAAATCATACGGGAACTGCAGCGACATTTCGCCAGCCCAGTGATCGGCAGAGCGTTCGGCACACCGTACAAGCAACCGCGATAAGACCAGACGAAGCCTGGCGCAGGACCTACTACCCGCATGAGCCGACGAACTAAATAAACGCCGCAAGAAAGTGTCCCTTAGACGTTCCTCAAAAGAGACGGACGATTGAGGCGGCTCCATTCCTCCTGGAAAGGAGTGATCTTACTCTCGCGAATAGTTGGCGAGGATCAACTCAAGTTCCTGTGCGACCACGGCCAGCTCTTCGCCTGGATCAAGGGTCACTTCAGCTGTCAAGGTCCATCCTTGGAGCTTTGATACCTGGGAAAGTGTGAAAGACAGCCGGATATGGCCGTCGTGCTCAGCGTTGAGGACCAGGTCACCCTCCAAGGATTCATAGGTTTTCCTACCTGACCAGCCTCGCCAGTTAAGCTGTCGGTGACGGTCGAAAAGTGAGCCATTGTGACGGCCCGCCCGCGAAATGGCTCACTTTTCGACCAGCGCTGACATGCATCCCCTGAATCCGAGCAGACTTTGGCGTTCCGGTCCTTCGATATGGTTGTGGCTCACAGCAGGGACGAAGGATGTTGGGTTGGAATGAAAACAGATGAACCAGCGAATAACCGTCTTAGTGAAGCCTTGGAGCTAGTGAGTGAACCACAGCTTTGGGACATCGATCTTCGAGATGGTTCGCAGATCACGGTTATTACGCACGGCTATAGCGTTGAGGGTGATGTGGTGGTGTTCTCGTTACTCTTCCGTGGTAAGCCAAACTTCTTCGTTGACTCGCTTCGCATTCCGCTCGCACTTTTGCCTGACGGCTTCTCGTGATCGGCTCAGCTATTGAGGAGAGACTGGTACCCCGCTTTTCGAAGGCCAGTGGCTTTGTTCGATGGCGCCATACTTCAGAGGCCGGACGCCGTTCAGGCCCCCACCAGGCCTTGAATACTTCGCAACGGCTGGTTTCTTCTCGGCGCGGAACAAGCAGGCCTCGGGAGAACACTTCAGCGTCGCCATCACCCTAGATGATCAACGATCGGACGGTCAGGTTCCAGCACGCTTCAGGTACTTTTC
Organism: Arthrobacter sp. BE255; assembly: GCF_031457335.1. Lineage (NCBI taxonomy): Bacteria > Bacillati > Actinomycetota > Actinomycetes > Micrococcales > Micrococcaceae > Arthrobacter > Arthrobacter sp. BE255. The sequence continues at coordinate 216,905 of NZ_JAVDWK010000007.1, read as the reverse complement.
TCCTGAGCTCCTCGGATCAAATCTGGCTTCCGGTGCGATGTTCTACCTTAAATCACCCTAATTTCCAAGGAGTACTAATGAGCACCACGCTTCTTACCAAAGAGGAGTTGCCCCACGGTTTTGAGTATCCCTCGGACTTTGTACGTTTTGTCGACTTGGAGATCTTTTACCTCGAACCATGGTTTGTGTTGAGAGAAGACAGGCTCCGTACGCGATATCACGGGATGAAGCTGCGGTACCCTAAGCGGCGGTTAGTTCCATTCGCGAGGCGTGAGGACAACGATGATGTGGCTTGCTGGGATCTGGCAACGGGCACGGTTGCGATTGTGCATGACTTCGCTAGTCCAGGATGGGAATCTCGGGGAGACAGAGGATTTCCCGACTTCGCAGCATGGCTTCACTCCGCGATTGACGACATGCTGGAATTTCGCTGATTACCCCGGCAAAGTATCGACATGGCTGGTCTCTTTCAGAAAGCACGACCGTCTGACTGATTTCTCTAAGTTGTTCACGGCGGTAGCCAAGGAGTTTGTTGGGAGGGGGAAGTTCGTTGGTAGCACGAAGTAGTTTTCTCTCGGGCGAATGGACGACAGAGTGGGACGCAGAAGTGAAGCATGCCTACGTAGTTGTGTCCATTCATGGGCGAGTCGGCCGAACGGCGTTCAACGTTGAGGAAGAATCCAAAGGACGGCAAGTCGTCCGCTACATTGGCGATCCCGACGCCGATTTGAAGGTCGCTTTCACGAAGGCAAAATCGAGCTGACCTGCCCGAACTTACGCCCTGTCCTGGAAGGCCAAGTACCTTTGGCATTTTGCCAATACTTTGCCGAGAACGGCAGAACCATCCAGAAGAGCCTACTCTTCAGCTTTCGAAATGGATCCGGCTCCACGTGGCGGATTGACTCCAGTTGGGCAACTAAATGCCCAAGCTGCCATCAGGGCATGCGCGGATCGCATGCCGTCAACATTTGTCCCGAAGTGTTCCCGGGGACTGCCGTCGCGGTACTCCACGACGTACGTTCCGTCATCGTTGCGTGCTGACTGGATGTAGGTCTGCGGTGTCGCATCTGCCAAGCGCTCGACTAGCAAGAACTTTTCGTCGCCTCGTTCAATGTCCTCCACGAGCATGAAGAGCAGATCTTCGGAGGGGTCCTCCCACGTTTGCCCTGACTCATTGAATGCCTTCAGCACCGACTGACCCTCCATCTGCATACCCCTTTGCTCTGAACAGGTGGGAGCAGCGGCCGCCATCCCGCTGCCGGAAGTCTTTTCGGCATCGAATCTGCGACGCCCCGAGTTCGTCCCGGGAGTCCAGAGTCGCTCCAGAAGCTCAGGATTCTTTGGCGGCCAGCAAAGTCCCGAAGTGCCTCCACCGGCGCAGCTCCTGCCTCCTAGGTCCTCTCTTCGGCTGCAGGCATCCTCGGCTGCACCAGAAGGTTCTGATGCACCGAAACCCAGCCCTCAGCTTCCAGCTCCCCGTGGTCGAACTGGTCGGGAACAAGGATTACCCACCTGCCTTCCAGGTCGGAAATACTCGTCACCACGTCCCTGCCGTCGATCAGTCTGTTGCAGGTTGCCTCCCACACGCCGTCGTCGGCGACCGCTTCGGTGATCAGGCAGAAGCTGTTCCGGTCGTAGGTGCTTGGAGCCGCGTAATAGTTGCTGTTGCCGTACGTGCCCAGGAAGCGGGCACCTTCCATCCGCGCGTCCTCCAGGGATGCGTAGTCACTGACCGGCATGTCCTGATCGACCGGTGCCCGGTCCAGCACCTCAAGGCTGCCAGGCTGTGTCACGAACATGGCCGCCCAGAGGAAGCCCAGGGCAACACACGTGCCCACGCCGAAGACGGCGGCGGAAGCGATGATCAGTTTCCAGGTCGCCGTCAGGCGATACGGCGGCTGAGCGCCGGGCCACTGCTGCTGCACGGAAGGAAAAGTGTAATGACTGGTCATGCGCTGCCCCCTCAGGCTGATTGGTCTGCCTGTAGGTTACACCGGGTGTAGCCGCCCCACCCCTCCGGCGCGAACGTACAGTTGAGGCCCCTCGCGCGTAGGGGCCTCAACTGTACGTTCGCGCTTGTCCAGCCGCTGCGGACCGGCTGCCGAGGACGAAACCTCAACAATTTTCAGTGTGACCCATTGCACACCGAAACGTTTGTCTCTACTATCGAAACGTTCGCGCAATCGTTTCGCTAGAAGGAGTCGCAGTGGCCACCATCGTAGATGTCGCCTCACTTGCCGGCGTTTCGACGTCCACTGTGTCGCACGTCCTCAACGACACCCGGCACGTGGAACCGGAAACCAAGGAGCGCGTCATCAGCGCTGTGAAGGCCACCGGTTACCGGCGGGACGTGCTGGCCCGCTCCATGCGTCGTGCCAGGACTGACTCCATCGGCCTCGTGGTCTCGGATGCCGGGGAGCCGGCCTTCGCGGACATGGTGCACGGGGTGGAGGAAGCCGCCGCACAGCACGGCCTGTCCCTGCTGCTGGCCAACTCGGCGGAAGATCCCGCCCGGGAGCGCGCAGCCGTGGAGGCACTCCTGGACCGCCGCGTGGACGGCCTGATCCTTGCCCGGGCAGCCGGCTCAAGCCCCTTGCTGCTCGAGCGGATCCGCGAGGAGAAGAAGCCCCTGGTCCTGCTGGACCGCCTCGCGGACCTGGACGTGGACCAGGTGGGCGTCAACAACCAGTCGGCCATGGCAGCCCTGGTTGACCACCTCACGGACCGCGGGCATGAACGGATCATGCTGGTTTCCGGCGACCTGCGGGTCTCGTCGCTCCGCGAGCGCCATGACGGGTTCCGCGCCGCCATGCTCAAGCGGGGCCTGGACGTGCCGGCCGGCCTGCTGTGCGAAGGCACGGTCACCGCGGCCCAGACTTTTGACCGCGTCCAGGCGGTCCTCCGGGCTTCCGCTGAGGCCGGTGAACGTCCGACGGCGGTCCTCGCCTGCAGCACGCTGCTGGCGGCGGGTGCCCTGAGGGCACTGCAGCACGCGGGGTTGCGGGTGCCCGGGAACATGGCCTTCGCCACGTTCGACGGCTTCACCTACTCGGATCTCTTCCAGCCGCAGGTCACCACCGTCCGCCAGCCGGCTTTCCGGCTGGGCGAGAGCGCTGTCAGTTTACTGATGCGGCGCTTCCAGGACCCCTCAGCCCCAGCCAGGATCCTTCGGCTCGAATCAGAGATCGAATTCCGCAGCTCCACCGACTGACCGCAGCACGCACTGACAGCTCCACCAATAACCGCGTCACCCAATAACTGCTGTTCAAACCCATCGCATCCCATCAGCGCCCCCTCCGGGCGCCGCATGCAAAGGAGCATCACATGAGAAAAACCCTCCGCACGTCCATCGCCACGGCGGCAGCCGTGGCCCTGCTGGCCCTCACCGGCTGCGGGAGCGCCACCCAGACGGCGGCCCCGGCCACTGACGGGCCCTACACTGCACCGGCCAAGGACATCACGGCCACCATCTCCGTCTCCAACTGGGGCGATCCCGGCGACAAGGCTGTCTACGACGGCGTGGCCAAACGCTTCAAGGAGAAGTACCCCAACGTCACGGTGAACAACAACTTCACCCCGATCACCACGTGGACGGAATACGTCAACAAGCTGGTCACCCAGGCCGCCGCCGGGCAGGCTCCGGACGTCATCAACATCGCCACCGAGGGCGTGGAACTGGGCCTGGCCAACGACCTGTTCACGCCCCTGGACGGCTTCCTCGAGAACGACCCCGAGGCCAAGTCCCTTCGCGCGGACATCGATCCCAAGCTGCTTGAAGGATTCAGCAAGGACGGCTCTACCTATCTGATGCCCAACACCTTCAACACTATGGTGATCTTCTACAACACCAAGATGTTCGAGGCCGCCGGCATCGCGCGGCCCAGCGACGACTGGACCTGGGATGAGTTCCTGGAAATTTCCAAGAAGCTGACCACGGGTTCCGGCGCGGACAAGGTGTACGGGTTCGCCATGCCGTACTACTCCTTCGGCATCACGCCGTGGCTCTACTCCAACGGCACCTCCATGATGAGCGAGGACCTGAAAACGGCCCAGCTCACGGACGAGAAGGTCAAGGAGACCGTGGAATGGGTGCGGGACCTGGCCACCAAGCAGGGCGTGTCGCCGCAGCCGAAGGGGGCGGACCCGTACCAGCTGTTCCCCGCCGGCAAGGCGGCCATGACCGGCGCCGGGCACTTCGTCACCGGCGGCTTCGCTAAGGCCGGCTTCAAGGACTACGACATCCTGCCCTGGCCGAAGGGAACCACCAAGTCCACGGTTTTCGGCGCCGGCGCGTTCGCCGTCTCCAAGGCCTCCAAGAACCAGGAGCTGTCCTGGGAGTTCATCAAGATGCTCACCGACCAGCAGACACAGAAGCAGTGGGCCGACGCCGGCGCCGCCGTTCCGTCGACCAAGACTGCCGCGTCATCGCCGGAGTTCCTGGCCTCCCCGGAGCACGCCGAGGAGTTCTACAACTCCCTCTCGTACGCCAAGCCGGTAGCCGCCCCGGGTGTCTACAACGTGCTGGATCCTGCGTTCATGCGGGCCATGGACGAGATCATGTCCGGCCAGGACATCGGCGCGTCGCTGGAGAAGGCCCAGAAGGATGTTGAGGAGGCGTTGCAGCAGTGACCATGACTGCCCCCAAAACCGCGCTGCCGTCCGCGCCCCTTTCGGGGCGCGGGGGGCGCCCCGGGCACCGAAGCGCCGCCCGCCGTCGGGAAGCCCTCACCGGCTACCTCTTCACCGCCCCCACGGTGATCGGCTTCCTGGTCTTCATCCTCGGCCCGCTGGTTGCCGCCCTGTACCTGAGCCTCACCAAGTACAACATCCTCACCGCCCCGAAGTTCATCGGCCTCGACAACTACGCCCGCATGTTCCGGGACGAGCGGCTGGCCACGACGTACGGCAACACAGTGCTCTACGTGGGCGCCGCCGTCGTCCTGATCAACGGGTTCGCGCTGCTGTTCGCGGTGCTGATCAACCAGCGGCTCCCCCGGGCCCTGACCTACGTGTTCCGCTCCGCGTACTTCTTCCCGTACCTGGTGGCGCTGGTGTACGTGTCCATCATCTGGCAGGCACTTTTCCAGAAGGACACGGGCATCCTGAACTACTACATCACCGCGCTGGGAGGGGACCGGATCGACTGGCTCAACAGCTCCGAGTTCTCCAAGGTGTCGGTGATCATCGTGGACACCTGGCGGAACGTGGGGTTCGCCATGCTGATCTATGTGGCAGCCCTGCAGGAAGTCCCCAAGGACATGGTGGAGGCCGCCAGGATGGACGGCGCCAACGAATGGCAGGTCTTCCGCCGGATCGTGCTGCCGATGATCAGCCAGGCGACGTTCTTCAACATCACCATCACCATCATCGGCGCGTTCCAGATCTACGAATCGATCATCGTCCTCACCCGGGGCGGACCGGGCGATGCCAGCCGCAGCGTGGTGATGTATATCGCCGAAGTTGCCTTCAACAAGTTCGACATGGGCTACGCCTCAGCCATCGCGGTCACCCTGTTCGTCATCATCATGCTGGTGACGCTGCTGCAGTTCCGCCTTCGAAAGTCATGGGTCACCAATGAGTAACGCCACTGCCCTTCCGTCCCGGCCAGGTGCCGGACGCGCCGGTTCCGCAAAAGGCGTACGACGGCGGCGGCCCCGCCCCGGCATCGGCAAGACCATTTCGGTGGTGCTGCTGGTCCTGGGCGCTGTGGGGATGATCGCGCCGTTCCTGTGGATGTTCACCACCTCGCTCCGGGACGCCGGCCAGGCGTACGACCTGCCGCCGCAGTGGCTGCCCACCGAGTGGGACTGGTCCAACTACGCGGCCGCCGTCAGCGGACCCGTGCCGATCCTCAAGAACATGTTCAACAGCGCCGTCATCGCCATCGCCGTCAGCATCGGCATGATCCTCACGGCACCCATGGCCGGCTATGCGTTCGCGAAGCTGGACTTCCCGGGCAAAAACTCCATCTTTGTGGGCCTGCTGTCCTCGCTGATGGTGCCGGCGCAGGTGACCATCATCCCGCTGTTCCTGCTGATGCGGACCTTCGGCCTGCTGGACAACCCGCTCAGCCTGATCCTGCCCGGCATCACCGGAGCCCTGGGCGTGTTCCTGCTGCGGCAGTTCTTCCTGGGCCTGCCGCAGGAGATCATCGACGCGGCCCGGATGGACGGCGCCACCGCCTGGCAGACCTACCGGCTGATCGCGCTGCCGCTGGCCAAGAACGCCGTGAGCACCCTCGGAGTGATCACGTTCCTGGGCAGCTGGAACGCCTACTTTGCGCCGTCGATCTTCCTCAACAGCACGGACACCGCCACCCTGCCGCTGGGTCTGGTCCTCATGCTCGGCCCGTACGGCGCCGGCAACGTGGCCCAGGTGATGGCAGCCACCACCATCGCCATCGCCCCGGCCCTCATCGTCTTCCTCGTGGCCCAGCGGTGGATCATCGCCAGCCTCACCCAGTCAGCCGTCAAGGGCTGAACAACTTTCCCGAAAGGTACAAACACTTATGTCTTCATCGCCCCGCTCAGGCCTGCTCTCGAGCCTGACCAAGCTCTCCACCGCCCGCACAGCCCGTGCCTCCAGCTGGGACCAGACCGGCCGGAACCGCGACAACTGGATCGTGATGCCCGGCGAGGAACGCGTCCTGGCGGACATCGAGGGCCCGGGCTCCATCACGCACATCTGGATGACGCAGTCCTGCCGGATCCAGCCGGGCCCCGGCCAGATCTCCCCCGAACTGGTGGGCGTGCCCATGCTCGAAATCCACAATGCCCTGGGTGTCAGCTGGGAAGTGGTGGACCCGGACTACTACCGCAAGATCGTCGTCCGGATGTACTGGGACGATCAGGAAACCCCCAGCGTGATCGCGCCCCTGGGTGACTTCTTCGGCCTGCTGAACTCCCTGTCCGGCTCCTACGATTCGCTGCCGCTCTCCGTCTCCGCCAAGGAGGGGGAACTGAACACCTTCGGCGGCAGCGCGGCGTTCAACAGCTACTTCGAGATGCCTTTCAACTCCCGGGCCCGCATCACCGTCGAAAACCAGAACGACATCCCCTACCTGCAGTACTTCTACATCGACTACGAGCTCTACACCGAGCCCCTGGCGGAGGACACCGCGTACTTCCACGCCCACTGGCGCCGGCAGAAGCCCAACGCCGGCTGGGGCCCGGACCTGCAGACCAACAGCATCGAGGTGGCCATCCCCAACCTCTCCGGCGAGGACAACTACGTCGTCCTGGAGACCGAGGGCCAGGGCCACTACGTGGGCTGCAACCTGGCCGTCCGCCACTTCCAGGGCTCCTGGTGGGGCGAAGGCGACGACATGATCTTCATCGACGACGACACCTGGCCGCCCAGCCTTCACGGCACCGGTATGGAGGACTACTTCGGCCACGCCTGGGGCATGCAGCACAACGCTTTCCTGATGAACGGCACCATGGTCCACGAGGAAAACGTCCCGGGCTTCCACCACAGCTACCGCTTCCACATGACCGATCCCATCAGGTTCCAGAAGCGCATCAAGGTCACGTTCGAGCACGGCCACGCCAACCACCTCTCCGATGACTGGTCCTCCACCGCCTACTGGTACCAGACCCTGCCCTCCCCCGTGCTGGAGATCGACGCCGTGGAGGACCGCCTGCCGCTGCGGCCCCGCGACCAGGTGGAGGAGCGCCCCCTGCCGGAGCTGACGCCGGCCCAGCAGGCCGCCCGCGACGCCTCCGCCGAACGGATGAAGCAGTTCACCGAAGCCCGGGACGCCGTCCGGAACGAACGCAAGGCGGAAATCGACCAGTGGGAACAGGCCAACGCCGAGCAGGCTCGGGAGATCCGGCAACGGTTCCTGGCCGCCAACAGCGTCCTGGCCCAATGAACCCCTTCCCCCAACCAAGCACAGAAGGATCAGCATGAACGCGCAGGAACCCCGCCCCGCCTTCCACTTCACCGCCGCTGAGGGATGGATCAACGATCCCCTGGGCGTCACCTGGAAGGACGGCCAGTACCACCTCTTCTACCAGTACGTCCCTGGCCGCACCACGTGGGCCTCCACCTGCCACTGGGGCCATGCCACGTCCCCGGACATGATCGCCTGGACGGAGCAGGGCGTCGCGGTGGCACCCGGGGAGGGGGACGACGGCGTCTGGTCGGGTTCCATCGTCACCGGCACCGATGGTGAGGCCACCATGTTCTACACCTCGGTCACCGAACCGGACCTCGGCATCGGGACCGTCAGGACGGCCACCGCCGATGACGCTTCCTGGAACTCGTGGACCAAGGGCCCGAAACTGATGACCGCCCCGGACCTTGGCGTGGTGGCCTACCGGGACCCGTTCGTCTTCCGCGACGGCGGGCAGTGGCGGATGTTCGTGGGCGCCGGGCTGGAGGGCGGAACGGCGGCGGCGGTTTCGTACAGCTCCCCTGACCTGCAGCAGTGGACCCTGGACGGCATTGCCGCGCAGAGGGCCGGCACCGAAACAGAGCCGGTATGGACAGGCACCATGTGGGAATGCCCGCAGCTGTTCGAGATTGACGGCTCCCACGTGCTGGTGACCTCCATCTGGGAGGACGACGTCCTGCACTACGTGGCGTACGGGGTGGGCAGCTACTCCGACGGCAGGTTCACCGCACGCTCCTGGGGGCAGCTCAGCTACGGCAAGAGCTACTACGCGCCTTCGTTCTTCCGGGACAGGGACGGGGCGCCGTCGCTGATTTTCTGGGTCCGGGGCGTCATCAGCCCGGACGGGCTGTGGGCCAGCGCCCTGAGCGTTCCGCACACGCTGACGCTCGACGGCGACACCCTGGTGGCTGCCCCGCACACCGACCTCGCCGGGTACTCCGGGCCGGGCCACCTGGAGCAGGTGGACGCTGCGGTTTTCGAGTCAGTGCTCGACGGCGGCGCGGACCTCCGGTGCACTGTCACCGCCGGGACGGTCATCAGCCTCGGAACGCGGGCCGGGACCCTTGCCTCCCTCCGGCACGACGGCGACGGCATCGAAGTGACGGCCGGCGGGAACCCGGATTTCGCCGATGTGTTCTTCCCGGCCGATGCGGGATCCGAGCTGCGGGTCATCGTTGACGCGGGTGTGCTGGAGGTTTCCGGCCGCCAGGGGATCATGGCGGTCCCGCTGCCGATCGTGGACGTGCCCGTGACGCTGACAGTGACCGCGGCCGCCGGCACGCCCCGGCTCCGCACGGTCGCCAACCCGGTGGCCAATGAAGTGGCCGCAGGCCGGTTCCTCTTGAGCGGCTCGCCATAGACTTTAGGCATGAACATTGCCGTTGCAGGGGGAACCGGAATTGTTGGCCGCCACGTGGTCCGTATCGCCAGGGAGCGCGGTCACCAGGTGACGAGCCTGACCAGGCATGAGGGGGTGGACCTGGTCAAAGGCACGGGCCTGGCCGCAGCGCTGAAGGGCGTGGAAACGCTGATCGATGTGGCCAGCATCCAGACCATGCACACCAAGAAATCGGTGGACTTCTTTATGGCCACCACCGAAAACCTGCACCGCGAGGGTAAAGCGGCCGGGGTCAAGCACCACGTCCTGCTCTCCATCGTGGGCGTGGACAAGGCCCCGGCCGGCTACTACGCAGGCAAGATGGCCCAGGAAGAGGAGGTCCGCGGCGGGGACATACCGTGGACCATCCTGCGGGCCACCCAGTTCCACGAGTTCGTCACCCAAGTGCTGGGACGCACCTCGTTGGGGCCGGTGGTTCTCGTGCCCAGGTTCAAGACCCAGCCCATCGCCGCCGCGGAAGTGGCCGAAGCACTGGTGCACGCGGCCGAAGTGGGCCCGCAGCGCCGCCTCCCGGACCTGGGCGGGCCGAAGGCCGAGCGGCTCAAAAACCTCGTAGACAGGTACCTCCGGAAGAGCGGGAAGAAGCGCCTGGTCCTGGAGTTCACCGCCCCGGGACCGCTCTGGAAAGCAATGCGCAGCGGTGCGCTGCTCCCGGCGGCGGGTGCCGCCGTCGGACGCCAGAGCTTTGACGAGTGGCTGGACTCCCCGGAATCTTGATCAATTCTTGAGCAATACTGCGGCCGGCCTTGAGCCAAGCCATGCACAGTGGTTCGCGTAAGGCCCTAGCGCTGAGTCCACGGGTTGCAAAACTGGGTAAGCCTCCCGTGGTGTGAAGGCCTTTTGCCGGGGAACAACCGGTGGTCTCTAGCCCTTGGCGGTGTCATCACGGTGGCACCGCCAAGGCGTCCAGGGAACAGCATGAACCGGGACGCTGTGGCCTCGCCGCCGGCGTCACCCGTATGCTGACTGCATGGCGCGCACAGCCCGCGAACGAATCCACGGGGACCCCACCTCATCCACGATCTACGATGCGCTCATCGACCGGATTACGACGCTCGACGGGTGTGAACTTCAGGAGAACGCGTCGTCGTTTCATGTGTCGCACGGGCGTGCCTTCCTCGGCATCCATCCACGCCGCGGCGGGATCCTGGTCAACATTGTTCTGGACAGGCAGCTCGATTCCGCCAGGGTGCATCGAGCCGAGCGTGTATCCGCCAACCGATGGCACAACGAGATCATCCTGCTGGACCCCGAAGAGAACGACGCCGAACTGGCCGCGTGGATCCGGGAAGCCTACAACCTCACCATCTGACGCCCTTGCATCGGCATTTGCGTTGTCGCGCTGTACAAGTGCGGCGTCAGCCGCACGGACATCGGCATCCCGTACAGCGGTAAGGGAAACACCCGAAGCCGAACCCCGGATTTCCAGGGCTTGGGAACTCTTGCGTGATTCTTGACCGCACCTTCCGCGGTCCTTGATCCCGGCCGTGCACAGTAGTTTCTACAAGGCCCGAGGCGCTGAATCAAAAGGGGCAAGACTGGGGTTGGACCCCCGCGACGCACGGGCTTTCTGTCGGGCAACCGGCGGTCTCAAGCGCTTGGCGGTGTTATGAAGCTGGCACCGCCAAGCTGACCTCCTGACCACCATCGGGACCATTTAGCAGGGCAGGAGCGATGAGAGCACTAACTGAAACTTCCGCGGCGGCCGAGACCGCCGCCGCGGTCATAAAGCCGTCCCGGCGCCGAGGCACCCCCCGCCGCGGCGTCGGGACTTTCCACCCCAGGGCAGACCACATTGCCTGAGGGCGGTCCGGCCCGGCTGGAACCGGCGACCATTCGTCGACTGGCGGAGGACATCGAGAACCCCACCGCCGCGCTGAACTTCCTTGGGGACTTCCTGTCCATGCTGCCGGGGCGGATCACCCGGATCCTCGACACCCTGGCCGACGGCGACGCCAAAGCCGCCATGGACGCCACTCTGAGCCTCAAGATCACGTCGGCCATGACCGGCGCTGTGGACGCAGAGACGTGTTGCAGCCGCATCGAGTCCCTGATCCGCTGCGGGCGGTTCGAGGAAGCCTCGGAAGCCGCGCAGCTCCTGCACGGGATCGTCACGGCCTTGATGGTGGCCGGACCCGGACTGCTGCTCGACGCACGGTCAGACCTGCAGGGGTTGGAAGCCCAGCCCTCACGGCAGGAACCGGCGGTCTAAAAAGACCGCCGCACCATCGTTCGCTCATGGGCCGCCCGTCCGATGGCCTGGGCAAAGGACCCCGAGTAACTAGTGGGTCCGCCGGAAACGCAGAACCACGGCGGAGAGGCCCATGGTACCCACGAGGGATCCGAGGATGATTGCAACGCCTGAGAAGTATTCAAGAATGGTCATCGTTGACGCACCTTTCATATGGCTGGTGCACCGAATCTATTCCTCAAGCCTCGGTGTCAACGCAGGAACGCAGGCGTGTCTGGTCACGATTAAGCGTCGGCGATGCCACAGGCTGTCACACGACGCGCCCCGGACGGGAACCCCTACTGGTACCCGTCCACAATGGCAGCGGCGATTTCCTTGTACGCACGCCGCGTCTCCGGCTTCAGCACGTCGAGCGTGACCAGGTCACCGTCGGCCACACCGCGGTCGTGCGGAACGGCGATCAGCTGGCGGCAGATTCCGGAGAGGTGCTCCTCGATGGCGTCCTTGTCCACCCGGGAGGAAACCTCGTCCTTGTCCGTGATCACCACAATGGCGTTCAGGGCCAGGTCCTCGTAGCCGTGGCTGGCCAGCCAGTGCAGGGTGCTGCGGGCCCGCTTCGCGCCAGAAACCGCGTAACCGGCGGCGATCACCAGGTTGTCGGCGGACTGCAGGATCCCGCTCATGGCGTTGTGGGTGACGCCGGTTCCGCAGTCTGTCAGCGCCACGGAGTAGTAGCTGGAGATGAGCCTGCGGATCCGCAGGTACTCAGCGGCCGTGAGAGAATCCGAAACCTCCGGATCCTGCTCGCCGGCGATCAGGTGCAGCCGGCCGGCGTGGTGCATGTACCGGGCCAGGGCGGTGAGCGAATCGACGGTGTCGATGTTCCGGAGCAGGTCGGTGATGGTGCGCGGGCTGGCCTGCTGGTAGATGCCCTCCCCCAGCGCTCGTTCCACGAGATCGCCGGAGTCCGGGTTGGCGTCGATGGCGCACGGCGCGTCGCCCCGGAATTCGGCGAGCGTCAGGCCCACGCCCACGGTGGTGGAGGTCTTGCCGATGCCGCCCTTGAGACTGAGGATGGCGGTGTTGTAGCTACCCTGCAGCTGGCGGGCGATACGGCGGCCCAGTTCGTCTTCCTGCCGCTGCTTCGCGCCGGGGCCCATGTTCCAGGCTCCGCCGGTCAGGGAGTAGACGGCACCGCGGAAGCCGCCGACGGGGCGAGGCTTCTGTTCTTTGACGAACAGCCCCGGGGAGCTGATGAAGTCCGGCATGGGTGTGTCGGAGATGACGTCTGCGGCGGTGGGGCGGACGCGGCGGAACGCGGGGGCCTCTGCGGGCGCGGGCGGCATGGCAGGCTCGACGGCGGGACTCGCCACAGCAGCGGTGCCGGGCTCCGGGGCCTCGTACTCTCCGGTCTGGGGCTGGGATGTGGCTGGCGGCCTCGCGGGACGGCGCGTGGGTGCCGGGACGTGCTCGATGGGTTTCACAGCATCAGCAGCGGCTGCCGCCTCGGCCCAGGAGGTCCGGCGGGTGACCGGCTGGCCGGCGTCGGCAGGGTTGGAAGGATTGGGCGTTACGGCTGGCATGGTTCCTGTCTGGGCATCGCTCAGTTCACCGTCGGCGCGACGGAGGTCACGGCGTCGGCGTGGCTGCGGCTGGCCTGCATCCTGTGCATTGGCGCGTGCGTTCTTATCCGCCGGATCGGGCATGGCTGTCCCCCCAGGACGTTCGGCAAAAAGTTTTGCGGCACTTTACTGTCTGGTTCAAACAGCAAGTCTAGGTGCTTGGGAAGGAATCCAGTGGTCAGACGCGGGTCAGGGCCGCGCCCACCACACTCGCCGTGAGGATCAGAAGGATGGCAAGGACGGCATAGCCCTGCCATTTGGGGCGGCCTTTGTGGGGGTTGATGTCGACGTACGGCATGCTGGCGGTGACTACCTCGGGGTGCGGTGGGGATGTGCGGTAACGCGCATGGCACGGCGCTTCAGCCGCAGCATCTGGAACAGAACTGCACAGGGGATTAACAGCGTGCCCAGCAGCGCGCAGAGCGCAAGGGCGTAGTCAGCGAGAGCCACGCGAACCTCCATTGGTTGTTGGTGATCCCCCATATCAGATCAACGTGGACGCTACCTGTATGCGCCCGACATTACAAATCACATCACCCACCGCACTCTCGCCGCCCGAATCAGCGGGTCAATGCCAACACCACCACGCCCACTGTGGCCGCGGCCAACGCGCCAAACAAAACGTAGGACATCCATTGGATTCTGCGCCGCCGGAGTTCCCGCCGTGAGTCGCGTGCGTATTGTGTGCCCCCGAAGTTACCCATGACGCGAGGCTACTCGCACAATGTTTCCGGCTGATCAAGTCAAGCTGGATGTGACCTATGAAGTGCCTGAACGTCCGGCGTCGCCGTCAGTGCTGCGGCCGGGTCTCCTGCAATCGCTTGATGAACCAGCGGGACTGTTCCGGGCCATACGGGAGGACCGGGATGGCCTTGGTAGCGTCGGACGGCGTTTCACGGATGGACTGCTGGGCCTGCCGCACGGCTGTGGTCATGGTGTTGGCCATAGTCTTTACGAACTGGTCGCTGCAGGGCTCGCCGTGTCCGGGGATCAGGAATTCGTAGCGGTGGCGCAGCGCGGAGATGTGCCGTAATGAGTCCGCCCACTCCTCGGGGAAGGAGTCCTCGAAGGACGGGTGCGCGCCCTGTTCCACCAGGTCGCCCACGAACAGAGTCGTCGGCGTGCCGATCAAGAGGTCGCCGTCGGTGTGGCCGCGGCCCAGGTAGAAGAGGGTGGCGGTCAGCCCGCCGAGGTCCACCAATACCGGCTGCTCCTTGACGATGGCGTTGGGCACTACGAGTTCAACGTTCTCGCCTTCGCCGGTGGACATCTCGGGTTCCAGCGTGCCCACAAAGCGGCGCTGCAGGTCGCCGCGCTCCTCGATTTCCGCGGCGCAGTTTTCGTGCGCCCAGAATTCGGTGGCACCGTCCGCTGCGAACACGGCGTTGCCAAAGAAATGGTCGTAGTGGGCGTGCGTGTTGACCACGACGAGGGGCAGCTGGGTCTTCTCCCGCACGGCGTCCAGGATCTCGCGTCCCTGCCGCGGGCCGCAGCCGGTGTCGATCACTATGGCCCGCTCGGATCCAACAATCAGGCCGGTGTTCAGCAGCGAACCTTCGGTGACCAGCACATAGTTGTCCGCGCCGACTTCGAGCCATTCTGACATTGTTTCTCCATACCTCCGGCAAGCAGTTACGTTCGTCTTGGCCTCGATTGTACCCACGGCGCAACATGAGTTGTGTTTGTCCCCGAGGGGGCCATGGACTTTCCGGGACGCGGAACCGGCTAGGGGTGCCGCCGCCAGCCCAAGGGACAGCGGGGCGGCAATCCAGGCATCAGCCAAGGGGTTCCGTGGAAAGGGAAGGCCCGGGACAGGAAGATGATGAGGGGTAGTGCCACAGTACAAATCTTCGCTGATGTGTCCCGGATGGGCCATAGAAGCGACCCCAAAATACCCGCGCCCCAGCCAGACGTGCTCCGCGAACGACATGCTGAGGCTTGCACTTGTCGCGCCAAATATCGAGGAACCAGTGCACAGCAAAGAGCAGCACGACAAACAACTGCCGACTGCGGATCTGTGTATCCGCCCATCCCCGGGCCCCGGACCACGGAGGACAACCCCTTACCCTCGACAGCCGGGCCAGCAGCCCTGTGGAGTGCCTGGCCTGCACTACCGCCAGGCCCCGACGTTTACGCAGGCGCACTACCCAAGTCGAGCAAACCCATCTGGGGCTGGCTTGCAGGTGGCGTCTGCGCCGTCGCCGGTGCGTAGGTGTTCAACGGACTATTCGGCGGCAGCAAATAGCCGGACGTCCTCCTGTCCCCAACTTAGCGAGACGGTGGCCTGGAAGAGTCAGCGGACGCGGCTGCCCTGGCGGATGCCGGCGGCGCTGTTTACCTTTTTGACGACTCCGATTTCACCAGCGCGCCGATCTGGTCAATCTGGTATCCAGAAGATTGGTCCAGGGAATCGGTGAATGAGGGCGAGCTTAACTACCGAAACGCCAGCTGGCAGTGCACGTTACGAGCTACCAGGCCGCTCTGCCTGGCGCCGGCGGAGAACGAAGCGGCGACAGCCGCGGCGATGGCAACTGAGATTGGCGGCGTCAAGCAGGCGGTGGGCAAGCCCGTAGAGGTCGTGGATGATGCCGGCTCGGTGTACGTTGGCCTTCGCGACGGCAACAATCACATCAAACTATAAGAGGCAGAAATCCGGATCAAAACCGACAACGATGCGGAGGTTGTCTACCGAATGGCTGGGCGTGCCACTACCAGCAGCGACGGCTCATGGAACTGGCCGTTGCCTGCCCCCGGCAGGACGTGACGACGAAACGGCTGTGGCAGCCCTCACCGAACGGGTGAGCATGGTCGACGCGGCGTAACCGAACCTCAACAGATTGTCAGCGGACACAGGTCCGGGCAGGCTTCAGGCTCGCACGGCCGTTACTGTCCGGATGACAACCTGCAGGCAACTCTGGGCGACGGTGCTGGCTGCCACCACTGCTCTGGGCTAGAAAGTCGTGGTGTAGTCTCCTGTCCGCAAGACGGGCACGAGGCCGCCAAATGAACACGTCCCGTCACCGGGCCGGGTGCTCCCAGGTGAGGGACATATTGCGCCGTCCCTCCCAACTGAAGGGCCGGCGGGGCGGCTGGTACATCGATCCGTCGCGGATCCAGCACCAAGGACTCGGCATCGAGGAGGGTGGGCTCAGTGGCGGCCTCGAAGGGCACAGGGCGTTTTCATACTGGTGTTTCCCTATTGGCAGACCCGGCGCTACCCGGCCGCTTACAGATTCTATAATTTCCCTGAGGGTCTTGCTCGGCGGCGGACGGACGAACCGATGTCGGACACCAGCATTGCCAAATATTTCTAATATTAAGCGGGGCTGGGACTAAGTATTGCCGCCAATGCTTTCTCTCTTAGGCGAGGCTTGGAGGAAAGAATTTCAGATTCGACAACCTTTGCCGGCGTCAAGCACACCGCCGATCCAAATTCCTCGTGGGTTGACAGCTATTTAGGTTGGACGCCTTCCCTCAGTTCGTGAAGAGCGAGGACAGCAGCGTCCTTTATGTTTAGGAACTGTTCGTCAAAGTAGCGAAAGCTGACCCTCCAATGGAAAATTCTATCGAAGGCCGCGTCGGCTTCCTCGGGCGTAGCATCTTGACTCCGCAACAGGTGCCGAATCACGTCGGCACGGACCTCGGCCGATCCACCCGATGGTTCCTTTGTTTCCTTCATCTTGGGACTGTACAACGGTGAAACGGCCCAGTCACAGACCTTCCCCTACCTGTTCTACCGTCTGGCAGTACTCGTCTTTTGACAAGCGACTACTCGGGCTTCTGCGTCCTTCCAAGGACCGCTTAGGAGGCGTCAGAAGCATGAGTGTCCTGTTGAACGCGTGGACTCGACGGCCCAGAGCCGCGGCTGGCGCATTTCTCGCGGAACCATCAGTGGTTGAGACCAGGCGAGTTCCACGGCCCCGGGGACGAAAATGTCCCGAAGGCCCTTGTGACGCCGCTCGTCCGCCGCGAAGCTACTAGATCCGGCGGCCGCCCATCGACCCGCGCGGTGGCCGATGTGACGCGGTAGTCGGCCGGGTTCAGAATACTTGTGGCAGCTTCGGGCGCCATGGCCCGTGGCCGAGTACCTGATTGAATGCTAGACGCGCACATCCCGGCAGTGCCCCCGGCCCCTTTTTCTGCTACGGCATGCAATCAATCCCCCAACAGCCACAAATCGACAGTTTACCTCCTTCCGCCGCCACGTTTCCCTCAAAGCATCTCAAGTTATCATCACCGTAAGCGCAATATTGCATCAATTTCGTATCGAGTTAGATGACCAGTCAATTCTCGGCGTGCGGAAGTGCGTACGTCTAGTCCTATTCAAGTACTTTCTACTTATAAGTCGAGTACGGTCCACTGTGGTTTATCCAAATCTAGAAAATTACCCTTTTCAGGACGGCATCTTGTAAGACTAAGGCGGTCCGATGTTACTATCCAATATATTAATTCCACTAAAGCGACGGCTCTTTCCCAACTCAAAAAGAGGCGAAGCCAAGCTATTGTGGATTAAGTTCTGCCGAGACCAGCGCAGTTGGAGTTCGCACAGGCGAGCGGATGAGTCGCGGTGCTTCGATGCGTAGCGAGTCAAGCGATAGCACGCAGGACACCGAAACCGGTACTGGAGTCAAACGCAGAGGGCTTCTCCGCTTTGGAAGCTTGCTAGCAGCACTAACCGGCGGATCGGCAATATCTATCCTCAGTGAAAAAAAGGCACATGCTGGCCCTGGAGATAAGGCCCCGTCTACGGGCTACGTACCAATTGCCGAAAAAGGTGTCGCCTCGGGCGTCGCAACGCTGGATCGTGAATCCAGAATTCCGCCCGCACAACTCCCTGACCTTTCCGCCACTATCAGGGAGGCTGGCGACGCTCGCTATCCAAAGACGACGCCCGCCCTGACCCGCGCTGAGTACGCTGCCAAGGACGCTAAGGTGGACGTCGCACAGCGTTTCGCCCCCATCGGCGCGACAACGCAGAAGTACCGTGGTGGGGGATACTACTGGCTCGGAGACGCCACCAGCGGGAGTAGCGGGGATGTCGGCGCCAACAATATGCGTCTCTTCCCATTCTTCATTCCAGGCCCATCACGCATTAACGTCGGTTCACTGTTTTTGGAAGTGTCGGTGGCAGGAAGTTCCGAATCGACTTTCACTCTTGCCATTTACAGCGAAGATGGGTTCGGCGTGCCCAAGAACCTCGTCGTGAAGAGCGGCCCTGTTGCCAGCTCGACGGCAGGCGTCAAAGAAGTCCCAATGGTTACGACGCTCAACCCCGGGCTGTACTTCTACGCCGTCTATGTTCCCACAGCAAGTGTCGCCCCTCAGTTCACACAGGTGGGCTCAGGGATGAGGGTTTCCTTGGGGTCTCCGATTCTCCCTAGCGCAGCCGATCGCTCATCGGGGTTCGTGATAGCGAATATCGCCGACACGCCTCCCGCCAGCATCAGCACGTGGCCCAGCACGTCCATAACGTGCCCATGCGTCGGCATGAAGGTGACCAGTCTCAACCCATTCGGCAGCAGCGCATTTGATGCGGACTTTGGGTCTAAGGGTCTGACTGCCTACGAAACTGTTGTTCACCCAGAACGCGTTGCGCTTGTCAATGATCCTCTCGGCAGCGGACGAATGGTTGCCAAATTCAGTCCCCTGGACACTGATACTGGCCCAACATCTGCTCCCAGGGCGCAATTGGATCCGTACCAGAACATCCGAGACGGCGACCGGGTCTGGTTCGGGTTCTCACTCTTACTCCCTGTTGACTTCCCTGTTATTCCCCCAGGAGGGTGGGTGAATTTCGCTGAAATTTACGGCTCTCCATACGGCGGCGCATCACCGACAAAAATCTATATCGACGGAAGCACTGGCGATTTCATAGGCTGGCGCCGGTCGGCTACTTATGGCGATGACATGCCATGGAAGATGCCGGTCGTCCGAAACCGCTGGATGGACTTTGCTATCCAAGCTCGTATGAGCGAGGACGAGAGCGCTGGCTTCTTCGAAGTTTGGGTGAACACCGGCAACGGCTGGCAGCAACAGTTCTTGAACGAAAAGTTGCGCCTATACACGAAGACCCGCGACTATACGAACAACAAAGGAAACAGCAACGCCGCAATCAAGCTCTACAGAAAACCGGGAATGTTCGCTCAGTTAACTTGCTACTTCGGCTCCCATAAAGTGGGCGACACATTCGAGTCTGTGGACCCTCATACATACAGCTAGTTTCGATCTTGGGACATTGATGTGCACCTTCGCTGCCCTCTGGCCTTTACCCTCACACACGCGTATGTGGCGGGCTGACGTACGTCGAGTTAACCGCGTCGCGATCGACCCCAGAGCGGTCACTGTGGGCAGCGAACAGTTGGCGGCAGATGCCCGAGATGGTCCTCGAAGACCTCCGGGTCCCGGGGGAGGACACCTCGCCCTGTCCATGACCACCACGACTTTGCTCCAGCCAATCTGATAGCCCCGGCTAGGGACTGCAGAGTGCGCCTGCTCGCTTCGTGCCGCCCCTCGCGTAGCGGATGGCAATCACCAGATAATCCGCCGATCGCGGAACCCAGTCGCAGCGTGGGTGACGCGGTAGGCTGGTCCGCACACGAGAACACCCTCGAAAATTAGGGGCTGCGACGCAAGCCATAGATGCCCGCCGAATTGGGTGCAATGAGGAAAGTTCACCTGCTACGAACCCCCGGCCTTTGCATATTACCGAGTTCGCTTTTACCTGGATCAACACACCACAAGAAGAGACAGTTACATCTCCGACAGCAGCCATGACGGGTTCTCCACAGCATCCGCAACAAACTTCAGGAAGCCGGCAGCTGTCCCGCCGTCGCAGACGCGATGGTCGAACGTCAGCGTCAGCTCAGTCACCTTCCGGACGGCAAGCTCACCGTTCACCACCCAGGGCCTGTCGATGATCCGGCCCACACCGAGGATGGCCACCTCCGGGTGGTTGATGATGGCCGCGGACCCGTCGACGCCAAACACGCCATAGTTGTTGAGGGTGAAGGTTCCGCTGCCCAGTTCGCTCGGGGTTGCCTTCCCCTGGCGGGCGACGTCGGTGAGCCGGCGGATTTCCGCGTCCAGCTCGCGGGCGCTGAGCTTTTCAGCTCCGCGGACGGACGGTACTACAAGGCCGCGGTCGGTCTGGGCTGCGATGCCGAGGTTGATCCCGTCAAACCGGATAATCTCCTGGGAGCCGTCCGCTGCAGTTTCAATCCGCGTGTTCAGCTCCGGGTACTTCTTCAGCCCCGCGGTGACAAAGCGGGCAATGAATGCGAGCAGCCCCGGCACCTGGGATGCGCCTGCCTTGAGAGCCTTCCGGAGCTCCACCAGCGCGGTGGCATCAACGTCCACCCAGACAGTCGCCTCCGGGATTTCCGATCGGCTGCGCGTCATGTTCGCGGCGACGGCCTTTCGCACTCCCCTGACCGGCGTCCGGGAAGAAATGCCCAGACCAGTCCGGGCATCCTTGGCGCCCTGGGCTTCGGTGGTAGAGCCTGTCGAAACCTCCGCCGGAGCTTCGGTGGTTGAGCGTGTCAGAACCTCATCCGGTTGCTCGGTCCGGATGGCCGCCTCAACGTCCTTGCGCATGATCAGTCCGCTGTCCCCCGAGCCATGGAGCTCACCCAAGTCAACGCCGTGTTCCCGGGCCATGCGCCGGACGAGGGGCGAAATCACCGCCCCGAGCTTGCCCGGAACTCGGGTCCGAAGGAGGGACAGATCGCCATCGGTGGCTGAGCCTGTGGAAACCCGTGAAGTTGCAGGCTCAACCACCGCGGTTCCGGAGCTCTTGCGGACCCGGGTCCGCCGGGCAACACCGTGCCCGCCCGGGGTGCCGTACCCGATCAGCACATTCCCGGATCCGGCCTTCTCCTCCTCGCGGTAGGCCTCCGCCTCCGCATGCGCCGGTTCAGTGGCAGCTGCGCTCTCCCCAAGTTCGGTTTCGGCAGGCTCAATCACGGGGCCGGCGGGGGTTATAACAGGCTCGGTTTCGACGGGCTCGACCACCGGCCCAGCCCCAACCGGCGTGACAGAAATCAGCGGCTTGCCCACGTCCAGGATCTGGCCCGGTTCACCGTGAAGCACGGCAACGGTGCCGGCGTACGGGGACGGGACCTCCACCACTGACTTGGCCGTCTCCACTTCGGCTATGGGCTGGTCCACGCGGATCTCGTCCCCCACAGCAACGAGCCAGCCGATCAGTTCGGCTTCGGTGAGGCCTTCGCCCAGGTCCGGGAGCAGGAATACTTTCGGTTCACTCATGGTCAGTTCTCCCACTGAAGGTCGTCGACGGCGTCGAGGATGCGGTCCACGCCGGGCAGGTAGTACTTCTCGAGCTTTGGTGCGGGGTAGGGGACGTCGAATCCTGTAACCCTGCGGATGGGTGCGGCCAGGTGGTGGAAGCAGCGTTCCTGGACCCGGGCCACAATCTCGGAGGAAACGGACGCGAAGCCGTGGGCTTCGGCGATCACCACTGCACGGCCGGTCTTGCGGACTGACGCGCACACGGTTTCGTCGTCGAACGGGACGATGGTGCGCACGTCGATGACTTCCAGCGAGCGCCCTTCCAAGGCGGCCGCCTCGGCGGCGGCGAGTGCGGTGGGGACGGACGGGCCGTAGGCGATCAGCGTCGCGTCGGTGCCGGGGCGGGCGACGGCGGCACGGCCTTCCGAGGACCGGCCCGACTTCGCGTTGGCGGCGTGCTGTTCCCGGAGCTCGTCCAGGTCCACCATGTCCTTGGACCAGTACAGCTTCTTCGGCTCCATAAACATGACTGGGTCATCCGAATCGATGGCTTCGCGGAGCATCCGGTAGGCGTCCGCAACGGTGGCCGGCGTGAATACCTTGAGGCCGGCCGTGTGGGCGTAATAGGACTCGGAGGAGTCGCAGTGGTGCTCCACTCCCCCGATGCCGCCGGCGTAGGGAACCCGGATCACCATTGGCAGCTTCACGGCGCCCTTGGTGCGGTTGTGCATCTTGGCCACGTGGCTGACGATCTGTTCGAACGCCGGGTAGGCGAAGGCGTCGAACTGCATCTCGATCACCGGGCGCATCCCGTTCATGGCCATGCCCACTGCCATGCCCACGATGCCGGACTCTGCAAGCGGGGTGTCGAAGCAGCGCTGCTCGCCGAAGGTCTTGGTAAGCCCGTCGGTGATGCGGAAGACGCCGCCCAGCATGCCCACGTCCTCGCCGAACACCAGGACAGACCGGTCATCGTGCATGGCGTCCGCCAGCGCAGTGTTAAGGGCCTTGGCCATGGTCACCGGCTGGGGGCCGGCGGCTTCCGCGGTGGCGGCGGCCGAGGCGGCCGCGCGGGCGGTGGCGGCGCTGACGTTGCCGTTGGCCTCGGATGAGGTGGTGACTGTCGGGCTCACAGTGCTGCCTCCTGGGATGATACGTCGCGGGCGAGTTCGTCGGCCAGCAGGGCGGACTGTTCCTTCAGCTGGGGCGTGGGCCTGGCAAAGACGTGGCGGAAGAGTTCCTGCGGGTCCACGGGCACGTCCTCGCCGAGCCCGTCACGCAGCTGGGTGGCCACAGCCTCAGCCTTCTCCGCGATCCGAGCCTCGGCCTGGTTGTCGAGCAGGCCACGGTCCGTCAGGTAGGTCCGCATCCGGTTCACCGGGTCCTTGGCCAGCCATTCGGCCACTTCGCTGTCCTGCCGGTAGCGGGTGGCGTCGTCGGCGTTGGTGTGGGCCTGCATGCGGTAGGTGTTGGCTTCCACGAGCAGCGGGCCGGAGCCTTCCCTGGCGAGTTTCACCGCGCGGTCCAGGACCGCGAGGAGGGCGACGACGTCGTTGCCGTCCACGCGTTCGCCGGCCATGCCGTAGCCCACGGCCTTGTGCGCGAGCGACGGCGCCACGGACTGGTGCGACAGCGGCACCGAGATGGCGTATTTGTTGTTCTGGACGAAGAAGACCACCGGCAGGTGGAAAACGGCGGCGAAGTTCAGGGCCTCGTGGAAGTCGCCTTCGCTGGTGGCGCCGTCGCCGCACATGGCAAGCACCACGGTGTCCTCGCCGCGGAGCTTGGCCGCGTGGGCAACTCCGACGGCATGCAACAGCTGGGTGGTCAGGGGCGTGCACTGGATGCCCACCTTGTGCTTGCTGGGGTCGTAGCCTCCGTGCCAGTCGCCGCGGAAGATGGTCATCACCTGGACGGGGTCCACGCCGCGGGTCATCACGGCGACCGCGTCGCGGTAGGTGGGGAACATCCAGTCGCCCTCGGACAGGCACAGTGCCGCTGCCACCTGGCAGGCTTCCTGTCCGTGGCTGGAGGGATAAACGGCCATACGGCCCTGGCGGACGAGTGCCGAGTTCTGGTCATTGACCCGTCGGCCGACGACGAGCTGCTCGTACGCTGCCAGCAGTTCCTCATCACCGGGCAGGGGGTACTCGTGGCCAGGTTCGGTGCCTTGCTCGCCAACCGGCGTGAGCCGGCCGTCCGGGTCCACCATCTGGATCTGGTGCCGGGCCGGGAGCATGTAGTCCTCAGCCGTGATGCCGAACTTTTTGGCAGCTTCGGTGAGGGCGTCCTCGGCCTGGGCCCTGCTGGCCTGGTCCGGTGCAGTGTGGTCTGCGGAGATCGTCATTGGTCCGTCCTTCTGTAGCCACTATTCACCCTCAGTATCGTCCTCCAGCAGGTTTCGTATCCAGCTCCTTTCGAAATTCTGGAGAAGTACGGCCCATAGGCCTACTCTGGAAGACGAATTGCAAGGTGATGCAGGATACGGGCGGGGGCGGTGGACAGAATGGCAGCATCGGATGCGGGCACGGAACCAGCGCCGCTGGACGACATCGACCGCAGGATCATCGCGGAGCTGACCAGAGACGGCCGGATGTCCGTCACCCAGGTGGCGGAGAACGTCCACATCTCCCGGGCGCACGCCTACACGCGGATCGCCAGACTCACCGGGGACGGCGTCCTGACCAAGTTCACGGCTCTGGTTGATCCCATCAAGGCCGGGCTGCGGTCATCCGCCTACGTGACGTTAAAGGTGAGCCAGCATTCGTGGCGCGAACTGCGCGAGCAGCTTCGCGCTATACCTGAGGTGCACCACATCGCTTTGGTGGGCGGCGACTTTGACGTCATATTGCTTGTGCGGGCCATCGACAACATCGATCTCCGCCGTGTCATCTTCGATCAACTGCAGTCCATGCCGGGGGTGTTGGATACGCAGACGTTCTTGATTTTTGAAGACGTGGAAGTTCGGTAGGCACCTCTAGGGGGACTGTCTTGGCCTGATGACAACAGCGTCGTCACGTGTCCGTCCGCGCATTATCAAGATTCAGCCCATAACACGTCATATAGCCTTCCGGCCAACCGAGGAATAGGAAGTCATTCATGATCCACGGTCACAGGTACAATTATCGGGACCGCACGAATATTGCCGTTCTGGGGGCAAACCGCACGGTAGCCTCTTCAAATCAACACAGGGGGCCTGGTTTGGACCTACGCGATTACCTGCGCGTCCTACGCCGTAATTGGATCATGATCGTCGCTGCTACCTTGGGTGGACTCCTTGTGGGTGGTGCCTTCTCAATAATGACGAAGCCCACGTACACAGCCGAGACTCAGTTGTTTGTCGCCATTCAGAATTCAGGCTCCGTCCAAGAGCTTCAGCAGGGCAATACTTTCAGTCAGGCCCGCGTCCAGTCCTACGTGAAGACCGTAGGGTCGCCCGTTGTGCTGCAGCCGGCAATTGACAGTCTTGGATTACCCCAGACGGCTGACGAGTTGGCCAAAAAGGTTCAAGCTTCCACAGATCTCAACACGGTCTTGATCAACATATCAGTAAGCGATCAGTCACCCGTTCAGTCAGCTGCGATTGCGCAGGCGGTAGCCAATAGCCTTATCAAGGCCGTTGACAATCTCGAAAAGCCTCGAACTGGCGGCACGTCGCCTGTTAGCTTGTCGATCATCAAACCAGCTACTGCCCCGTTAGTACCATCCGCCCCAAACACTCGGATTAATCTACTTATGGGTCTGCTTCTGGGGCTTGCTATCGGAGTTGGGGGCAGCGTCCTGAGGTCAACCTTGGACACCCGGATTCGTAGCGAAGTAGACCTCAGGCGAGTTACAGACATTCCGCTGCTCGGGGGCATCTCCTTGGACGCAAATGCCACCAAGCAGCCGCTCCTGACACAAGCTCCCCACCAAAGTCCTCGATCAGAGTCGTTTCGCCAACTCAGGACGAACCTCCAGTTCACTAACGTTTCAGGTAGAGCAAAAACGGTCTTAGTTACGTCCTCACTCCCGGGGGAAGGTAAGAGCACGACCGCTACTAATCTTGCGATCGCACTTGCCCAAGCCGGCCAAAGTGTATGTTTGGTGGACGCAGACTTGCGCCGGCCAATGGTTAATGAGTACTTGGGCTTGGAGCGGAACGCAGGGCTCACCACCGCGCTTTTGGGAACAGCCGAACTGGACGATCTACTTCAGCCCTGGGGCGACGACAATCTCTATGTGCTGACCTCGGGCCAGATTCCTCCCAATCCAAGCGAACTCCTTGGTTCGGACGAAATGAAGGACATAATTACTCGTTTGGAGAATGTTTTTGACACCGTTGTCATTGACACCTCGCCCCTGCTTCCTGTCACTGATGCAGCTGTACTGTCCCAACATGCCGGTGGCGTAGTACTCGTTGTCGGCGTTCAGCGGACACGACAGCAAGAACTGCAAAAATCAATCGACGCTTTGCAGATGGTTGGCGCGGATGTGCTCGGAATTGTTTTGAATCTTCTTCCCGTAAAGGGACCAGACGCCTACAGCTACAGCTATTACTCCTACACAGCAACAGAAGCCGCCACTAACGACGCGTCCGCTCGCCGTAGGAGGGGCCGCTCGGCAAAGGTTGACGCAACTGACGGCTACAAGGATTCCGCAAACAATCTGACAGGCGACATATTTGATCAACCATTCCTGAATGACGCCGTCAAAGCACCCGGGAAGTTTCCTAGGGACCGGGTTCCAGGCAACTAACACGTGATCGGCGTCAACAATCTTCCTGGGGGGAGATCCATATGGGCTTTGCACTCTACGACATAATTATCCGGGCAATGGCGCGGGCGAGGACCACACTCGTTCGCTCGTCGTTTGCTAACTTTGGCGCTAGAAGTGTCATATTCGCGCCGGTCCGGCTGGCGGGTGTGGAACATGTAGAAGTCGGAAATGGCGTATACATCGGATCGGGATGTTGGATTCAAGGCGGCCCTGATCCTGAGCGAACATCAGACTCCCAGCACGTACCGCTAAAAATCGGCAATAGAGTATCCATTTCGGGAAATACAACAATCTCTGCAGTCAGATCGGTCCAAATCGGGAATGACGTTCTGATCGCATCTGGAGTGTTCATTTGTGATCACACTCATCAAACCACAGGCGTCAAGGCCGTTCGAGACCAAGGCATTACAGGAATTGCTCCAGTCTCGATAGGAGCTGGCAGCTGGATAGGCCAGAATGTGGTGATCATGCCTGGGGTATCCATTGGGCAGGGTGCCGTTATTGGGGCCAACAGCGTCGTAACTAAGGACGTGCCGCCTCGCACAATAGCCTTCGGCACGCCCGCCAGTATTCACCGAGGAATTGATCCGGCCAGTTGATTGGTAGCTCCCGTCGCGTGCGACACTGACTTATCTGCTCGGCGAAACCACTTACGGCCGAAAGGCATTTTCATGCTCATAACGCTTCCTTACAGGGAACGCGCTGCGTTGGCAATTCAGAGCGCAGCCCAGGACGCACACGTTCTTCGCGGCATTGTCGACTCAGCCTCGGTTAAAAACATCTGGCGCAAGAACGGAGGCCTACAGAACGTCAACGCTGGGCCGGTCCGGAGTGTTGGCATTCAAGCCGACCTGATGCGAATTGCCGCTAATCAGCTGAAAAGTCCACGGATTTCACTGTCTGCAATGCACATATCCAAGGTTCTTTTCGACCGAGGCGCTGTGGGGATGGTTCCGGAAAACGTGCAGACGCTCATAGGCTTCCCAGGAGCCAGTCGCCGCACATTCGGTGTCGCACCGCCGCAGTCAACTAAAGTACTCCACTGCGTTGACGCCCACCCCCGACACCACAATTCGGCGCTCCTATCGCACTTTTCGAAAGCGGAGTGTCGAGCTGAACTATATCCGGAATGGCTTGTCCAAAGGATCGAGGCGGAAATCGATTCTGCAGATCTACTGCTCGTCCCCTCCGAACTCGTTGCAGACCAGATGCGAAGAAATAAGGTCCCCGATTCGAAAATTGTCGTAGAGCCATATGGGGTGGATTTTGAACTTTTCATGCCTAAAAGTTCGCAATTCTCCCATCACCGGACTACGCCAAAGATTCTGTATGTAGGGCAGATTAGCCGGCGAAAAGGTCTCGGGTTCCTGTTAGAAGCGATCCGAAATCTCCCCCTGGAGCTCGAGCTCATAGGGAACGTATTTGATCCTGCAATTATCCAGGATCTGCCTCCTAATGTTTGCCTGTCACCTCCATTGAATCACTCGGCGCTAGTGTCCAAATACCACGAGGCGGATGCCTTTGTTATACCGACCATTGAGGATGCATGCTCTCTCGTGGCTTTGGAAGCAGCTGCGGCCGGGCTGCCTGTCATCAGTACGCACGTGAATGGCGCCATGGAAATATTGCCGGCAACCGTAAGTCGTGTCCTGAATCCGGGAGACACAGCGACGCTGCAGGAAACCTTAAGAGATATAGGTCCCCTCGATCAGGACGATCGTGAGGCCAACGTTGCTGCCGTGCGAGGGAGTTTTGTACGCAGCTGGACCGAATACGGCGCGGCAATCGTTAGCCGGACGCATGGGAGCAGAGATGACTAACTCGGCGCTCAAGTACAACGTCGCTATAACGACGAACACACTCTGCGCTGGGGGAGCCGAAAAGCAGAGAGTGCTCTTGGCCAACGAGCTCACGCAGTTAGGTCACAGTGTAACGCTGTATTGCTTGCAAGGCTTTGGGCCCTTAGCTGGCCAAATAAACGACTTGGTACGTTTGCGCAAAAGGCCTTTCTGGCTTGGACATCCAAGAGGCCACGATTTCGTGATCACTGGAACGACGAACACTGAGACGGCGTTTGCCATCCTAGGCAGGGCAAAAAGTGCACTGCGCTCGGCCAGATGGATGATGGCGATCCACAATCCGATTGGCCCTACCGCCCCACCACTGAAGAGCGTCACAAAGCTGGGATTACGCCTCTCCGACCAAAGACTGGCTCTGACCACAGCCCACGCCGATGCCCTACGAACTCACTGGAACGTCACTGTGGATTCTTCTGTACCCAACGGCCTCGACCTTGGATGGGCTAATCACGTCCGGGCTAAGCGGAAGGAAACATCCAAGTTCGAGTATGACATCGGCTATATCGGCCGCATTTCGACGCATCACAAAGGCCTTGATCTCCTTTTCGCCGCTCTATCTCGACCGCCCGCTGCGGATCTAACTCTGGCCATCGCTGGCTCTGGTCCGGATGAGGCCGAGCTTCGGGAAGCTGCAATTAGGCTCGGGATCGCCTCAAGAATCGTATGGCTCGGCCATCAAGAGCCAGAGTCTTTTCTATGTCGAGTAAATACTCTAGCCCTGTTCTCCCGTTATGAGGGACAGCCCCTAGTACTGTTAGAAGCCCAAGCGGGCGGAGTCCCCGTAGTGGCTTCTCGCACTGCATGTGCCGAGCCAAGCACTCGAGTCCTAGTAACCGATGCAGAAGATGCCGACGGAGCTGCGCTCGCTCTGTCTTCTCATTCTCGGCTTGTAGGAGCCTATTTAGAAGACACCGAGGAAATGCCTGACTCGGTGGCGGCGATGACTCGAAACTATTTGGAAGTTATGTCTCGACTGCAGGATCGAAGGAGAAAACCCTGGAAGGGATTCAGCTTTCTCTCGGGTGCACGAACCGAATTACAAAACCGCCTGAATTCTAAAGCCAGATAAGCATGACCGTATTGAATCTCCTGGTAATCGTCACGTTCGGCACCTTATGCCTTGTGCCCTTGTGGTTCCGACCGAAACTGCTTGTTGCATCGGCATTGCTGTGTGTTTTGTTTGTTCGCACCCTAACGCACCTGTCCGGAATAGAGCCTCTCGCCAACCTGGATGATGCGCTGGTCCTTCTGACTGTACTCAGAGCGCTTGTCCAGCGCCTTTCTCCCGGTAGCCAAGCCGTCAGCGCAGGCTTTCCAGGAAGTATCGCTTTCCTGGGCTTCGCTAGTTTGGGATTCCTTAGTGCGTTGCTTCGCCAACCACTCGATCCGACGGTCGTGATATCTGGAAGTTTCTTGGCTACCAAGGCCATTCTGTTTGGCTGGGCCGTTGCGCAATTCCAGTGGCAGCCGAAAGATGTAAGGAAAATGGCCCGCTCGGCTGCTTTTGTTGTGACCATCATCCTGGGCGCAACTGCAATAAATGCAATAATTCCGGGGACTTGGTCGAGTGTGTTCTCAGTAAATGGAGCACCAATTGTTCGATATGGGCTTCCTTCCATGATAGGCCCGTTCATTCATCCCTTTGACCTTGCATTTGCGATGTCAATGTCTGCCATCGCGATAATGTCATACAGGCGATATGTCGGTAAATCACATTTCTCGGCAGTACTTCTTGCGGGCAGCTCTATTGCGACATTCCTTTCTTTTCGACGAAAGGATCTCCTCGGACTACTGGCCTCCACAGTCATCCTCGCACAGCGTTTTCGATGGAACGGCGTTCTTCTGGGTGGCTTCCTTTGTCTTCCGCTTGCAGTCGTCTTGGCTTGGCCTGAAATTACAAATCAATTCCAAACGATAAATGACGCTTACTTCTCGGCTGAAAGCTCGGAAGCTCGGACTGTTCTATCTCTAGGCGCTTTGCAACTTGCAAATGAATATTTCCCGTTTGGTGCCGGCTTTGGGAGATACGCATCTCGTACAGCCGCAATCGAATACAGCCCCGAGTATTTCAGGCTTGGATTCAATGCCGTTTATGGACTTGGCCCCGGAGTTGGTCAAGGAGCCTTCCTGACGGACACGTCATGGCCAGCGATACTTGGCGAGTCCGGAATCTTTGGTACTGCTTGTTTCGCATTCGGTCTGGTGCTTATTTTTTCCCGTGCTATTTCATGGGAGCGCCGTGGAGTCACGAATGAAATGAAGTGGATAGGTGCAACCACTATAGGATGGCTAATTTTGACACTGTTCCAGTCCACCGGCGCCGCCGTATTTACGAGTCCTCCAATGTTCGCATTCTTCCTCGGCATAGTCGGCCTAGGAACCGCGCTTCAAAAGTATGAGTTGGAAAATGAAGAGTTTATTTCTAAAAATTTCGTCCGTGTGAGGAAGATCATCAAATGAAGAATCTTGAACTATTGCGCGGTAAGCGTGTATTGATCGTTGCCTCGACTGGTGGGCATCTGACCCAGGCAGTCAAATGGTTTAAACGCCTAGGTTTCGCGCCAGATTCAATGTTTGTGACATTTGATTCCGCTCAGAGTCGCTCACTTTTGAGGGATTTACCCCACTACTATGTTCCATATGTCGCTCCCCGCGACTATAGGTCTTTGTTGCTTGCGACCTTCAAAATGCTAAGCCGCGAGAGCGGCAGGGACTATGAGGCGATCGTTAGCACGGGGGCGGGGCTAGCACTTGCCTGCTTGCCGATTTCGTGGGTGAAGCGAAAAAAGTTCTATTACATCGAGAGCGTGTCGCGGTTTCAGGGACCGAGCCTTACTGGACGAATAATTGAACGCATTCCGGGTGTCAGGCGTTTTACGCAGCATGCTGGCTACGCATCCCCGAAATGGCGGCTGGCCGAGTCGCTGCTTACGAGCTATCGGGCAGAGAGCAAGGAATCTACGGCGCCGGAAGATAGGCCTTTGCGAATCTTCGTGTCCTTGGGAACCATCAAACCATACCGGTTCGATCGGATTATCGACGGGCTTCGACCGGCAATTTCCCCCATGGATCAGGTGGTTTGGCAGGTGGGTGACACGACCAGGGATGACCTCCCTGGCGAGGTCTTTTCTCATGTCGATGCTGAAGACTTCGCAGACCACAGTTCAAACGCCGACGTCGTGGTCACACACGCTGGCGTGGGCACGTTGATGGCCTTACTTGACGCCGGTAAGAAGCCACTGGTGATGGCGCGCAGGGCTGAGCATGACGAACACGTTGACGATCACCAGCTTCAAGTGACCGAAAAGCTCGACTCATTGGGGCTCATATCCAGCTTCAGCGATACAGTCAGCCGAGACACCCTTCTCGAGTTGGCAAACTCCCACATCGTAAGCTCAGACCACAACGAACAGCGCTGAATTGTCACGGAAAGGTCAAGGGGCCCTAAAAATGAGCACCGTTGTTCACTTCGGGAATAAGCCCGAGGGCGAGGGCGGGATCGCGTCCGTGGTTCGAGGGCATTTGAAGCGGTTTCAATCCGGCTTCGAGGTAAGTAGTGCGACCACCTACAACCAAGATGCCAATGGATTCTTGCGAAAGAACCTGGTACTGGTTCGTTCCCTCCGACACCTTTTCTTGTTGCCGAGGACCACCGTCGTCCACGTACATCTTTCGCAGCGCGGCTCGCTCTTGCGCGAAGGCCTCATAGCCACCGTGGCAAAACTCAAGAAGCATCCCGTTGTGGCAACGATACATGGAAGCAGCCTCTCCACTTCGTCTGCATTAACAGAGTTGGGGCTGCGACTGGTCTTGCGTAGTGTCGACACCGTTCATGGTTTTTCGGAAGCATATAAACAACGATTAAGTCTTCCTGCGTCCAAGTGGGAGTTCGTCCCCAACGATGTGAATGTTCCGCTGGCCGTCGCGCCGTCGTCGCAACGAGAACGGGTGGTCGTATTTGCGGGTCAAGTAGGACACCGCAAAGGCATAGAGCTGCTTCTCGATGCCTGGCGCACCACCGACTCGACCGACTGGCGTCTAGTCGTAGCCGGCGTTGTTCCAAAAAATGAAGCAGAGTTCGTTTTCGGGAACGAATGGCCCCAGGGATCTGAGTATCTCGGCGCCCTTTCTCACACCGACGTATTAAAGCTCTTATCATCAGCGATGATTCTTGTTCAGCCTTCTCGAGCCGAAGCCTTTCCCATGTCGGTCTGCGAAGCGCTAGCGAATGGCTGCGCCGTGATCGGAACTCGCGTTGGCGGCATGGGGGAGCTGCTCGAAGCTGCGCGGCAAACCACTGTGGACACGTCGGCTACGTCCGTTGCACAGGCATTACAGAGCCTCATGGCGGACGCAAATCGACTAGAAGAACAAGCTAAGGCCGGACATCAGTATGCGCAGAGCCACCTCAGCACCGCAGTAGTCACATCCGAGTGGGCGCGGATCTATAAGCAGGTAATCGAGAAGGCCCATGACCAGCAGAGCAAATGAAGTCCATTTCGACGGAGAACCCCTATGAAAGACGAAGTGTGGAAGCGAAGCCTAGAAGACGACCTTCGATCGATGGGCCTTTCGCCATTGTGGAAGAAACGCTTCATAGCAACCAACAGAATCGCTTGGTTTGTTCGAACCTTGCGAATAACCGAGCATAAACGGAAGCAGCCGGGCAAGTTTGCTAAATTGTCGTATCTCGCGACCCGTCTCTACTACGACAGGTTGTCAGAAAGGTTGGGGTTTGATATCCCATTGGATGTCTTTGGACCAGGCCTCTCGATAGCGCACAGAGGAACCATCGTTGTGAACGGCCAAGCGAGAGTCGGACGAAATTGTAGAATTCATCCCGGCGTTACGATTGGCGCTTCGAATGGACAAGCTCCAGTAATTGGAAATGATGTCTTTATTGGCCCCGGCGCAGGGATCTTTGGTGGAGTGACCATCGGTGACGGAGCAATAATTGGTCCGCACTCCCTCATCAATATGGATGTTCCGGCAAACACCACCACAGTTTCGGCCCGCGCTGGGGTTCGTAGTAATGGAAGTCAAGCTTGGAGTCACGCGGACAGCAATCTTGGGCCTGTTGTGGATAAAACGGCTAAATTAACGACGAGATGAAGCGGCTTAGTGGTGGATGGCTGATTTCGTCCTCAGGATCTCAAGCTGTTAACGCGATCGCGGGGATGCTCACTAACGTTGTTTATGCTCGAAGCCTACGGCTCGATGAAGTGGGTCTCATTGCTTTGGTAAATGCGATCGGGATGTTTTCAACCGTCTTTGTAGACCGCGGCATTGGGGCGTGGATGACTCGGGCATTAGCAGCTGGGGAAATCTCTTTCTTGAACACTATGGAAATAGTTTTCAAAGCGGCTAGGCCAGCATTGGCTGGCTTTGCCTTAGCTGGCGCAACGGTCTTTGTTCTAAGTCCAACGTTGCCTCCGGGATGGAGTGCAACGTGTGTGTATAGCATCTTATTCATCGCTTGCTTCTGGATCTTTCAGGTCGGCCTCTCGTTCACACAAGGGCTTAACCTTGCCGGTTTGCGGTCCATTGGCGTAGTCCTAAACGGCGTACTCACGCTTGGTTGTACTGCACTTGCTCTGGGAGTCGGGGGAGGTCTTAGTGGCGCTCTCTCGGCCACATTAGCTGCGTACCTGGCTGTTGGTCTCCTACTCATTGGCGCGTCGGCCATGTCGTCTAACAAACCAATTCCGCGTCAACGTCGAATACCTCCGCGACGAGCACTACGTGCATCGCGCGCCCTATTTGCTTCGAACATAGTTACATATGCCGTTTCGTCTGGAGATATACTCCTCGCAAGTCTGCTATTTGCGCCGTCGCAGATTGGTCAGTACCAAATTGCCAAGAAGGTTGCCCAAGCGACCGTTCTGCCGTTGATCGCAACACTGCCCATGATGCTTGGAAGGATATCCGCCCGCAACGAAGAGAATCGACGAGAATTTGTGTCGCGCTTCATTCGCTTTTCTGCGATTGGATTCTCTGCTCTGCTCCTTGTTGGCAGCCTGATTCTTCCGTTTGCCATGCCTTGGTTGTT
The DNA here is from genome assembly GCF_031457335.1 of Arthrobacter sp. BE255. Taxonomy (NCBI): domain Bacteria; kingdom Bacillati; phylum Actinomycetota; class Actinomycetes; order Micrococcales; family Micrococcaceae; genus Arthrobacter; species Arthrobacter sp. BE255. Next base: position 182,883 of record NZ_JAVDWK010000007.1, on the reverse strand, counting down.
CGGGAATGAGTATGACGGAGTAACGCTGCTTACTCTTGTTCTGGCATGCTCTTACCAGTTTCAGTTTCTACGAGATCTCCTCAGTGTCTACTCGAATTCACGCGGATTATACACTCGATCCCTGATCGTGAATGTTCTGACGGCCCTAACGTTTCTAGCGCTGGTCGCCGCTCTCAGCACAGTGATCAACCTGGTTCTATTCGCGTTCACGATGATGCTGTCATTTGTCATCGGCTTCGCTGCTCACATGTTCCTCCTGCACCGGAAGGACATGTGGGAGCGAAAACGGGTCAATAGGTTAGTAACGTCCACGTGCGGTCTGATCGTTTGCCTTATTGGCATTCAGGCTCTTCCTTGGATTTTCAACACTTGGCGCACAATTTGATGCACCGAAAATTACGCAGAGGTGCGTGAAGGCATCGACGATGGGTTCGTGCCGTTTGGCGCGAGACGTCTGATGACCACGCAACATTTCAGATGACTGACGACACCCCTGTAATATGACCTCGGGGGGTTTCCTCGGTAGGTTGTGCCATGGCAAATTCGAGGGATAGTGAAGTGGGGACTGTGGCAGATTGGCGAGTCCGGACATCCCGGAACCTTCGTATCATTGATGCTTTCGTGATCGTGTGGGCAGTGACCGGAGCTTATGTTTTCAGGTTTGGCATTGAGCAGGACTTCTCGGTCCCACGCCAAGAAGCCAACTATGTGTGGCTGTCGGTCCTCATAGCACTGGTCTGGTGGGTCATGCTTGAGGCTTGGAATAGCCGGCAGAGCCGGATATTGGGATCAGGACCAGAAGAGTACCGACGTGTTGCCGCCGCGTCTCTTTGGTTATTTGGACTGATAGCGATATTTTCCTACGTGTTTCGGTTTGACACAGCGCGCGGTTACGTAGGCATAGCTCTGCCTGTCGGCCTGTTGGGACTTATCCTCGCCAGATGGCTTCTCCGACAGCACCTTAACGTTCGCCGCCAAGGCGGAAACAGTATGTCGCGGCTCCTACTCCTTGGCGGCCCCGGTGCCGTCGCGCATCTGGCGGCTTCTCTGCGCAAGGTCAGACACGCCGGATATGAGCCGGTGGCTGCTTACACTCCCGGCGCGCCGGACGCTCAGACCCACGAGGTGGAGTCAGGCCTTAAAATCCTCGGAAACAAGCCCGAGACGGAATCGATCCTGGCAGCAATCAAAGAATGCAACGCTGATGCAGTCGCAGTGTCAGCTGGCGTCCAGCTTCATCCCCAGACTCTGAGACACCTCGGCTGGGAGTTGGCCGCCAAGAACGTTGGTCTAATCATGGCCCCTGCCCTAACAGATATCGCGGGTCCTCGTATTCACACTCAGCAAGTAGCTGGTCTTCCTCTGATTCACGTGACAACGCCGACGCTGGAGGGGGGCCAACGGGTGGCAAAGAGGCTGTTCGATATTGTAGTCTCTGGCGTTCTCATTACCCTTGCTTCCCCGCTGATGATGCTGTTGGCCATTGTGGTCAAGATCGATAGTCGCGGCCCCATCCTATTTAGGCAGGAACGGGTTGGAATCGAAGGGACTCATTTCCGGATGCTGAAGTTCCGCTCGATGGTCGTAGACGCGGAGCAACTACTGGCCGAACTGGCAGACCAGGACGAGGGCAATGGCGTACTTTTCAAGATCAAGGATGACCCACGTGTAACGACTGTTGGCCGGTTCCTGCGCCGCTACAGTTTGGATGAATTGCCTCAACTGTTCAACATCTTCGGCGGGTCGATGAGCCTTGTTGGTCCACGGCCACCGCTTCCACGGGAAGTTGAGGTGTACGAGCAAGATGTTCGGCGGCGCTTATTAGTGAAACCAGGGCTAACCGGTCTATGGCAAGTTAGCGGACGCTCGAATTTGTCCTGGCAAGACTCTGTGAGACTCGACCTTTACTACGTTGAAAATTGGTCCTTGGCAGGCGACTTGGTCATAATCCTTCGAACCGTTCGGGCTGTTTTCCACAGCACCGGCGCCTATTAGTTCTGTCTGGGAAGGAACTTATATTATGCGTATTTCTGTAATCGGCTGCGGCTATTTAGGTGCTGTCCATGCTGCATGCATGGCAAAGTTGGGCCACGAGGTTGTAGGTATAGACGTCGACGAACGGAAAATTGCGGAGCTTTCCGCCGCCCGAGCACCGTTTTTCGAGCCTGGCCTTGAGGATCTCTTACGAGAGGTGCAGGAAACGGGTCGGCTGTCATTCACCACCGACTTGGCCGCTGCGGAAGGAAGCGCTGTCCATTTTATCTGTGTTGGAACACCCCAGAAAAAAGGCGAGAACGCCGCTGACCTGACTTACGTTGACTCGGCCACGTTCGGACTACTCCCCTACCTATCGCCGGGTGACTTGATCGTGGGCAAGTCGACTGTGCCGGTAGGAACTGCCACGAGACTTTCAAACCTTATCCAAGCTCAAGAACCGGACGCCCACCTCGTATGGAACCCTGAGTTTCTTCGCGAAGGCCATGCCGTGTCCGATACGCTTCACCCTGACAGGTTTGTGTACGGGGTTGCGAACGGGTCTGAAGAACATCCCGCCGTAGCCATTCTTGATGAGGTGTACTCGACATCATTGGCCTTGGGGACACCTCGTTTGGTCACAGACCACCCAACAGCTGAGTTAGTCAAGACCGCAGCCAACTCTTTTCTCGCGACCAAGATCTCGTTCATAAATGCCATGGCAGAGCTATGCGAAGCCGCTGGCGCAGATGTCACACGTTTGGCAGACGCGATTGGAATGGACGACCGCATCGGACGGAAGTTCCTCAACGCAGGCATAGGCTTCGGCGGGGGTTGCTTGCCCAAAGATATTCGCGCCTTTATGGCGCGCGCCGGCGAGTTGGGCGCAGATCAGGCCCTCACATTCCTGCGAGAGGTTGATGCCATCAATATGCGCCGTAGGACTCGCATGGTGGAGCTCTCACGCGAACTTTGCGACGGTTCCCTCATGGGAAAGCGAATCACCGTACTCGGTGCAGCGTTTAAGCCCGAAAGCGATGATGTCCGTGACTCTCCTGCTCTGAGTATTGCTGCCCAACTCCAGCTTCAAGGAGCGATCGTCACCGTCACGGATCCTAAGGCGCTTGCCAATGCCGCGCGCAGGTTTCCAGAGCTGCACTACGAGCCAGACACGGACAAGGCAGCTGAGAGAGCCGATGCAGTTCTCCTTCTCACGGAGTGGAAGGAGTACCAAAATCTAGACCCGTATGAGTTTGCGCACATAGTTTCCTCCCTCCGCATCCTTGACGGTAGAAATGTTTTGGATGCAACTAAGTGGCGTGCTGCGGGCTGGACCTACCGCGGACTGGGGCGTCCCTGAAGTGTCCGCAATCCGCCCCGGCAAAGAAGGCCACATTGGCTCGTTCAACCCCAGGTCCAGCGGTAGGCCGAAACACCGCTGGCACAGACTTCGAATAGCTCTGCTATGGCTTTCAGCGTTAATCTTCTTGGCGTGCGTCGCAGGAGTGTGGCTCGGCGTGCAAGCTTCAGCGCTCAATCGGGAACTAAACTCCGCAACAGCATTGATCTCCCCGCTCAAAGAAGATATTTCAAGCAATGACAGCGACGGTGCTGCACTTACAGTGGAGCAGATCCGTTCCCATACGAGCGCTGCCAAGAACATCGCTGCAGACCCTGTGTGGGCAATAGCTTCGGTTGTACCTGGAATCGGACCAAACTTCAGGGCTGTAGCTGAAGTAGCGCGCTCTGCCGACGACGTGGCCAACCTCGGATTGGCACCGCTTGTGCAGGTGTTCAGTTCGCTAGATTGGGACAGCCTGCTACCGAGCAGCTCCGGCACCAATTTGGCGCCGCTTGAAGCTGCCTCGCCCCGAGTATCAGCTGCGGCTCATGCAGTTCGCGCCTCAGTAGAGCGCCTCGGCCAGATCGATAGTAGTCAACTTCTGCCTCAAGTGGCAGAACCCCTTAATAGCGCCCGAACGCAGCTGGAAGACGTAACTGGTGCTCTAGATGCGGCGGCAGGGGCATCGTCAATTGCGCCAGCTATGCTGGGGGCTGAATCACCTCGAAGCTATTTGCTCATGATCCAGAACAATGCGGAGTTGCGTGCCTCCGGGGGTATTCCGGGCGCCCTCGCAGTCCTCAACCTCGAAAATGGAAAGTTGACATTAGGCACGCAAAGTAGTGCCACACAATTGGGTGCTATGTCGCCTGCGATTCCAGTAGATCCCGAGCAGCAACAGATCTATTCGGGAAGGCTGGGGAAGTTCATGCAGGACGTAAACTTGACCCCCGATTTCCCCTCGGCCGCAGGCACGGCGCAAGCTATATGGGAGAAAAAGACCGGCCAGCGTGTCGATGGCGTAATCTCCATTGATCCAATTGTGCTCGGCTACATTCTGGACGCCACCGGACCGGTCGAGATAACCAACCCTTCGGTGATCTCAATTGCGAGCGGGGGTCTGCCCACACAGCTGACCGGAAAAAACGTTGTGCAGACTCTTCTCTCCGACGTCTATGCAAAAATCAAGCAGCCACAGCTTCAAGATGTCTACTTCGCTGGCGTCGCTCAGGAGATCTTCGCGGCGCTGTCTGATGGCAAGGGGGATGCCAAGGGCCTGATTGAAGGCATTACTCGCGGAACCGAAGAGGGCCGTGTACTAGTTTGGTCCGGAATCACTAGCGAGCAGGCAATCATCGCAACGTACCCACTAAGCGGCTCAGTGTCAGGGCCTAGCGTGTCAGCCGCCCAGTTTGGGATCTACTTCAACGACGGTACCGGCGCAAAAATGGATTACTACGTCAAACGGACTGTTCAGCTGGTGAAGGAATGTGCCCAGGACGGGTACGAGCAAACGACCGTGCGTGTAACAAGCATTAACACCGCCCCCATCGACTCGGCCTCAACATTGCCGGCCTATGTCACTGGCGACGGAAACTACGGAGTTCCGTCGGGATCCGTCCAGACAAACGTTGTTGCGTACGGCCCCGTTCAAGCGAACGTCGAAATGGTCAAGGTGGATGGGGTAAAGACCGAGTTCGCACCGTATCTCCAGAGCGGCAGACCTGTCGGTGTTCTTGCAGTACGCCTTGCGCCCGGAGAAAGCCGTACCGTGGATTTTACGTTCGGGAAAATCGTGCAGCACACCGAACCTAACTTGGTTGTCACACCGACAGTTCAGGATGTAAAAGATGTGATCCTGCCCACAGAAAATGCGCAATGTGGCTAGGACTCATAGACAGTGCGTTAACACTATGTAAACCGACTGGATTGACGTTGCTCACAGCGCGCGCCGAATGGTAACGTCTTTTTGGGATATCTATCCGGCATTTCCGCGCAGGTCTCGTGCGGTGAGGAAACCTCCTCAATTCGGGTACATCTAAAACTTAACGTCTCCGGGGGGACACACATGAAAAAGACACTCGCAGCACTCGCACTGGCTGGATCCATCGCACTTATCGGCTCCGCGCCGGCAATGGCAGCCACCTATCCGCCGCTTCCGCCGCAGGCAGCCGTTTCTGACGGCACTGTAGGCCCGGGCGAAACCTTCGTCTTCCGCGGCCAGGGCTTCCTGGCCGGCGAAACGTTGACCATCACCGTTACGCCGGGCAACCCGCCCGCTGCATCCGGCGCCAACATCGCCGGTGGTACTTCCTTCTCAGCGAAGATCCCTGTCTTCCTGGCACCCCAGACGTTCAGTGCAACCGCTGACGCCCAGGGTGCAGTTGCCTTCCCGATCACCATCAGCACAGCTGGCACCTACTCCATCACCGCAACGGGAAACACCTCCGGCGTCACCGTCGGTCCCGTCACAGTTGTTGTCGATCCGTCGTTCTCCAGCACGGGTGCTTCGCTGGCCAACTCCGGTGGCGCTCCGCTCGCCAACACGGGCGGTCTGGCCAACACCGGTGCTGACTCCGGCCTGGTCCTGTGGACCATCGTCGGCGCTGGCGCACTTGCCGCCGGTGCAGCTTCCGTAGTTGTTGTTCGCCGCCGCGCCAAGACCGAGGTAGCTGCGTAACCGCAACACCCACAAGCACCAAAGAGGGTGGGTGGTTCTCCGGGAAACCGGAGAACCACCCACCCTCTGCATTTTAATGGTTTCGACAGGCTCAACCACCGGTTCCACCGCCCGAAGAGATCGCGTCCGTGATATCTATTAGAGCTATGGGGAGACATTGGCGCAGAACCCGCTGGCAGTTCGACTTCTCGTTACCCCTGCCCGGCCCTCAGGCCCTCCCCTACGCTCTCCTCGGGCTGTTGACCGCCGCAGCCTTCGCTGTGGCGTTTCTCGCCATTCTACGAACGTCCTGAGACCGTTTTGAATTTCCTGGCAGACCGTCGTTTGTGGCGCTGGGTCCTCGTTGCCATGCTGATTCCCCTGGCCTTTATCGCATTTTGGCCGAGCCCCGTAGACCAGCCCATCCAGGGCGATCTGGGCCGAGTCTTGAGATATCTCCATGCACACGGTGTCCCGCGCTGGTTCGACTATAAATTTATTGAAGCCGCTGCAAATGTTGCATTATTCGTGCCGCTGGGCATCGTTGCCTCGCGTGCATTTCCGGACAAGAGCTGGTGGAGGGTTGGAGCCTTGGGACTTCTGGTCTCCGGCTGCATGGAATTGGGCCAACTTCTGTTTCTTGACGATCGTTTCGCAACGCCGCAGGACGTTGTCACAAATACTGCCGGAGCTGTCATTGGCGCCATAGTGGCCCGAATTGTCACCAGACAGATGCGGGCCCGCCGCTTCATCAGCGACGGGCCCGTACGGACTAGAAACAGCAGCTGTTAGCTGACGAAGCCCTTCATCCAGGTCTTCAGATCCTCACCGAACTCCACGCGCTCGGAGGCGAGCGTAATGACGGCTTTGAGGTAGCTCAGCTTGTCACCGGTGTCGTACCGGCGGCCCTTGAACACAACGCCGTACACGCCCGAGCCTTCGCCCTCGCCTGCGGCCAGGGTCTGCAGGGCATCGGTCAGCTGGATCTCTCCCCCGCGTCCCGGTGCCGTGTTCTCCAGCACACCGAACACGGACGGGTGCAGCACGTACCGGCCGATGACGGCCAGGTTGGACGGCGCCTCACCGACGGCCGGCTTCTCCACCAGGCTGTTGACGCGGACGTAATCCTCGCCCTCGATGGCCGTGATGTCAGCGCAGCCATAAGCGCTGATCTGGGATGGGTCCACCTCGATCAAGGCGATCACGGAACCGCCGGTCTTCTGCTGCACCTCGATCATGGTGGTGAGCAGGTCCTCTGCCTCGTCGATGAGGTCATCGCCCAGCAGGACTGCGAAAGGCTCATCCCCCACGTGCTGGCTGGCGCACAGAACCGCGTGCCCCAAGCCCTTGGCCTCGCCCTGGCGGACGTAGTGGATGGGCCCGAGGTCGGAGGCGTGCTGGACGGAGGCCAAACGCTCCGTGTCCCCCTTCAGTTCGAGCGTCCGCTCCAGGCCCGGCTCGCGGTCAAAGTGGTCTTCCAGGGCGCGCTTGCTGCGGCCTGTGATCATCAGCAGGTCGGTGAGACCTGCCTTTACGGCTTCTTCCACCACGTACTGAATTGCCGGCCGGTCTACCACGGGCAGCATTTCCTTCGGCATTGCCTTGGTGGCGGGCAGGAATCGAGTTCCCAATCCGGCAGCAGGAATGACGGCTTTAGTCACAGATTTCCCCATAGTCATAGGTGAACCATACAAATCAAGGCCCAAAGATAGCAATTGCTACCCCGTAAACTCTGGGTTTCGTTTCTCCTGGAAAGCCCTGAAACCCTCGGCATAATCATCGGTTTTACAAAGCCGTGCCTGCTCGGCATTTTCCTCTGCCATGGCGTCCCACAGGCCCAGCCGCTGGTCCCGGATATGCGCCACCAGCTCCTTGCTCGCCTTGAATGCACCCGTTGCGCCGGTGGCCACCTTCGACACAATTGCCCGCGTGTTATCCAAGAGTTCATCCGCCGGCATGGCCCGGCTGAACAACCCCTGCGCCACGGCATCGGATCCGCTCATCAGCTCGGCCGTGTAAATCAGGTCCAGCGTCCGGTGCATGCCCAGCCGCTCCGTGAAGTACCAGTGCCCGCCCGAATCCAGCGTGGCGCCCAGCTTGGCGAACGGCGAGCCGAACTTCGCGTTCTCCGCCACGTACACCACGTCCGTGGCCAGCAGCAGGCCCAGCCCCACACCCAGGCAGGCGCCCTGCGCGGCTGCGAAGGTGGGCGCAGGGAAGGCGGCCATCTTCTGCAGCAGCGGCTGCACCAGCCCGCCCAAGTACGCGGCCGCGTCGTCGGTGTCCGGCGTGACGCCGGAGATGTCCCGGCCGGCACAGAAGGCGCGTCCCTCTCCCCGCAGGAGCAGCGCCCGGACCTCACCGCGTGAGGCGGCGGCAGCGGCGTCGTCGTACGCCTGTGTTAAATCCTTCAGCGCCTGCTCATCCAGCGAGTTCAGCTTCTGCGGCTCGTCCAGCACTATCTCGGCCACGCCGTTGCTGATGGAGAGGGAAATCATGGGGCTCCTGTTCCGGAATTCAAAACGGTTTGTAGTGCTTACACGTCGAAGTCGACGGTGACTTCCTTGCTGGTGGGGTGGCTCTGGCAGGTCAGCACGTAGCCCTTGTCCAGTTCATCCTGCTCCAGCGCGTAGTTCTCGTCCATGGTCACGCTGCCGGTGACCACCTTGGCGCGGCACGTGCCGCACACTCCCCCGGCGCACGCGAACGGCACGTCCGGGCGGACCCGCAGCGCTGCGTTCAGGATGGACTCGCGGGCGTGCGTGGGGCTGGCCACCTCGCCCTGCAGGCCGTCCAGCTTGAACGTGATCTTGTACGTCTCCTTGGACTCGTCCACCACCACGGGACGGCCGGCGTGGCCCTCCGGGCGGTCCGGCTTGCCGGAGGTGAACAGCTCGAACCGGACATGCTCCGGCTTCACGCCGCGCTCGGCCAGGGTGTCCCGGCACAGCTGCACCAGCTCGAACGGCCCGCACAGGAACCACTCGTCCACATCGTCCGCGTGGATGGCGGTGCCCAGCAGCTGCTGGAGCTTCTCGGCGTCGATCCTGCCGGACAGCAGCGGCGCGATCCGCTGCTCGCGGGACAGCACGTGGTGGATGGCCAGCCGCTGCGGGTACTTGTCCTTCAGGTCCGCGAGCTCCTCCAGGAACATCACGTCCATGGCGGCCTTGTTGGCGTAGATCAGGTCGAACCGGGTCTCCGGGTTGGCGGCCAGCAGCGTCCGGGCGATGGCGATCACCGGGGTGATGCCGGACCCCGCGGCGATGGCCACAAAGCTGCCTCCCCCAATGGAGGCAGTTTCCCCCGCCAGGTCCTCCGGGTGGTTCATGGAGTTCATGACGTTCTGGTCCACGGGCTTGCCGTCGCGGCCGTGCTTGGACACAAACGCGCCCATGGGGCTCATGACGTCCAGGGTGTCCCCGGCCTTCAGCTCGGCGTTGGCCCAGGTGGAGAACAGCCCGCCCAGGTCCTTCTTCACGGCCACGCGGATCTCGCTGCTGCCGTCCGCGAAGCTGCGCGGCTCGGCGCAGATGGAGTAGCTGCGGCGCACCTCGTGCGGCTCGCCGTCCTCATCCGGGAGCGTGGTGCGCAGGGCCACGTACTGGCCGGGCAGGTAGTCGAACTGGCCGGCGAGCTCCGGCGGGACTCCGAAGGTCACCTCGATGGCGTCCTCGGTGAGCCGACGCACCTCCGCCACGGCGAGGGTGTGGAAGGACGGACGACGGCGGCCGGTGGCCTGCGCCGATTCGGCGGCGGTCTGGCGGACAACAGGCATGGGGGCTTCCTTACAGGACTTTGAAGTAGTCGAACGGTTCCAGGCAGTCCTTGCAGACGTACAGCGCCTTGCAGGACGTGGAACCGAAGCGGGTGAGTTCCTTGGTGTTCAGGGACGAGCATTGCGGGCATTTCACGGCCATCTGCAGCCGGATGGGGCCGGCGTGCCGTGCGGCGTCCGAGCGGCCCGTGGGCGGCGCGATGCCGTACTCCTGCAGCTTGGCCTTGCCGGCGTCCGTCATCCAGTCCGTGGTCCAGGCCGGGGCGAGGACCAGGTCCACGTGCACGCTGGCGTAGCCCTCCTTGGCGAAGGCTGTCTTCAGGTCATCGCGGATGGCGTCCATCGCCGGGCAGCCCGAGTACGTGGGCGTGATGGTGACCGTGACATCGCCGCTGTCCCCCACCCGCACGTCCCTGAGGATGCCCAGGTCCGCGATGGTGAGCACCGGGATCTCGGGATCGCACACCGTGGCGGCGATGTCCCAGGCCTTCTGCGTGCCTGTGATTTGTTCGACGGCCACGGCGGTCACCAGCTTGCCCCGGGGTACTCGCGGGCCAGGACCTGCATCTCGGCGAGGATGTAGCCCAGGTGCTCGGAGTGCTGGCCGCGCCGGCCGCCGCCGGGTGCTGCCGGTACGTTGGGAACGTCCAGTCCGGCTTCGGTCAGGACTTCGCCGGTGAGCCGGTCAAAGTCCTCCCGGAGCGAGGAAGGCACGACGGCGGCACCGGCCTCCGCGAGGCGGGTCGCCAATGCGTCGTCCTCGAAGAGTTCGCCGACGTAGGGCCAGACCAGCTTGAGGGCGTGGATGATCCGCTTGCGGGATTCGTCCGTGCCGCCGGCCAGGCGCAGGATCCACTGGGCGCTGTGGTCCCGGTGGTAGTCCACTTCCTTCACGGCCTTGGCGGCTATGGCGGCCAGCGTGGCGTCCGTTGATTCGGTGAGCCGGCGGTAGAGCTCAAACTGGTAGTAGCTGACTACGAACTGGCGGGCGATGGTCACAGCGAAGTCGCCGTTGGGCTGCTCAAAGAGGTGGGCGGAGCGGAACTCGTGCTCGCGGCGGAAGTAGGCGAGGTCGTCCTCGGACTTCTCCCAGGCTCCGCCGGCGTAGGTGAGGAAGCTCCGGGCGTGACCCAACTGGTCCAGGGCGATGTTGCCCAGGGCCACGTCCTCCTCCAGTTCGGGGGCGCGGGAGATCCAGTGGCCCAGGCGCTGCGCCAGGATCAGGGCGTCGTCGCCCAAGCGGAGCGCGTACTCGGCCGCGTCCTCGGTGGGCTTGACCAGGCCCGTGCGGACCTCGAGGGCGATGTCCTCCGGGCGCAGGGCGTTGCCGGGCGTGATACGGGTGGCGGAGGCGTTGGAGTCGCCGCCGGCCACACCGGCTGCATTGGGGACCCCGGTGGAGATGTCGCCGTGGCTTGTTGTTGCTTCGGGGATCACAGGTGCTTCACCCCTTCGCTCTTGGTGTAATACGTGGCGTGCCGGTAGTCCTTGCCCTGCGGGGACTCGAAGAACGAGCCCTTGGAGTCGGGGTCGCTGGCGGCGATGGCGTCCGCGGGGACCACCCAGATGGACACGCCCTCGTTCCGGCGGGTGTAGAGGTCGCGGGCGTTGCGCAGGGCCATGGCGGCATCCGGCGCGTGCAGGGACCCGGCATGGACATGGCTCAGGCCGCGGCTGGACCTTACGAAGACCTCCCACAGGCCCCAGGCGTTGCCGGTGGCTGAAGCCTCCGGGGCCGGGCTCACCTTCTGGGCGTCGCGGTTGATTTCGGTTGCCGAGCTGGCCGGTGTCTCCGGGTTTCCATGGGGGGTCATGCTGCGTATTCCTTCGTCTTCATTGACTGTTTGTGTGCGTAAGCCGCCGCTGCCTCGCGGACCCAGGCGCCGTCGTCGTGCGCTTCCCTCCGGCGCTCCAGGCGCTGGGCGTTGCAGGGGCCGCGGCCGGCGAGGACCTCGTGGAACTCGTTCCAGTCCAGCGGGCCGTGCTCCCACTTCTTGGTGTCCTCGTTGAAGCGGATCTCAGTGTCCGGCAGGGTCAGGCCCAGCACGCGGACCTGCTCCACCATCATTCCCACGAACCGGCTGCGGAGTTCATCGTTGCTGAAGCGCTTGATGTTCCAGGCCATGGACTGCTTGGAGTTGGGCGAATCGTCGTCCGGCGGGCCGAACATCATCAGCGCCGGGGCGTACCAGCGGTTCACGGCGTCCTGCGCCATCTGCTTCTGCTCCGGGGTGCCGTTGGAGAGTTCCAGCAGGATCTCGAAACCCTGGCGCTGGTGGAAGGACTCCTCCTTGCAGACGCGGACCATGGCGCGGCCGTAGGGGCCGTAGGAGGCGCGGCACAGCGGCACCTGGTTGCAGATCGCGGCTCCGTCCACCAGCCAGCCGATGGCGCCCATGTCCGCCCAGGTCCGGGCCGGGTAGTTGAAGATGCTCGAGTAGCGGGCCTTGCCGGCAATGAGGTCGGCCATCATCTTGTCGCGCGGCTGGCCGAGGGTCTCGGCGGCCGAGTAGAGGTAGAGCCCGTGGCCGGCCTCGTCCTGGACCTTGGCCATCAGGATGGCCTTGCGCTTCAGGCTGGGGGCCCTGGAGATCCAGTTGGCTTCCGGCTGCATGCCGATGATCTCGGAGTGGGCGTGCTGGGAGATCTGGCGCAGGAGGGTCTTGCGATAAGCGTCCGGCATCCAGTCCTTGGGTTCGATGCGGGAATCCTCCGCCATGACCCGGTCAAAGTTCGCCTGACCGTCCGCCTCGCGCTGGGCCTTGGCTTCCAGCTCTGCCGATTCTTCCGGGGATAGATCAGCGGGCACTGACTGCAGATTCTGCGCTGCCATGGTTGCTCCTATGCAAAGGCCTTCAGGGACTAATTTATTTACCGACCGTTCGTTCAGGATATGCGGAAGGTTCGGAGGGCGTCAAGCAGCGGCGGTTCCCGCTGGTCCCCGCCACCGACGCTCTCTCATTACCTGCAGGTTTTTGGGCAACGCTCTCTCATTACCTGCGCGGAGCGGACCCTTTAGAAGACGCGCAGATTCACTTGCGACGCGCATATTACCTACCGCCCCCAAAATTTCGTGCGCGCATGGGAATTAGCGCGTCGACAACGCTTATGCGCGCCACGGCGACGTCGCCCAGAGCGACGTGCTTCAGTGTCCGTTACGGGCCTTGGCTGTGTGCTTTGCGCGCCGCCGCCTTCGGGTGAAGAGGAAGATGGCCCAGCCTCCCAGTATCACGATGATCCCGAGCAGGGCCTGGAGGGGCGGAGCCATTTCCTTGATCCAGGTGGTGACCACGTACATCAGCCCGATCTCCACCGTGATGGTTTCCCTGAAGGTCTCCACGGTGATGGTCCCGCCCTCCGGATCCGGGGCCAGCAGCCGGAGCACCATTTCATGCTGTCCGGACTCGACGGCGGTGAGGTGCCAGGCCCACTCACCGGCGCCTTCCCTGGGAATGGAGATGAGCTCGCTGCTTGCCCGCTCGATCGTCACGCCGCTGCTGCTGGTGAGATCGGCGCTCATCCGCTCACAAATGGGTGGCTGGCGCCTGGTGGGCTCGCCGGTTCCGGGAAGTCCGGTGGCGGGATCCACCGGTGACGTCGAGAGAGCCACCCGCACCACGAATTCGACTTTGTCGCCCTGCTGCAAGGGGGACGGCGGCCGGAATGCCAGTTTCCCTTCGAAGCAGCGATCCAAGATTTCCTGGCTGCGTTGCCCGGGCGGCGCCGTTGGCGTTGCCGTTTCCCCGTCGGAAGGTAGCCGGGTTGGGGTAGCCGACGGTTTTGGTGGAGGCGTTCCAGCCGTGGGGACAGGATCCACCGGGACGGTTTCAGACGGCCCTGGCGCGGTCACTGATGGGCTGGGGGAAGCAGGACCACCCGGGGGCGTGCACGACGGGAGCCCCATCATGATCGATATCGCGGCAACAAGGGCCAACCACCCGTTACCCGCACGTCGATCAGCCATTGTTTCCTCCGACCATTGAGCGAAACAAGGACACAACCCGCTCAATAGTGGCGGACAGGGCGTTACGCCCGCGTTACCGGCGCCACCGGCACCCAGGTGCGTGCCGCCGTCGTGCGTTCCTGCCCGGTTACCGTCCCCCTTCGATCTTCCGGCTGCGCTGCTCCTGCGCCATGGGCCCATAGGGATAAACGCCGACGCGCGGCTGGCTGGCCTCCGTCAACGCCCCAGTTTCGTCCGGGGTGAGGTTAAGGCCAGCGGCGGCCAGGTTGTCAGCCAGCTGCTCAGTGGTCCGGGCACCCAGGATCACGGACGTGACCGCGGGCCGGTCTGCCAGCCAGGCCAGGGCCACCTGCGAGGCGCTCACACCGTGGTCCGCGGCAATCTTTTCCACCGTTCCGATCACTTCCCAGGTGCGGGGATCGTCATTGCGAGCCTGCCACGCCTCCATCCCGCGCTTGGGATTCTCGCCCAGCCTCGTGGCGCCGGCGGGAGGCTGGTCGCGCTTGTACTTGCCGGACAGCCAGCCACCGCCCAGCGGGGACCACGGCAGCAGGCCGATCCCGGCGTCCAGGCTGGCCGGCACGATCTCCGACTCGATCTCACGGACCAGCAGGCTGTACTGCGGCTGCAGGGTAACCGGCGGGCTCCAGCCGTGTGCCCGGGCAACGTGGACCGCCTTGGTCAGCTGCCAGCCGAGGAAGTTGGAGAAACCGTAGTAGGCGATCTTGCCTTGGCTGACGGCGTCGTTCAGGAAGCGGAGCGTCTCCTCCAGCGGCGTGATGGGGTCCCACGCATGCATCTGGTACAGGTCAATCTGCTCCACCCCCAGGCGGCGGAGGGAGCTGTCCAGGGCGCGGGTCAGGCGGCGGCGGGAGGTCCCGACGTCGTTCGGTGCCGTTCCCATCGGAAAGCGGCCCTTGGTGGCGATCACCACGCGGTCTTTTGCCTCGGGCCGCTGCGCCAGCCAGCGGCCGATGATCTCCTCCGAAACGCCGGCACTGTAAACGTCCGCGGTGTCGATGAAGTTGCCGCCGGCGTCGAGGTAGCTGTCCAGGATGGCATGGGACGTTTCTTCGGTGGCCTCGGCCCCGAACGTCATGGTTCCGAGCGCGTAGTTCGAAACCACGGCGCCGCTGTTGCCCAGTGTGCGGTACTGCATGATGTTCCTCAGTCTTCTGTGGGGGTGGTCCTGTTGGGGTGGTAGGTCCGCCAGCTGTGCTCGGGCTCGAAGCCCAGCAGCCTCCTGGCCTTGCCGATGGAGAGCATGGTCTCGTGTTCACCGAGTTCCCGGGTCACGGTCACGTCCGGGAAGACCTCGGCGGCGAGGCTGGCGCTGGAACGGCTCATCACGGTGTCCGCGTTGGCGATGATGAACGCTTCAAACCCCGGCTTCCCGTTTTCCAGGGCCCGCGCCACCGCCTGCGCACCGTCACGGCCGTCGATGTAGCCCCAGAGGTTCCATTTGCGCAGCGTGGCGTCGGCATCGAAGGACGGGAAGCGTTCGTAGTCCGCCGCGTCCATCACGTTGGAGAACCGCAACGCCACGATGCTCAGCTCCGGATCCCAGCGCGTCAGCTGGACGGCCATCTGCTCCTCGAGGTGCTTCACCAACGAGTAAGTGCTCTCCGGGCGGGCAGGGTATTCCTCATCGACCGGGATGTAGGGCGGGTCGACGTCGAACGGCAGTCCCAGCACCGTCTCACTCGAGGCGTACACCACCTTCTTGATCCCGGCCCGGCGGGCCGCCTGGAACACGTTGTACGTGGAGAGCATGTTGTTCTCGAACGTTGCAGCGTCCGGCAGGATGCCCGGCGCCGGGATGGCACCCAAATGCACGACGGCGTCAAAACCCGTGTGCCTGTCATCCAGTCCCAGCAGCACATCCACCATCTGGCCGTAGTCGCGCAGGTCCACGACGGCCAGGCCCGGGCTCCGGTCCCCCGCACGGTCCAGGACCAGCACCTGATGCCCGTCCGCCGTGAGCCTGCGGACCACATGCCGCCCCAGCTTCCCGCTCCCGCCGGTCACCGCAATTCTCATGAACATGCTCCTTCACAGGGGCGGGGACCTCGGCGGTTCCCGGTCCGGGACGGCGGCGGTTCGATGGCCCACGCGGCCCGGTGTAAGGCACTGGCAAGCCTTCCGTTCAGGGCAGCTAGTCTTCGGCGTGTGCGGAGTGTGCCGCGTGTGCGGCCTGCGGGCGCTGGCACAACCGGCGCATCCGGCAAGGCACTGCGGCTCTCGAAGTTCACGTCGTTGATGAGGAGGTAAGTCAGTCGCGAGAAATCCATGGTCCTTTTCCTGTCACCCCTGCTGGATCCCGGCTCGGGAACCGCTTTCGTGAGGGCGTGAGTACGACGCTACGCAGTTTGAGGGTCCATGTCAGCAGGTTTGCCCAACCCTGATTTTCCTAGGACCGCCAGACCTACCTTCGTTGCAGGGAACCGCCCTGCGTACGTTCCTGCCCGGTTACTCTGCCTATCTTCACGACGGCGCGCCACGACGTCGGCGTGTCCCGCCTCAGATCGTCCGCTCGGCCGGGGGCAACTGGGCAGGAGCGCACAGCCGGGCTAACGGACTTTTGGGCGGGTGTGGTCTGCGGGCAATAATGTCAGACCCTCCCGCCATGATTGGTGTATGGGAAGAGCAGCGGTGGCGAAGGCATATGCGGATATCGATGCTGCCATTGCTGTGATTACTGCCGAGCTGGACGGGACCGGCTCAGGGGCGGACGGTGATGATGATCCGTTGCAGGACATGTCGGATCTTTGCCTGGACATCCTGGCCGGCGCGGCCCGGTCGGAACCGCAGATGGCCGCGGTGAAGGCCCTGGCCGCCTCAGAATACGCGGACACTGTCCGCTCGATGGCCGCCCCTGATGAGCCGGCGATGCCGCGGGAGGCCTCGGCAGCCGCGGAGATCGCCTGCGTCCTGACCCTCGGGCCGCGCGCGGCAAGTGTTTTCCTGTCCGACTCCCACGAGGTGACCAAACGCTTGCCGCTGACACTGTCCGCGCTGCAGGCCGGCACCATTTCCTGGCAGCACGCCCGGGTCATGGTGGACGAAACAGCCAGCCTCGATCCCGCCGGGGCCGCGGCCCTGGAAGCGCACTTCCTGGACCCTGACGCGGCAAACCCGGCCCGCGGCTGCCCTGCCGGGGAAATGCCCGCCTCCCGGTTCCGGCACAAAGCCCGGATCTGGCGCGAACGCCACCACCAAGACAGCATCGAGACCCGGCACGCCACATCCGCCCTGGACCGCCGGGTCGAATACACCCCGGACAAGGACGGCATGGCCTGGCTCTCCGCCTACCTGCCCGCGGACCAGGCCGCGGCGACCTGGAACCGCATCACCGCGATCGCCCGGGGCCTGCAGGGACCCGACGAGTCCCGGACCCTCACCCAGATCCGGGCCGACGTCTACGCCACCGCCCTCCTCAGCAGCGGAAACGCCCACAGCACAGATTCCGGGGACCATAGCGACGCCGGTGCAGTCAACGGAAACAGTGGCGGCGGGGAGACGGGGAATCCCGGGCAGGTCCCCACGCCCCGGGCCGAGGTCCTGGTCACCGTCCCGGTGCTTGCACTGCTCGGCGCCACCGACGAACCGGCCATGCTCGATGGCTACGGCCCGGTCCCCGCATCCATGGCCAGGGACCTGCTCGCCAACGGGGCCGAGTCCTTCCACCGGGTCCTGGTTGACCCGCGGGACGGGGCACAGCTGGAAATCGGCCGCAAGAGTTACCGGCCCACCAAAGCCATGCTGCGCTGGCTGCGGATGCGCGACGGACGATGCACCTTCCCCGGATGCTCCAACCAGTCCCTGGACAACGAAGCAGACCACCAACTGGCCTGGGCCGACGGCGGAACCACCGGCGTATCCAACCTGCGCCAGCTATGTCCCCGCCACCACCGGCTCAAACACGCCAGCACCTGGACACCCACCCCGGCCACAACGAACGAACCACCCGGCTGGATCTCACCCAGCGGCCGCCACTACACCAGCGAACACCAGGACTGGGAACCACCACACCTACCCCAAGAACTGCAGCCTGCCCTCAGGCAGGTCCCGGAACCGGAGGCGGCGGCAAAGCCGGAAACCACCGGCTGCAGCCCACCCCCAACCCCGCGAAACACCTTCGGCGGCCACGCGGACCTTGTCCACATCGGACTGTCCCTGGGGGAAGACGGCCTGGAGCGGTACCTCCACGCCCACGCCTGACCAGCTGCTCTCCGCTTGGGCGTTGAGCAGCCTGGTGCCGGGCATCGCCGAGCTGCGAGCTGGCCGAGCTGCGAGCTGCCTGGCGCGTGGCATCTCTGAGCGGCCTGGTGCCAGGCATCGCCGAGCTGCCTGGCGCGTGGGATCTCTGAGCAGCCCGGAGCCGGGCATCGGTGAGCAGCCCGGTGCCAGACAACGCCGAGCTGCCTGGCGCTGGGCATCGCCGAGCAGCCCTGTGCCGGGCATCGCCGATCAGCTTGCTGCCGGCCTGCATTGCCCGGCTCAGTAAGCTGGCCCCATGGCCATTATTGCTGCCTTGGCGCCCACCCTCGCGGCTCTGGTCATCCTTATCGCGCTCACCCTGGCCGTGCTTCGGGTATCCCGCACGCCCCATTTTTGGGCACCATCCGTCGCCATTCTGCGCGGAACCATCCAGTTGGCCCTCATCAGCCTGGTCCTGGGCGGCATCATCACCAGCTCCGTCTGGGTGGGCGTGGCCCTGCTGGTCATGTTCACGGTTGCCGCCGTCACCGCCACCCGAAGGCTGGCCTGGTCGTGGCGGCGGTTCATTGCCGTGGCCACCACGATGGCTGCAGGCATCGTGGTGACCCTCGCCGTGGTGTTCGGCACCGGGGCCATTGAATTCACGCTGCGCTACGTCCTGGCTGTTGGCGGCATCGTGATCGGCAACTCGATGACCATCGCCGTCCTGTCCGGACGCCGGTTCTTCGAAGCGGTCCACGAGCAGTGGCATGAAGTTGAGGGCTGGCTGGCCCTGGGCGCCACCGGCCGCCAGGCCACCCTGGCCCAGGCGCGGCAGTCGGTTCATGCCGCACTGATGCCTTCAACCGACCAGACCAAAACCACCGGCCTGGTCACACTGCCCGGAGCCTTTGTGGGCGCGATCTTCGGCGGCGCGTCCCCGCTGGAGGCTGGCCGGTTCCAGGTGGTGGTCCTGGCGTCCATCCTCGCAGCCGGCGCGATCACCGCCGTCGCGCTGATCCACACTTTCGCGGCAGTGAAGGTGCGTCCCGACGCACTGTGAGCGGACACAGAGAAATCATCCGGGCGAAACACCCCGGCAACTTCGCCACGGCATGCTTGGCCATACGGGGATACAACGAGTTGGAGGCGGCTCACATGGGAACTCAGCGAATCAGCACTGGCCGGATCCACACCGGACCGGTCCAGACGGAACGGGTCAGCACCAACCGGCTGCAGGCCGGCGACTACATCGAGGCGTGGCACAACGGCAAGCTTTTCCACCAGGGCCGGGTGACCGACGTCGTACCCAAACTGGATCTGTTCTGGATCCTGGACGCACGGACCGGCACCCGCAGGCTGCTGGACCCGGAGGCGCTGGAGATTATCCGGCGCGAAGACACGTCACTGGACGGCAGCGCACCCCGTAACTACCCAGCGGGAGCGCCGAACCGAACCCCTAATGCGGAGCCGATGTCCGCCTGAATTAGGGGGTTCCGCAACCGTTTGCGGGTGTAACGTCGAAATCGGGGACTTGGTTTCGGCGAAGGAGGCGGAACATTTGGACCAGAATCAGCTGGGGGAAACCACCGGCGAGAGCCGGACGGCGCGCGATGCGTCAGCGGGCGAGGACGAACACAGACTTTTGGAGCTTGTCCTGGACAGCCCTGAAATCACATCGTTCCTCACCGAGCTGGCCATCATGACGGCGTCCTGCCTCTCCACCCAGGACAATCTCATTGAGTGCGGCGTGACTGTTGTGCGGGAGAAAGGGCCGGCGGCGGCAGCCTGCAGCGATGCGCGGGCGGCATCCCTGGACGAGCTTCAAAACGGCTTCGGTGAGGGGCCGTGCCTGACTGCCCTGCAAGAGAACACCACCACGCTGATCCCTGACCTCCTGGTCGAGGAACGGTGGCAACGCTACACCGAGGCTGCGCTGGATAACGGCGTTCGGTCCATCCTGGCCGTCCCCCTGAACCTGGGCGGCGAGGCGCAGGGCGTCACCAACCTCTACTCCAGGCGTCCCAACGGGTTCTCCGACATGGACGTCCTGACCGCCGAGAACTTCGTGGCCAATGCATCCCGGTCCATGCAGCTCGCCCTGAGCATGGCACATCTCAAGGGGGTGCACGAGGACCTGGTGGCGGCCATGCAGTCGCGGACCATCATCGACATGGCGGTCGGCGTGATCATGGCGCAGAACGGCAGCAGCCAGGACGAGGCCGTCAGGATCCTCACCCGGGCGTCCAACAGCCGCAACCTGAAGCTGCGCGACGTCGCGTCCACCGTGGTGGGCTCCGTGGGCCGCAGGGATTCGGACAGCCGGGCTTCGTAAGCAAGCGGACAGAAACAGGCACGCTCGGCCACTGCAATGATGAATCTGTGACTATCGCAAAATCGGTTCTGTTGTTCGTCCTCGCCGCAGCCGCTGAAATTGGCGGGGCGTGGCTCGTCTGGCAGTCGGTCCGAGAGGGCAAGGAATGGTGGTGGGCCGGACTGGGAGTCATCGCCCTGGGAATCTACGGCTTCGCCGCAACCCTGCAACCGGACGCCCACTTTGGCCGGATCCTCGCCGCGTACGGCGGCGTGTTCGTGGCCGGGTCCCTGGCCTGGGGCATGATCTTCGACGGGTTCCGGCCCGACCGGTGGGACGTCACAGGCTCCATGATCTGCCTGCTCGGCGTCGCCGTGATCATGTTCGCGCCGCGCAGCGCGGCCTGAATAACCGGCCGGGCAGTACATCCTTGCGTGAATACAGGCTCAGCTGTACTTTGGTTGGGTGGAAACCCTCACGCATGCCCCCGTTCTTGCCCGTTTCGGCTACGCGGTCTCCGACCCTACCCGGGCACGGATACTGCTGGCATTGGCGGATGCGCCCGCGTACCCGTCAGACCTGGCCGAGTCCCTGGGCGTCTCGCGGCAGAGCATGTCCAATCACCTGACCTGCCTGCGGGGCTGCGGGCTGGTGGTCGCAGTTCCGGACGGCAGGCGCACAAGGTATGAGCTCGCCGATGCCCGGCTGGGCCACGCGATCAGGGACCTGCTGGGCGTAGTGCTGGCCGTGGATCCTGCCTGCTGCGCCCCGGACGGGACATGCCTGGCATGACCACCACCATTCAACGAGCGCCCACGGCCGGACGCCGGGCCGTACTGAGCCGCCGCATCCGCCTGTTCGCGGCCGCGACGATCACCTACAACATCATTGAGGCCGTCGCCGCACTCTGGGCAGGCAATCTGGCGGACTCTTCGGCCCTCATCGGCTTCGGCCTTGATTCGGTGATCGAAGTCGCTTCAGCAGTGGCCCTGTCCTGGCAGTTTTCCGCGAAGGACCCGGAACGGCGCGAGCGCCTGACACTGCGGATCATCGCAATCTCATTCTTCGCCCTCGCCCTGTTCGTCTCAGTGGACTCCGTCAGGTCACTGACCGGAGGCGGCGAGGCACAGCATTCCACTCCAGGCATCGTGATCGCCGCCCTGAGCCTGGCCGTCATGCCCGTCCTGTCCTGGCTTCAACGCCGCGCAGGCCGTGAACTCGGCTCCCGCACCGCCGTCGCAGACTCAAAACAGACCCTGCTCTGCACCTATCTCTCCGCAGTACTGCTCGCGGGCCTGGTTCTCAACAGCGCACTGAAATGGTGGTGGGCAGACGCCGGCGCGGCGCTGGTCATCGCCGGGATCGCCGCCCGGGAGGGCTTCAACGCCTGGAAAGGGGACGCCTGCTGCGCCGCCGTCCCGGGCAAGGACACCGCAGGGGACGACGGGAACGCTGATGCTTGCTGCGCTGGCTGCGGATCCGGTGCTGACTCGAACAGGGGCACCGTGCGAATAGAACTCCTCCACATCGATGACTGCCCGAACACGGCCGAAGCACTTGCGCGGGTGGAAGCCGCCCTGGCTGCCTTGGGGCACGACGACGTTCACGTCACTTTGCGGGAGGTCAAAACGCCGGCAGACATGTCCGCGACCGGTTTCGCCGGCTCGCCGACGATTACGGCAGACGGGGCCGACATCTTCCCCGATGCGGCGCCGGCCAGTGATCTCGCCTGCCGGATCTACAGCACGCCGGAGGGTCTGGCCGGCGTTCCCACCGTCGATCAGCTGACGAAAGCATTGGCGCACCATGGCCTCTGAGACCACATGACCACGTTCATTCTGATACCCGGCGCGGGCGGGACAGCCTGGTACTGGAGCCGCGTCGTTCCCCTGCTTCAGGCGGCCGGCCACGACGCCGTCGCCGTCGACCTGCCCGGTGACGACGACGGCGCCGGGCTGCCCGAGTACACGCAGCTGGTTCTCGACGCGATCGGCGAGCGGTCCGACGTCGTGCTTGTTGCGCAGTCGCTGGGCGGCTTCACCGCCCCGCTCGTGTGCGGACGGGCTTCCGTGCAGGAACTGGTCCTGGTGAACGCGATGATCCCGGCACCGGGCGAGACGCCCGGCGCGTGGTGGGACAACACCGGCTGGGATGCCGCGCGGCAGGCCGCAGCAGCGGCCAACGGCTACAGCCCGGAGTTCGACGACGGCACGTACTTCCTGCACGACGTTCCCCCGGACATCGCGGCCGAAGGGGAACCGTACCAGCGCCCCGAAGCAAGCGCGGTGTTTGCATCCGACTGCGACTTCGCGGAGTGGCCCCCAGTCCCGACCCGCGTGCTCGCCGGCGAGTCCGACCGGTTCTTTCCCATGGACTTCCAGCGCCGGGTGGCCCGCGAACGCCTCGGCATTGACCCTGACGTCATAGCCGGCGGCCATCTCCTGGCCCTGGCAAACCCCGAGGGCGTGGCCAACTACCTGCTGCGCCGCTGAACCCGCCAGGCCGTTAAATGGCTTCGCCCGCTTCCCCTTGGGGAGGCGGGCGAAGCCGATCCGCGGAGTGCCCTGCCGGGACTCCCGGCTTCAGCTGATCTTGCGGCGGTAGCTGGCGGTGGCGAAGGCGTAGGCGACGCCGAGAATGGCCACGAGCCAGGCGAGGGAGATCCAGATGTCACTGCCAACGGCTTCCTGCGCGAACAGGGCCCGGATGGTGTTCACGATGGAGGTCACGGGCTGGTTCTCGGCGAACCATGCGACCGGGCCGGGCATCGAATCGGTGGGCGCGAAGGCCGAGCTGATGAACGGCAGGAAGATCAGTGGGTAGCTGAACGCGCTCGCGCCGTCGACAGTCTTCGCCGACAGCCCGGCGATCACGGCGATCCAGGTCAGTGCGAGGGTGAACAGGACCAGGATGCCGACGACGGCGGACCAGGCGGCCACGGATGCTCCGGTGCGGAACCCCATGATGAGCGCGACGCCTATGACGAGCGCCACCGAGACCAGGTTCGCGGCAAGGGACGTGAGCACGTGTGCCCAGAGCACGCTGGACCTCGCGATCGGCATGGACTGGAAGCGCTCGAAGATGCCGCCCTGCAGGTCCAGGAACAGCCGGTACGCGGTGTACGCAACGCCGGACGCGATGGTGATGAGCAGGATGCCGGGGAGCATGTAGTTGATGTACGACTCGTCGGATCCGGTGTTGATTGCACCGCCGAAGACGTACACGAACAGCAGCATCAGCGCGATCGGGGTGACAGCGGTGGTGATGATCGTGTCGGGGCTGCGGAGGATGTGGCGCAGCGAACGGCTGGTCAAGACGCCGGTGTCGCTGAGGACGTGGGTTGTCATCGGACTTCCTTTCGTGCTGGAATCGAGCCGGCGCCGAGGTCGCCGTCGGCAGTGCCGGTGTCGCCGGCGTTGGTGTCGCCGGCGGTGCCGGTGTCGCCGGCGTCGGTCTCGCCGGTGTCACCGACGAGGGCGAG
Organism: Arthrobacter sp. BE255; assembly: GCF_031457335.1. Taxonomy (NCBI): domain Bacteria; kingdom Bacillati; phylum Actinomycetota; class Actinomycetes; order Micrococcales; family Micrococcaceae; genus Arthrobacter; species Arthrobacter sp. BE255. Next base: position 159,171 of record NZ_JAVDWK010000007.1, on the reverse strand, counting down.
GAAGACATCCTCGAGGGAGGGCTGCTTCTCCACGTACTCGACCTTGGCCGGCGGGAGGAGCCGCTTCAGTTCGGCGAGGGTGCCGTTCTGGATGATGGTGCCCTTGTGCAGGATGGCGATCCGGTCGGCAAGCTGTTCGGCCTCGTCGAGGTACTGCGTGGTGAGCAGCACCGTGGTGCCCTGGCCGGCAAGCCGCTTCACGGTCTGCCAGACCTCGATGCGCGCCTGCGGGTCGAGCCCCGTGGTCGGTTCGTCGAGGAAGATGACCGGCGGGTTCCCGATCAGGCTCATCGCGATGTCGAGCCGGCGCCGCATGCCGCCCGAGTACGTGGCCACCTTCCGGGGACCCGCGTCAGTGAGGCTGAACTGCGCGAGCAGCCCGTCCGCGATCGCACCCGGGTCCTTCAGGTGACGCAACCTGGCGACGAGCACGAGGTTCTCCCGGCCGGTGAGTACTTCGTCGACCGCGGCGAACTGGCCGGTGAGGCTGATCGACTCGCGCACGTCGCCGGGCTTCGCGCCGACGTCGAACCCATTGACGGTGGCTGTGCCGGCGTCGGCCTTCAGCAGCGTGGACAGGATCTTCACCATGGTGGTCTTCCCGGCCCCGTTGGAGCCGAGAAGGGCGAAAATGCTGCCCGCCGCCACGTCGAAGTCCACCCCGCGCAGGACGTGCAGATCCTTGAAGGACTTCTCGATGCCCTGCACCCGGATTGCCGGTCCGCCGGGCCGGCTCCGCGTCACCTCGGTGCTCATGACCCTGCCTCCTTCGCTTTCGCCTTGTCGACCGCCTCGTTAAGACGGGCGCGTTCCTTGTCGATCCACCGCTTACCGCCGTATGCCTGGGCGAAGCTCTCGGCGAACTCGATGGGGTCCTCGCCGACGATCTCGCTCACGGGCGTGCCGTCGATGGCGGCGCGTTCCCACAGGTCCGCGAGGTCCGCGAACATCTGCACGATGGTGTCCCCCTCGGTGACCCCGCCGTAGTACATGAAGTACCGGTTGAACGCGGTCGCCACGGAGCGGTAGGGCTCAGGCAGGGCATCCAGCTGCGCCTTGGCCTGCTTGTACTGCTTCTTCTGCTCGAGCGAGCCGGTCACCAGCTCGATCCATTTTGCTGCCATGTCAGTTTCCTCCCGTGCGGAGCTGTTCCAGCCGTTCGGACAGGAAGCTCCATGTGTTCCAGAATTCGTCCAGTTCTTTTTCGCCCAGTGAATTGAGCGTGTACACCTTGCGTGGCGGTCCTTTTTCGGAGGGCCGCTTCTCGACGTCCACCAGGCCTTTTTGCTCGATCCGTACGAGCAGCGCATACACGGTGCCCTCGGCGATTTCGGTGAAACCCTGCGCCCGGAGCAGCGTCGTGATTTCGTACCCGTAGGCCGGGCTCCCGGTCAGGAGGGCCAGGACAATGCCCTCCAGCGTCCCCTTGAGCATCTCCGTCATTTGCTTGCCCACCGGACACCTCCTTCACTACTCAGTGTTACTAGCTACTAGTACATAGTAACGCTAAGTAGCCGAAGCGCAAGGCCTAAATTTGCCCCAGGAATGAGCCGCCAGGCGTCCGGACCGCAGGCACCGGCGCGGCGGCGTTAAGAACGCGTTAAGAACCCGGGTTTTCCCGCTGGAGGCCGCCGGCCCGGTGCTAGGCTCCGTTGGTTATTCGCCCCGATCCCGCCTGCGTGGGGTACAGAAAGTAACCCGTTGACTGCATCCACCCGCTTCTCCATTCCCGCCAGCGTCCCCAACCCGGAGCGCGACGGCGAACCCGGAAACCGGCTGACCCGGTGGCTGCTCGAACACACGGTCCACCAGCCGGTAGGCCCCGAAACCGCCGAGGACCACGCCCCCACCCAGAGCTGGTGGAAGGTCATGTGCCTCACCGGCGTGGACTACTTCTCCACGCTGTCCTACCTGCCCGGCATCGCCGCCCTGGCCGCCGGGGCGCTGTCCCCGCTGGCCACCCTCCTGATCATTGGCCTGACCCTGCTGGGCATGCTGCCCATGTACCGGCGGGTGGCGCACGAAAGCCCGCACGGCCAGGGATCGGTGGCCATGCTGGAGAAGCTGCTGCCGTTCTGGCGGGGGAAGATCTTTGTGCTGATCCTCCTCGGCTTCGTCGCCACCTCCTGGATCATCACCATCACCCTCTCCGCCGCCGACGCCACCGTCCACATGCTTGAAAACCCCTACCTGCCCCCGTTCCTGGAGGGCCAGGCGGTCCCCATCACCGTGGTGCTCCTGCTCATCCTCGGCGGTGTGTTCCTGCTCGGCTTCTCCGAAGCGGTGGCCGTGGCCATCCCCCTGGTGGGCATCTTCCTGCTGCTTAACGCCGTGGTCATCGGCGTGGGAATGTACGACGCCGTCACCCTGCCGGGTGCCCTGGCCGACTGGACTGCGGCACTCACCTCCTCCGGAACAGGTTTCGGCGATATTGCCGCGCCCGCCCTCCTCGCCTTCCCGCTGCTGGTCCTGGGCCTCTCAGGCTTTGAGACCGGCGTCAGCATGATGCCGCTGGTCGCTGCCGATGGCGCCACCGCCGAGGAACGCCTGGCCGCCCGCGTCCGCAACACCCGCAAGCTCCTCACCACCGCCGCCCTGATCATGAGCGTCTACCTGCTGGGCAGCAGCGTGGTCACCACGGTCCTGATCCCCGCCGAGGCCTTCCACGAAGGCGGCGAAGCCAACGGCCGTGCCCTGGCTTACCTGGCCCACGAGCTCCTCGGTAACGGCTTCGGCTCCGTCTACGACGTCAGCAGCATCCTGATCCTGTGGTTCGCCGGCGCCTCCGCCATGGCCGGGCTGATCAACATCGTCCCCCGCTACCTGCCCTCCTACGGCATGGCCCCCGACTGGTCGCGCGCCGTCCGCCCGGTCGTTCTGGTCTACACCGCCATCAGCGTCCTCATCACCATCGGCTTCAAGGCCGACGTCAACGCCCAGGCCGGCGCCTACGCCACCGGCATCCTGGCCATGATGGTCTCCGGCGCCGTGGCTGTGAGCATTTCCGCAGCCCGCAGCAAGAGGCGGGGCGCCGCCGTCGGATTTTCCATCCTGACCCTCATCCTGCTGTACGCGCTGGCCGCCAACGTGATCGCCAAGCCGGACGGCCTGGCCATCTCCGGCTTCTTCATCCTGGGCATCATTGTGGTGTCACTGGTCTCCCGGGTCAGCCGCACCACTGAACTCCGGGTCCACAACATCGAATTCGACGACAACGCCCGCCGCTTCATCACCGACACCATTGATTTCGACGGGCGGATCAACCTGATCGCCAACCGCCCGCAGGCCCGCGACGCCGAGGAGTACCGCGCCAAGGAAGCCGAGCAGCGGGAGAACAACCCCGTGCCCGGAACGGCCGACGTGATCTTCCTGGAAATCGATGTGACGGACCCGTCGGGCTTCAGTGACGTCCTGGCGGTGCGCGGCATCGAGGTGGACGGACACCGCGTCCTCCGCGCCGAAAGCCCGGCCGCGCCCAACGCGATCGCCGCGATCCTGCTGGCGCTCCGCGACGCCACCGGCGTGCGGCCCCACGCCTACTTTGAATGGGCCGAAGGCAACCCGCTGGCGCACCTCATGCGCTACCTGCTGCTGGGACGCGGCGACACCGCCCCCGTGGTCCGCGAAATCATCAGGGAAAACGAGCCGGACCCCGCCCGCCGCCCCGGCATCCACGTGGGCTGAACCCGTGCCACCGGAGCTGCGGGCCGCCAAGGCCAAGGTCACCAGGGACCGGAAGGAGAGCGCCATCAGGCGCGCCCTGACGCACCCCGTCCGGTCCGTCCCGCTCGCCTTCCTTGCGGTCATCCTTCTCGGCGCCGGCACGCTGACGCTGCCCATGGCACGGACCGTGGAGGATCCGGACATCTGGATGGATGCGCTGTTCACGTCCGTCTCCGCCGTCTGCGTGACGGGCCTTGTCACGGTGGATACCGCCACGTTCTGGACACCGTTCGGGCAGGCCGTCATCCTGGCACTCATCCAGCTGGGCGGCTTCGGCATCATGACCCTGGCCACCCTGCTGGCGCTCCTGGTTCGCAAGAGCATCGGCCTCAAGGGCCAGCTCGTGGCCCAGTCCGAGACCCACACCCTGAACCTCGGCGACGTGCGGTCAGTGCTGCTGCGCGTCGCTAAGATCATGCTCAGCATCGAGGCCGCCACCGCCGTCCTGCTGACCGGCCGGTTCTGGATCGCGTACGACGCCAGCCCGGGGACCGCCGTGTGGCATGGCGTGTTCCACGCGGTCTCCGCCTTCAACAACGCCGGGTTCGGCCTGTTCAGCGACAACCTCATCGGCTTCGCGGAAGATCCCTGGATCATCGTCCCCATCTGCGCGGCCATCATCGCCGGCGGCCTGGGTTTCCCCGTCATCATCCAACTGGTCCGCGGTGACCAAAAAATGAAGAACTGGAGCGTCCACCTCCGCCTGACCATCTACGGCACCCTGGGCCTCCTGGTTCTTGGCATCGGGCTGTTCGCCGCCTTCGAATGGAACCGCGCCGGGACGCTGGGCCCGCTGTCCTTCACCGGAAAGCTGCTGGGCTCCCTGGCCGGCGGGGTCTTCCCCCGCACCGCAGGGTTCAACAGCATCGACTACGGTGCCGCCGCCCCCGAAACCCTGATGGTGACCGACATCCTGATGTTCATCGGCGGCGGCAGCGCCGGCACCGCGGGCGGCATCAAGATCACCACGTTCCTGGTGCTGGGCTTCTCCATCTGGAACGAGGTCCGCGGCCGCGACGAGGTGACCATCGCCCACCGCTCCATCAGTGCATCCTCGCAGCGGCAGGCCCTGTCCGTGGCACTGCTGGGGGTCGCCGCCGTCGTCAGCGGCACGCTGCTCCTCCTGATGGTGACCGACTACAGCTTGGAAAAGGTCCTCTTCGAATCCATCTCCGCGTTCGCCACCGTGGGCGTGAGCACGGGCATCACGTACAACCTCCCGCCGGCGGCCGAATGGGTGCTGATGGCGCTGATGTTCACAGGACGCATCGGCACCGTGACGGTGGCGTCCGCGCTGGCCCTGTCCTCGCACCCCAGGCTGTACCGGCTGCCGGAAGAACGCCCCATCATCGGCTAGGCCCGGCGCGAACGTACACTTGGGGCCCTCGTGGCTGGGCCCCAAGTGTACGTTCGCGCTTAATGGGCGGGGCTGTTGCGGGCATAACCTGATGGGAATATGTTGTGGAGATGTCCACTAGCCCCGAGCGTGACCTCCTCCTTGAACTCCAGGACCTGATTGTCGGCGCCGAGTCCGTGGCCGAGTTCCTGGGCGGTTTCGCTTCCATCGCCGCCGGCGTCATGAGCCGCAGCGCCAATGAAACCATTGAATGCGGTGTGACGCTGAAGCGCACCAAGCGGACAGCGACGGTGGGCGGCAGCAGCCCCAAGGCCATCCATCTGGACAAGATCGAGCAGCGCGTGGGTGACGGCCCCTGCATCGCGGCCCTGAGGACCGGGGTGCCCACCCTTCTGGGCGATGTCCGCACCGACCCGCGCTGGCCGGAGTACCAGAAAGTGCTCTTTGACGAGGGGATCCTCAGCGCCCTGGGCGTCCCGCTGCAGCTTGGCGAGGACTCCGCCGCGGCGCTGAACTTTTTCGCCACCTCCACGGGCGTGTTCACCGCGGACATCATGAGGGAAGCCGCCAGCTTTGCCGATCTTGCCGGCAGCGCCGTCCGCCTGGCCGTCAAAGTGGGTACTGCCCAGGGCGCGGCGGACGACCTGAGCGCGGCCATGGCCAGCCGCACCGCCATTGACCTGGCGTGCGGGATCATCATGGGCCAGAACCGCTGTTCCCAGGCCGAGGCCATGACCATCCTGACCAACGTCTCCAGCCACCGGAACCAGAAGCTCCGCGACATCGCCGAGGAAATGGTGGTCAAGATCTCCGGCGGCAAGCCCAGCACCCACTTCGACGCGTAAAATGACGGCATGACACCGCAGGAACTGGCCAACCTGGCCCACCTGCGCCGGGCCCGTGACCTGATCGACCGCGAGTATGCCCGGCCCTTGGACGTGCCCACGATGGCCGCCGGCGCACTCATGTCCCCCGCGCATTTCTCCCGCCAGTTCAAGGCCGCGTACAGCGAAACACCGTACAACTACCTCATGACGCGGCGGATCGAACGGGCCATGGCGCTGCTCCGTGCGGGTTCGAACGTGACGGATGCCTGCATGGAGGTGGGCTGTACGTCGCTGGGCTCGTTCAGCTCCCGGTTCACCGAGATCGTGGGCATAACGCCCAGCGAATACCGGGCCCGGGAACACCACGCCGTGAAGGCCATGCCCAACTGCATCGCCAAGCAGCACACCAAACCGGACCGCAAGGGCAACAAAGCAGCCCGCGCCACACTGAGCAGGATTGAAGAAGCGTCCTGATTCCCGCTGCCATAGCGTGAAGACATGAACATTTCATTGAAGTACGCACACGTCACCGTCAACGATCTCGATGAGTCCCTCGCCTTCTACCGCGACGCCCTGGGCTTTGAAGTCCGGAACGACGTCGGCTCGGACGGACAACGCTGGGTCACCCTCGGCAGCGCCGCCCAGCCCGACCTCGAGCTCGTCCTTTCCCCTCCGCATGCCGGCCGCTCACAGGCTGACGGAGACGCCATCCAGGAGCTGCTCACCAAGGGCGTGATGCCCATGCTGGTGTTCACCACGGACGATCTCGACGCCACGTTCGAAACCCTCCGCGCGTCCGGCGCCGAGGTCCTCCAGGAACCGATCGTGCAGCCCTGGGGCCCGCGCGACTGCGCCTTCCGCGACCCGTCCGGAAACATGATCCGCATCAACCAGGGCTGAGCCCGAAGAACGCCAACGCCCCGGCCCGGATCCCTCCTTGGGACCCGGGCCGCCGCGTGTCCGCCCTGTTCAAATTCGAGTACCCACTACTCGTGTGCCGCCCGTCCGCTCCCCCGTATTCTCTGAATTGGCTGCAGTAGCGACGGCCCTTCTCACATGAAGGGGGCAATCACGTGAACGACGGTCAGACACAGACCGGTGGAGGCTCGGACGAGCTGGAACTGGACACCGACTGGCGCTGGAACGGCGCCGAACTACTTTACGACCTGACGGCCCCCACGGAGGCCGCATCCCTGGACCTGCTTGCCGACATCGGCGCAGCAGCCCTGACCCGGGCCGCCGACGCGGTCATTGACTGCGTGGTGACCCTCCGGGCGCCCCGACGGAAACCGGTCACGGCCGGCAGCCCGGACGAAGCCGTGCTGCTCACCAGGTGGGACCAGGAGCATTCGCACGGCCCGGCGTCGGAATCGCTGAACGGCAACGTGGCCATCCTGGTCAACGCCGAGTCGCGGGACCCGCGGTGGCCCCACTACCGGCAGCGGCTGCAGGCGGCCGGTTACCTCAGTGCCGTCAGCCTTCCCCTGGACGTGGACCACGGTTACGCCGGCGCGCTGACCTTCCTGGCCGCCGGAGCCAACGTCTTCACCACCGAGCTGATGTCCCAGGCTTTTGGCTTCCGGGACCTTGCGTCCAGGAGCCTGCGCCTGGCCACGCAGGTCCGGCGGGCGTCCGAGTTCACGGAGCAGCTCCGCTCGGCGCTGTCCAGCCGCACCGCCATCGACATCGCCTGCGGCGTGATCATGGGGCAGAACAGGTGCTCCTACAGTGAGGCCTTCGCCATTCTTTCCAACGCCTCCAGCCACCGGAACATGAAGCTCCGCCTCGTGGCCGAGGGCATCCTGGAGGGCTACGGCGGCGCACCGGAAACGCACTTCGAAACCTGACCTTGGGATTGCGGCGTAACGCTTGGCCAATTAGCTCACGAAAAGTTTGCTTAATTGGGAAATCTGGGTAATCTTCCTCTTTAGGCGAGCCTAACCTTGGCTTCCACGAGCCGAGGTGCACTGCCCATGACCGCGAACTATCTGATTGGCCTCCGTGAGGGCCTGGAGGCGACGCTTATTGTCGTGCTCCTAATGGCGTACCTGGCCAAAAGCGGCCGGTCCCACCTGCTCCCCAAGCTGTGGGTCGGCGTCGGAATCGCCGTGGCCGCCTCGATCGGTTTCGGTGCCCTCCTCAGTTTCGGCCCGCGCGGACTGACGTTCGAGGCGCAGGAAGCCATCGGCGGCAGCCTGTCCGTGATGGCCGTCGGCCTGGTCACCTGGATGGTCTTCTGGATGGCGCGGACCGCCCGCACCCTCGGCAGCGACCTCCGGTCCCAGGTTGACCTGAAGGCCGGCGGATCCGGCTGGGGTTTGGCAGTCGTCGGCGCAGTCGCTGTGGGCCGGGAAGGCCTCGAAACGGCACTGTTCCTCTGGGCCGCAGCCCAGTCAGCCGGCTCTTCCACGACGCCGCTGATCGGCGCGCTTCTGGGGATCGGCACCGCCGTCGCCCTCGGTGCCCTGCTGCACCGAGGGGTCCTGAAGATCAACCTCGGAAAATTCTTCACCTGGAGCGGCGCCGCCCTGATCGTGATCGCCGGCGGCGTCCTGGCCTACGCCATCCACGACTTCCAGGAGGCCGGCATCCTGCCCGGCCTGCACAGCCTGGCCTTTGACGTCTCAGCCGCCGTGCCGCCGTCGTCCTGGTACGGGACCCTGCTCAAAGGCACCCTGAACTTCTCCCCCGCCACCACCTGGCTGGAGGGCGCGGCCTGGCTGCTCTACGTCCCGCCGGTCATGTTCTTCTACCTCCGTTCCAACCGCCGCACCCCAACCGCGGCCGCAACCCCCAGGCCGGTCCGCGCTGCCGTCGGCTCCTAAGCTCTTCCCTCTCCCCAACCCGCATCACATCCCCAAAGGAACACCCCCATGCCCAAATCCCCCCAGACCACGCGCCTGCGATACCTGCTGGCCGCCGCCGTCCTTCCCCTGACGCTGGCCGCCTGCACCGACAACGCCGCCCCGGCCGCCACCGGCCCCATCAAGGTATCCAGCACCAATGACGTGTGCTCGGTGTCCAGCACCAGCACCAAGAGCGGCAACATCACTTTCGCCATCCAGAACGACGGCGACCAGGTCACCGAGTTCTACCTGCTCGCCGAAGACGGCCTGCGGATCATCGGCGAAGTGGAGAACATCGGCCCGGGCCTGACCCGCAACCTGGTGGTCACCGCCCCCGCCGGAACGTACACGACGGCGTGCAAGCCCGGCATGCAGGGCGAGGGCATCCGCTCCGCGTTCGAAATCACCGAATCCGGCGACAAGCCCGCGGTGGACACCAACATCAAGGCCCTCACCGACACGGGCACGGCCCAGTACCTGGCCTACGTCAAGGACCAGGCCGAGCAGCTCCTCGCCGGCACCAAGGAGTTCGCCGCAGCCTACGCCGCGGGCGACGCCGCGAAGGCCCGGGACCTCTACGCCGCCACGCGCATGCACTGGGAGCGGATCGAGCCGGTCGCGGAATCCTTCGGCGACCTCGACCCGAAGCTGGACGCCCGCGAGGCCGACCTCGCAGAGGGCGAGGAATGGACCGGATGGCACCGCGCCGAGAAGGACCTGTTCCCGCCCGCCGGATTCGCCGCGCTGACGGCCCCGGAACGCGAAGCACTCGCGGCGCAGCTGGTGGCCGACACCGAGGACCTGGCCGGCCGCACCCGCAGCGTTGAACTCACCGCCGACAAGCTGGGCAACGGCGCCAAGGAGCTGCTGGACGAGGTTGCCACCGGCAAGGTCACCGGCGAAGAGGAAATCTGGTCCCACACGGACCTTTGGGACTTCCAGGCCAACATGGACGGCGCCCGGATCGCCTTCGAGAACCTCAAGCCCGTGCTCGAGCAGAAGAACCCGGCACTCGCGGCCTCGCTCGAGGAGAAGTTCGCAGCCCTCCAGGCCGAACTCACGCAGCACGCCCGCGGCGAAGGCTTCGTCTACTACAACGAACTGACGCCCGAGCAGGTGCAGAAGCTCGCCGCCCTGGTTGACGCGCTCGGCGAGCCGCTGTCCAACCTGACCGCCGCCGTCGTCCTGTGAGCGGCTGCCCGTACGGCGGGGGCCAGCCCGGCACCGCTCCCGACGCCGTCCCCACCGTTTCCGCGCAAGGTGACGCCCCAGCGTCGCGCATGTCCCGCAGGGGCCTGCTGGCCCTGGCCGGCGTGGGCGGTGCAGGTGCCCTCGCCGGTGTGGCCGCAGGCCTGCTCAGCCAGGACGCCCTCGCCGCAGTGGCCGCCCCGGCCGAAGCCGGAACCAATGATGTGGTTCCGTTCCACGGGGCCATCCAGGCAGGAATCACGACGGCGGCTCAGGACCGGCTGCACATGGCCGCTTTCGACGTCATCACCGAGGACCGTGCTGCCCTCATCAAGCTCCTGAAAGACTGGACGGCCGCGGCCGAGGCCATGTCGCAGGGCCGCGAAACCGGAACCACCGGCGCCGTCAACGGCCCCTACGACGCTCCGCCGGAGGACACCGGCGAGGCGATGGGGCTCAGCGCCGGCAAGCTGACCGTGACCTTCGCGTTCGGCGCCGGCCTGTTCGAGAAGGACGGCAAGGTCCGCTTCGGCCTGGACGGCCGCCGGCCCGACGCGCTGATCGACCTGCCGCACTTCCCGGGCGATGACCTGCAGCCCAACCGCAGCGGCGGCGACATCATCGTCCAGGCCTGCGCCGACGATCCGCAGGTGGCCGTCCACGCCATCCGCAACCTCGCCCGCATCGGCTTCGGCACGGTCCGGGTTCGCTGGTCCCAGCTCGGGTTCGGCCGCACGTCCTCGACGTCGCGGAGCCAGCAGACCCCGCGCAACCTGTTCGGTTTCAAGGACGGGACCAACAACCTCAAAGCCGAGGACACGGACCTTCTGAACGAGCACGTCTGGGCCGGGCCCGGCACACGCGACGGCGAAGCCTGGATGCAGGGCGGCAGCTACCTGGTGGCGCGCCGCATCCGGATGCACATCGAGATCTGGGACCGCACCTCGCTCCGGGAACAGGAGGGGCTGATCGGGCGGACCAAATCCGAAGGCTCCCCGCTCTCCGGCGGCAAGGAGTTCACGGCCCCTGATTTCGCCATCAAGGGCAAGGACGGCGAACCGCTGATCGGCATGGACGCGCACGTCCGGCTGGCCCACGCGGACCAGAACGACGGCGTGCGGATGCTCCGCCGCGGCTACAACTACACGGACGGGTCCGACGGGCTGGGCCACCTCGACGCCGGGCTGTTCTTCGTTGCGTTCGTCAAGGATCCGCGCACGCACTACGTCCCGATGCAGATGGCCATGGCCAAGGAGGACACCCTGGCCCTGGAGTACCTCAAGCACACCGGCTCGGCCCTGGCAGCGGTGCCGCCCGGCGTCCAGCCCGGAGGGTTCATCGGCGAAGGCCTCTTCACCTGATGGCGGGCCAGACAATGACCGCCCCGGCGGAGAAGCCAGCATTGTCACGGCCCGGCATCCTGATTCCAGCCCTGTCGGTGGCAGCGGCAGCCGCGTGGTGCACGTCCCTTGCTGTGGGCCATACCCACACCTTCGACGTCGGCATCCACCGGCTGGCGCTGTCCGCCCATGTCCTGGCAATGGTGCTGGCCTTCGGTTCCGTGATTGTTGTGGACTGGGTAGGGTTCCTGTGGCTTGTCGGCAAACGCGGGCTGCGTGATACCAGCAGGCTGGAGCAGGCGGCGGCGCCGCTGATCTGGGCCGGCCTGGCGGGCCTGCTGGTGACCGGCGCGTTGATTCATCCGGACATCACCAGCCCGGCGACACAGCTGAAGATGTGCTGCGTCCTGGGCCTGATGCTCAACGGGATCTCCCTGATTCCGGTGATGCGCAGGCTGCACCTCCTCCCGGAAGGGACCATGTTCAAGGAGGTGTCCGGCAGCCTTCGCGCCCGCCTGCTGGTGGCGCTGGTGCTCTCGCAGGCGTTCTGGTGGACGGCGATTATGGTCGGTTTCGCGAACAGCATCAGCCGGCGCTGACGGGGCAGCGTCCGGACAGGGCTTTATCAGACGCGCGAGTGTCCGCCGGTTTGGGGCGGCGGACCCAAGCAGGATGTGGCCTCGACAGGCCCGACCACGAGGCCCGATTACATTCCGGGGATGTGCTGGGCCTCGTGGACCTCGATTTCGCTGCCCGGCATGTTCAGGTGCGGGTGCTGCTTGGCGAGTTCCAGGGCTGCCTCGGCGTTCTCGGCTTCGATCAGGCTGTATCCGGAGACTTCGAGCCTGCTCGGCGCGGTGGCTCCGCCGGGCGAAACGCGGACGCCGTTGGCCAGCGGGGTTCCGAAGTCGATCAGCCCGTCGCCCACCTTGGCACCCCAGGCGTTCCAGTCCCCCATGGCTGCTTCCATGTCCTCCGGTGCCGGCGGCGCTGCCTCCGCGGGTGTCATCGGGGAGTGGTAGATGAAGAGAAACTTGGACATTTTCTTTTCCTTCTTTCGGGATTGTTCTTCTGTTTACTGCGGGGGGTGCATCGATCGGTCAGACGGTGACGGTCCGGCCGGTGAATGCGATGAGCCGCTCAAGGCTGCCTGCGGTCTCCGCGACGGGCTTCGCGGGCGCGAAACTGCCGCCGGAGCGGACCTGCTCGGAGATGGTCGCCAGGGCCAGACCCTCCACGTAGTCCGTGACGACGTCGGACACGGCCAGGTCCTGGCCGCTTGCCTTCGCGAAGTCCCACGCATGGACCAGCAGCTCGAGGTTCACGATGCTGGCCACCATGGTGGCGGGGAGTTCGGCGAAGCCCATGTCGATGGTGCCGTCAACGCCGCGGCGGGCGAACGCTTCCAGCGTGGGCTGGGCGAGTTCGGCGATGCGGACCTCGGGAGCGGCATCGGCGCGGTCCGTGACGTCGGCGCCCAGGGCGGTACCGATGTTCTTCAGCGACCCGGCCAGGTGCTCGAGGAGTTCGTGGGCAGTGAAGTCCTCGCACGGCGTCGGCTTTTCCCGGTCTTCCGGCGTGAGCTTGCGCAGGACGCCGAGCAGGACTGCCAGCGACGCGTCGGCGGAGATGAGGTGGTCGATGGGGTCCGGGGCGGCGGCCCATTCGTCCGGGCCGGCACCCGCATCCGACGACGCCTCTTTGACCAGGCGTCCCAGGAAGTGGTTCCAGCCTTCGGCGTGCGCTGTGGACTGCTCGGGCGTGAGGCCCTCGTGCACCAGGCGCAGAGACGTGCCGCCGTCGACGGGCTCGAGCGTGATGGTGACCGTGGACGCGCCGGGCGGCAGATCCGTGGCGGACTCCCAGCCCCAGGTGAACACAATGCGCTTGCCCGGCTCGATTTCCTGGAACGTCCCCGCGGCGTGGTGGCCCGGGACGATGGTCCAGCGGTACTCGCCGCCGACGCGAAGGTCCACCCTGGCGGCGACCGTCTTCCAGCGGCGGAGGCGTTCCGGCTGCGTGATCAGGGCGAAGGCCTCGTCGGCGTCGACGGGAAGGAGGATGGTTTTATCGAAGCTCATCTGAGCGGTCCTTTGTCTAGGAAATGAAGTATCTAGCGTGGTGGTGCAGGGTCTCCTGACTGGGGACGGTTTCCGGCCAGCTCGGCGGCGTCTGCGGCCAGCAGGTCCAGCTCGTCAGTCCAGAACTGCTCGACCAGCGCACGGAGCCGGCCCATACCCTCGGGATCGAGCCTGTAGTACCTGTTCCGCCCCTCTTTGCGGGCAGCCACCAGGCCTGCCTGCTCGAGCAACAGCAGGTGCTGGGAGACTGCGGAGCGGCTGACCGTGAAATGGGCGGCCAACTCCCCCACAGGCTGTTCCTGGCGTGCCAGAAGGTGCAAAAGCCGGCGCCTGTTCGGCTCCGCGGCGATCTCCAAGGCATCCAACACAATTAATACGTTAGTCGTCACTAACGCATTAGGCAACCCCCTGCGCTCCCGAAGGCGCGGTTTCTAATGCGCCGGACTCCCCACCCACGTTGCGAACTCCGGCATGCTGCTTTCCACGGCGGCGCCCATTCCGATCCGCGCGTAGCGGCCCACTGTGACGCCCTCGCGGACGCAGGAATTCATCCCGACATGGACGCCGCGGCCCAGGCTCGCCCCGCCGCCCAGCGATGCCCCGGCACAGAGGGTGGCGAAGTCGGCTATGTGGACGTCGCAGCCGAGGTGGACGTTCGGCATCGCCACAACATGCCTCCCCAGGCTGACCGCCGGAGCAACGGTGACGTTATGCAGGAGGATGCTTCCCTGCCCGACAAATGTCATACCCATGAGGGGGATGTCAGGGTCCACCGCCGTCGCAAACCTGCCTTCGGGAAGTCCCAGCTGCGTGAGCCTGCCCACTGCCGCCTCACGCTCAATTTCCGATTCGATGCACACGATGACCTTGGCGTTCACGTACCGCAGCACACTCTCAACGCCCCCCAGGACTGTTGCCCCATCAACGGAAACGCCACGCAGTTCAACGTCGTCGTCAAGGATGCCGAGGACGTCGTACTGGCCACTGCTGCGGACCATCGCCAAAACCTCGCGCGCCAGTCCGCTGGCCGAAACAATCAGCAATTCCTCCACGACGCACGCCCCGGATTTTTCGACAGGATTGACTTCAGATCCCCTTTCCAGCAATGATAAGCATGCTTATAGATCATGGGAAGAGTTGCTTTTCCCAGCCTCCCGATTCTGGGCATGACGCGTGCCCCAAGGCGCCGGAAGGAACGGTTATCGTGGCGGAATCGCCCAGCTCCAACATGAGTGACGTGGTTGCCGGACGCTACCGGCTGGGTGAAGTGATTGGCCGCGGCGGCATGTCGTCGGTGTACTCGGCACGGGACGGGAATTTGGGCCGTGACGTGGCGCTGAAGCTCTTCGCACCCCAGGCGCCCGACGTCGGCGAGCTCAAACGCCAGGAGGCCGAGATCAAGATGCTGGCCACCTTGAACCATCCCAGCCTGGTGACGCTTTTTGATGCCGGCACCGATACCCGCATCCCCACCGAGCCGCGCCCGTTCCTGACCATGGAACTGGCGGACGGACAGGATCTGCGGACCCGCATCAGGCACAGCCCGGTCCCGCTGGACGAACTCGCGGTCATCGGCGCCGGGGTCGCCGACGCACTCTCCTACGTCCACAGCCTGGGGATCATCCACCGGGACATCAAACCCGCCAACATCCTCCTGGCGCAGACCCGCCCCGGCGAGCCGCTGCGGGCCAAGCTCACGGACTTCGGAATAGCCAGAATCACCGACGCCACGCGCCTGACAGCCACAGGGGCCATGGTAGGCACGGCGGCGTACCTGAGTCCGGAGCAGGCCATGGGCTCACCGCTCACCCCGGCCACGGACGTCTACTCGCTGGGACTGGTCCTGCTCGAATGCATCAAGCAGGCAGTGGAGTATCCCGGCAGCGCGGTGGAGTCCGCCGTGGCCAGGCTGCACCGGCCACCCGAAATTCCGTCGGACCTCCCGGCCGAATGGGCGGACCTGATCCGGTCGATGACAGCTATCGAACCCCTGGAACGCCCGGCCTCGGCAGACATTGAGACGGCGCTGCGACATGCCCTTGTTTCGCCCGAATCCGCCCCGGGCAGCCTCGCCCCGGCACCCACGCGGGTCCTGCCCAGCATGCCGTTCAGGGCGCCGTCCATCAGTTCAGCGCCGCCCGCCCCTCCCACGGACCCAATCCCCACCCAGGCCGCCACCCCCGCCCCCAAGGCTCCGGAAGCGCCCAGCCGCGCGCGGACTTCCAGCGCGCGACCCTCCCGCGTGCGGAGGCGGCTCTGGCCTGCAGCGGCATTGATCCTCCTCGCGGCAGCGGGCGGGTCTGTTGCGCTCACGGCGGGCCTGCCCTCGGAGTCCACTGCCGACGTCGTGCCTTACCCGACGGTCACGGGCGCCTTGGGTGACCACCTCCAGGAACTTCAGAAGAAGGTGGAACCATGACGCTTTTCCAGACCCGCCGCAGATGGTTCGAAACACGGCGATTGATTCGGCTGGCCACCGTCCTTGCCCTGGCCACGCTGCTCGCCGGCTGCGGCCCTGCCGAGACCGGCCTGCAGCGCGACGCCGCCCGCCAGCTTCAGGAACAAGTACTCGGCGTCAGCCAGGCTGCGGCCGCCAACGATCCCGCGGCAGCGCTCAAGGCGCTGGAGAGCCTGGAAGCCGGCCTTGCATCCGCAGCGGGCAGCGGACAGGTTTCCGAGGACCGGCGCCGGGGCATCATGACCAGCGTCGCCGCCGTCCGGGCCGACCTCACCGCCGCCGTGGAAGCCGCAGCGGCGAAAGCGGCCGAGGAAGCAGCAGCCGCCGCAGCTGCGGCAGAGGCCGAGAAGGCACGGGCTGAGGCAGAGGCGTCGGCCCAAGCCGCCGCGGAAAGTGCTGCGGCAGCCGCTCCCGCCCCCGCACCGGCCCAGGCCCCCGCGCCCGCACCAGCCAAGGGCAGCGAGGGCAAAGGCAAGGGCAAGAACGGCTGACCTCCCGCCTCGTTGCGGCAGGATATTGCCGGATGCCCTTCAGAGCCTCTTCGATAGACCCACCCTGGTACCGAACGGCAGCATATTGCCGAATTTGGGAGCCCTCCGATTTTGCGGGATTACCGCTCACGGGCTCCTGCGGCCCTGGCCCGCTTGAACGGTGCTGGCCCGAACCGCTCAAGCGGGCCAGGGCCGCTTTTGCGTCCCGGCTCAGCTATTGCACGTAGAGGACGCTGCGGCGGCGACACAAATGCTTGCGACTTCAACCATTGGCGCGTATATTTACTTTAAGCTTCAAGTAAGCGCCTCTCTTGTTTCGAGTGCAAGGAACCCCGGATGACCACGTTCTTCGAGTCCATCGCCGCGTCGCTGACGGCCCCCGCGACTGTCCGCAGCCGGGTGACGGTTCCGCTGCGTTTCCCGGACGGCTTCACCGCCGTCGCCGAAGTCCTGACCTTCCACGGGCTGGCCGACGGCAAGGAGCACCTGCTGCTGGCCTTCGGCGACTGGGACGGCATGCTGCATGACGCGGCCGACGGCGGCAACACGCCCCTGGTCCGGCTGCACAGCGAGTGCCTCACCGGGGACGTCTTCGGCAGCGAGCGCTGTGACTGCGGCCCCCAGCTCCGCGAGGCCGTGGAACAGATCTCGGCCGCGGGCGGCTTCCTCCTCTACCTCCGGCAGGAAGGCCGCGGCATCGGCCTGTACTCCAAGCTCGACGCCTACGCCCTGCAGGACACCGGCCTGGACACCTACGAAGCCAACCGGGCCCTGGGCCACGGCGACGACGAGCGCGACTACACCGCGGCCGCCCAGATGCTCGACGCCGTCGGGGCAACTTCCGTCCGGCTGCTCACCAACAACCCGGACAAGGCCGCCCAGCTCACCTCCCTCGGGATCACCATCGCCGAGCAGGTCCCCACCGGCGTCCACCTGTCCGAAGCCAACCATCGCTACCTTGCCGCCAAACGCGACCACACGGCCCACACGCTCGACCTGGCGCCGGCCGCCGTCGAACGCGTCCTGGACCCGGCCGCAGACGAACCCGCCCCGCCCGCCGTCGAGACTGTCAACACGGCCCCGGGCCCGGGCCGGATCCTGGACCGCGTGGACGCCCTCATCCCCCGGCTGCGGGAACGTGCTGAGGCGACCGAGCAGCTGCGCCGCCTGCCGGAATCGACCATGGCGGAGCTCAAGGCTGCCGGGGTTTTCGAGATGCTGTCGCCCAAGGCGCTGGGGGGATCCGGGCTGGGTGTCGACACCTACGCCGAGGTGGTCCGCCGGCTGTCCCGGGGGTGCGCCTCAACCGCGTGGACGGCCGGCCATCTGGCCGAGCACGTCTGGATGCTGGCGCGCTGGCCGCAGCGGGTCCAGCAGGAAGTCTTCGCCGGCGGGCCCGCTCCCCTGGCGGCCGCAACCGGCGCCCCCGTGGGCACGGCTGAAAAGGTTACGGGCGGCTACGCGATCTCCGGACACTGGAGCTTCGCGTCCGGCGTGATGCACTCGGAGTGGGCTCTCCTGGCAGTCCAGCACCACGGTGTCCGGATGCAGGCCCTGGTGCCAGTGGCTGAGCTTGAATTGCTGGATGTCTGGCACACGGCGGGCCTGCGGGGCACGGGCAGCAACGACCTCACGGCGGAGCAGCTCTTTGTGCCCGATCACCGCGTACAGGACTGGGCCCTGCTGGGCTCCGCGGACAACCCCGGCAGCCGGATCCATCCCGACCCGATCCTCCACACGCCCATGGCCATCCTGCTGAACCTGGTGGCGCCGTCCGCCGCGCTGGGAGCCGCGGAGCACGCCGTTGAACTTTTCCGCGAAGGAATGATGGTGCGCAGGGGCAAGAACACCGTGGAGACCCGGCAGTCGGATTCGCTGCTGGCGCAGGCCCGCTTCGCGCAGGCCTACGGGCAGCTGGCCACGGCCCGGCTGCACTGGGAGGAGGCGGTCCGGCTGGTCGCCGGGGCGGATGCCCGCCTTTCAAACCTGGACGACGGCGGCCGGGCGGCCTACCGGCTCTCGCTCGCCCTCAGCGGGGAAGCCTCCGCCGAAGCCGTGCGCCTGGTGGCCGCGGGATCCGGCGGCAGCGCCCAGCGGCTGGCCCACCCGCTCCAGCGGATCCAGCGCGACGTGAACGTGCTGCTCAGCCATCCGACGCTTGCGATCGACCCGATCCTGGAGCAGGCGGGCAGGGGCCTGCTGGGACTGGTCTTTACGGTCCCGTCGTTCTAGCCGCTGCCGGCTGCCGGCTTCCGCGGCCCTAACCCGCTTGAGCGGTGCTGCCCAGCGCCGCTCAAGCGGGGCCGGACCGCTTTTACTCCCAGGCCCCGCGGGCGTCCAGGCTCAGCTCTTCGTACCGGCCGCGGCTGCCGAGAGCTGCTTCAAGCCCTTTTCGAAGTCGCCGCCCACCAGCTTGTCCATGTTCATGAACAGGGCGAAGACCTTGGCCAGCCCCTTGTTCTCGCCGGTCATGGTCCATTTCACGGTGGTGCCGCCGTTTGCCGGGGTCAGGGTGAAGGACGTGGGGTTGACGGCCTTGAAGGGCTTCGTGAATTCGAGCCGGACCCGGAGGACACTGGGAGCGGTCGACTCGACGATCTCCATGTTTCCGCTGCCGGCCTTGCGGTTGCCGCTCCAGGCGTACTTCGCGCCCACGCCGGCGTCGTTGCCGGAGTAGTGGCGTTCCATGGTGGGGTCCACGGTCTCCCAGGGCGACCATTTGGTCCATTGGTGGAAGCTGTTGATCAGGGGGAAAATTGCCTCGGCCGGGGCCGGAATGAATGCGCTGCGGGTCACTTCATAGGTAGCCATGCAGCCAGCATAGTGGCTGGTCAGGGCTTGGTGGAGGCCAACGCCCCGTTACTCCGCGGCTAGGTGCTGAGGGCACCGATCTTGCGTTCGAGCGCCGCCCGCTCCGCGGCGTTTCCGCACATCTCCAGAGCTTCCCAGAGCGCGGTCCGGGCCTCGTCCCGCCGCCCCAGCCGGGTGAGGAGCTCCCCGCGGACCGACGGAAGCAGATGTGTACCACGCAGTTCGCCGCGTGCGGCGATCGCCTCCACCAGCACCAGCGCGTCGGCCGGGCCGGAGGCCATGGCCACCGCTACCGCCCGGTTGAGTTCAATGATGGGCGACGGCGTGAGCCGGCCGAGTGCCTCATACAGGCCAACGATCCGGGGCCAGTCCGTCCCGGCCACCGACCCCGCCACCGCATGGCATTCGGCGATGGATGCCTGGAGTCCGTAGGCACCCAGCCCGTGCCCGGCAGCCACAGCCCGGGCGAGCGCCGCGCGGCCACGACGGATCGCCGACTGGTCCCAGAGCAGCCGGTCCTGGTCCTCAAGCAGGACCGGCTGTCCGGACGCGTCCACTCGGGCCGGGAAGCGGGCGGCTGTCAGTTCCATCAGCGCGAGCAGCCCGAAGACCTCCGGTTGCGGATCGAGCCGGACCAGCGTGCGGCCCAGCCGCTGCGCCTCGGCGGCGAGGTCACGGCGGATCCAGGAGTCGCCGCCGGACGCGAACGACCCCTCCGTGAAGATCAGGTAGACCGCCTGCAGCACGGAGCCCAGCCGTTCGGCCCGCTCCTTCGGCTCCGGCACGGCGAACGGGACGTTGGCGGCGGCGAGGGTTTTCTTGGCCCGGGTGATGCGGGCCTGGATGGTTGCCACCGGCACCAGGAACGCCTTGGCGATTGCCTCGCTCCCCAAACCGCCCACCACCCTGAGCGTCAACGCGATCCGGGCCTCCTTGGACAGCACCGGATGGCAAGAGATGAACATCAGCGCCAGCACGTCGTCGTCGATCGCCTCCGGATCGAACAGCGCATCCGGCCCCGGCTCCTCCGGGGACAGGTCGCGGGCGAGCAGTGCGTAGCGCTCATCCCCTGCCGCCCGCCGTCGAAATGAATCGATGGCACGACGGCGGCCCGTGGTCAGCAGCCAGCCCGTCGGCTCAGCGGGGACGCCGTTGACGGACCAGGACACGAGCGCTTCGGCGAGCGCCTCCTGGGCCAGGTCCTCGGCGAGGGCGAAGTCGCCGGTAAACCGGGCGAGGGCGCCGACGATGCGGGCGGATTCCATCCGCCACACAGCCTCGACGGCGCCCCTCGCCGCGTTGGAACCCACTGTGTCTCAGGGCTGCCGGTTCAGAGCTGCCCGGTCTGCTCGCGCCAGGCACGTTCCTTCTGGATCCATTCGTTGTCCTGCGGGAACTCGTCGATGGTGGGCACCCGGCGGATCTCGGTCTTGCTTCCTTCGGTCATCGGTGCACGCTTGGCCCACTCGATGGCTTCCTCCTTCGAAGCGACATCAAGGAGGTAGAAGCCGTTGAACAGCTCCTTCGTCTCCCCGTACGGCCCGTCGGTGACCACTGGCTGCTCCCCGGTGAAGTCCACCACGACGCCCTCTTTGGGGTCGTCCAGGCCTTCCGCCGCCAGCAGCACTCCGGCGCGGATCAGTTCGTCGTTGAACTTGCCCATCGCGGTCAATGCCTCGGTGAAGTCGACGTCCGTGAACTTGGCGAGTGACTCGTCGGTTGCCCGCATGATCAGCATGTACTTGGCCATTGTGGTTCTCTCCTTTGGATACTTGGAAGGTCGCCTTTCGACCTTCTCACCCATAGGTCGAACGGCGCCACGGCAGATCGACACACGAAAAGAAAAACTTTTGCCTTAGCTGCGGGGGTGCGGCCGGTGGCGCTTCGGCTTGCCGCCCACCAGGTCACGGACGGCCGCATCCAGGCGGTCCTGGCCGGCGGGGCCCTTCGTGCCGTCGGGGTCGTCCGCCAGGGCAACGAGGTCTGCGGCCACGACGGCCAGTTTCATGTTGGTCCGGCTGCTGAGGCGGATCAGCAGCCTGAACGCTTCGTCGGAGCCGACGCGGAGCCTGCCCATCACCAGTCCCCGCGCCTGGTCGATGACGCTGCGGGTGGAGGTGGCCCGTTCCACTGCCTCGCGTGCCGCCTCCTCGGTTTCCCGCTGAAGGGTGGCCGTCAGGTCCACCATCATGCCGTCAATCGCAGACACCCTCCCCGACGCATCAACAAGTCCTTCGCCGGAGGTCAGGACCTGGTGCAGGCGGCCTTGGGCATCGATGATCCGGTGGTAGATGGAGAAGTGGCCGCCATGCCGGCTGATTTCCCCGATGATCTCCTGGGTCCGCGGCTTGTCGTCCGGATGCTTATGGGCGAGGATCAGCTCCATGGTGGGCACTACCTCGCCGCGTTCGTAGCCGTGGAGGTGATAGAGCCCGTCGGACCAGGCTGCCGTCCCGTGGACCAGGTCGATGTGGTACGACCCGGCCGGGCAATCGCCCGTACCGAGCGCGCTCGAATACGTGTGCGGGCGGCTCAAGTCGGACACTTTGGGCACCTCCGGGCGTTCTGTAGGCCGCCTCCCCATGGGCGGTCATCCCATTATGGCAAGGAAACCCGCATCCGAAACGTTTGTATCGCAAAGGTGACCTCCCCGCCGTCGGACGCTCTCTCACTACCTGCCGGTTTCCCGGCGATCCTCTCTCACTACCTGCCGGTTTCCCGGCAACGCTCTCTCACTACCTGCCGGTTTCCCGGCAACGCTCTCTCACCACCCGCGGCTGCCGCCGGGCGCGGCTGCAGGTAGTGAGAGAGCATCGTTGAATTTCCTGCATCAAGTGAGAGAGCGTCCGGGCAGGACGTACGACGGCGTCACACCAGGCAGCCTTTCGGCCCACCTTAGGTGCCGCTACCCCGCTAAACCGGGCCGCCGCCGTCGACCGCTCCCCGAAAGCGTGCCCGGCGTGACGCCGGGCGATCCCTACCACCGCCGCCGGCCGCCGGGTGTTGCGCACCCTTGACTCAGATACCCCCCGGGGGTATATTCGAGGTGTTGTCAGTGAAGTGGTATGTCCAGGCAGGTGCCCAGCACCGCCGTCACAGCCGTTCAACCCCAGCGCCCATTGGCCCTTTTTCAAGGAATGGATACTGACATGCCTGGTATTGGAAACCGCACCGAACTCCCACAGGCCACCCCGCACGCCGGCTGCAGCTGCTGCTCAACGAACGCCGCCACTCCTCCTCGGCAGGAGACGGCCGACGCCGAGTTCCTGGTTGAGGGCCTGACCTGCGGCCACTGCGTTGAGACCGTCAAGAAAGCCGCATCCACCGTGGAGGGCGTGAACGCCGCCACCGTTGAACTGGTAGCCGGCGGCACGTCGCGCCTGCGCATCGCCGGATCCGCCGATCCCGCCGCGGTCCGCGAGGCTGTCACGGCGGCCGGATACACCGTCAGCCGCTGACCCAGAGGATCCTCGCCAGGAGGCATCATGCAAGACCACACCGCAACCACAGAGCACCATCACCACGACAGCCACCACCCGCACAGCCACCACCGCGAGGACGACCATGCCGTCCACACCGCCGGCCAGCACGCCGGCCACAGCACGGCGATGTTCAAGAACAGGTTCTGGGCATCGCTGGCCCTGTCCGTCCCGGTGGTCTATTTCAGTCCCATGGTGGGCCACCTCCTGGGCTACATGCCGCCGATGTTCCCTGGTTCCGACTGGATTCCGCCCGTCCTGGGCACGGTGATCTTCCTCTACGGGGGCCAGCCGTTCCTCAAGGGCGGACTGCAGGAACTGAAAGACCGGCGCCCCGGCATGATGCTGCTGATCGGCATGGCCATCAGCGTCGCCTTCACCGCTTCCTGGGCCACCAGCCTGGGGATCGGCGGCTTCGACCTGGACTTTTGGTGGGAACTGGCCCTGCTGGTGGCCATCATGCTGCTGGGCCATTGGATCGAAATGCGTGCCCTCGGTTCCGCGCAGGGGGCCTTGGATGCCCTGGCCGCACTGATCCCGGATGAGGCCGAACGCGTGACGGGCACCGGCACCGAGACGGTCCCGGTTTCCGAGCTGCGCGAAGGCGACACCGTCCTGGTCCGCTCGGGCGCCAGGCTGCCGGCCGACGGCACGGTGACCGATGGGCAGGCCGAGTTTGACGAGTCCATGATCACCGGCGAATCCAGGACCGTCCCGCGCGCCCCGGGAGACGCCGTCGTCGCGGGAACCGTGGCCACCGACAATTCCGTCCGCGTGCGGGTGACCGCCGTGGGCGAGAACACTGCCCTGGCCGGCATCCAGCGGCTGGTGGCAGAGGCCCAGGCTTCCTCCTCCAAGGCCCAGGCCCTGGCCGACCGGGCCGCCGCTTTCCTGTTCTACTTCGCCGCCGGCGCCGGTGTTGTCACGTTCGTGGTGTGGACACTGCTGGGCAGCGTCCCTGAAGCCGTTGCCCGCACCGTCACCGTGCTGGTGATCGCCTGCCCGCACGCGCTGGGCCTGGCCATCCCGCTGGTGATTGCGATTTCCACTGAACAGGCGGCACGGGCCGGTGTCCTCATCAAGAACCGGATGGCCCTGGAACGGATGCGCACCGTCGACGTCGTCCTTTTTGACAAGACCGGGACGCTCACCACAGGTGAGCCGGAGCTCAAGGACGTAATAGCGTCCGACGGCGGCAGCCGGGACGGGCTGCTGGCGCTCGCCGCCGCCGTGGAGGCGGACAGCGAACACCCCGTTGCCCGGGCCATTGTCAGGGCGGCAAGGGCGAAGAACCTGCGCATTCCGGAGGCGACCGGCTTCACGTCCATGACCGGGCGCGGCGTCCGCGCCACCGTGGACGGCCGCGTGATCCACGTGGGCGGGCCGGCTCTCCTGCGCGAACTGGGCCTCACGGAACCGGATTCCGCGGCCGCCTCCACCTCGGCGTGGATGGAACGGGGAGCTGCGGTCCTGCACGTGGTCGACGGGAACCGGATCCTGGGTGCAGTCAGCCTCGAGGACGCCGTCCGGTCCGAGTCCCGCCAGGCCGTGGCCGCCCTGCACAACCGCGGCATCACAGTTGCCATGATCACTGGCGACGCACGCCAGGTTGCCCAGGCCGTGGCTGACGAACTGCAGATCGAGGAGGTCTTCGCGGAAGTCCTCCCGGCCGATAAGGACAAGAAGGTGGCGGAACTGCAGGCCCGCGGGCTGAGGGTGGCCATGGTGGGTGACGGAGTCAACGACTCGCCTGCCCTGGCCCGGGCAGAGGTGGGCATTGCGATCGGCGCGGGCACCGACGTCGCCATGGAATCGGCGGGCGTTGTCCTGGCCGGCAACGATCCCCGGGCCGTCCTGTCCATGGTGGATTTGTCCCGGGCGAGCTACCGGAAGATGTGGCAGAACCTGGTCTGGGCCACGGGCTACAACGTCATTTCCGTCCCGCTGGCCGCCGGCGTGCTGGCGTTCGCCGGGGTGGTGCTGTCCCCTGCGGCGGCGGCTATCCTGATGTCTGCGTCCACGATTGTGGTGGCCCTGAACGCCCAGCTGCTGAGGCGGCTGAAACTGAACCCGGACCAGGTGCGTTGAAAGAAACAGGTCCGTTCACGTCCGGCGCCGGGAGGAGGCACAGCATGACCGCATCGGCCCGTCGGCGACTCGCCGTGCTGGTTTGCCGCGCCGGCCTGCTCGCCGGCATCCTGGCCATAGTTGCCGGGATCCTCGGGATGCACACCCTGACCGGCAACCATGCTGCGCACATGCTGGGTGCCGCGCCGCCGCCGTCGTCAGCAGCTGCACCCGCGGGCATGGCACCTGCCGGCGGGCACAGCCACGGGCACTCCGCTACTGACGCGGCCGCTTCCGGTGCTGACGCTTCCGCCCCGCCCGCATCCCACGCCTCCGCGCGGTCCGCTGCCGCGCCGCCGTCGTCCGCTGCCGCCTGTAGCGGCAGCTTCGCCGGTACCGAACTGCCGGGCGCGGCCTGCACTCCCCTGGCCAAGGCAGGATCCCTTTCTGCCCCCGAGCCAGGCAGCGCCGGACAGCTGGCGGCCGCGGACACCAGTTCCCGCGCCGCTGTCCCAGGCTCGTACGCCTACCTCCCCGACGGCCCCTCGCCCGGGGACCTGTCCATCAGCCGGACGTAAAAGGGGCGACGCCGGGCCGCGCCCCGGCGGTATCCCCGCCTGATGCGCGCCGTCAGGCCGTCCGCCGCGCCACTGCGCGGCATGCCAAGATTTCCGGCGCCCCGGCGCCGAACCTCAACCTGAAGGACAGATTTCCCATGAACACCAAAACTTTGAGCGTCGCAGCCATCCTTGCCGCAGCCATTTCGCTCGCCGGCTGCGCCGCGGGGACCGCCACCACGCCGTCGCATGGCATGGACCACGGCAGTTCCAGCCCGATGTCCAGCATGATGCCGGACGCCGCCGCGGACCACAACGCTGCGGACATCATGTTCTCGCAGATGATGATTCCGCATCACGCCCAGGCCGTGGAAATGAGCGACATCATGCTGGCGAAGCCTGGCATTCCCGCGGCGGTGACGTCCCTGGCCACCCGTATCAAGGCGGCGCAGGCCCCCGAGATCGAGCAGATGACCGGCTGGCTGGAGGACTGGAACCAGCCCACCGGCATGATGACGGGCCACTCCATGCCCGGCGGTGGCATGTCCGGAATGGTCAGCGGCGAGGACCTGGACAAGCTCAAGGCAGCCCAAGGCGATGAGGCGGCGAAGCTCTTCCTCACGCAGATGATCGCCCATCATGAAGGCGCCATCGCGATGGCCCGGACAGAGGTCGACTCCGGCGAATACAGCGAAACCATCACGCTGGCAAAAGCGATCATCACCGCGCAGGAGGCCGAGATCGAGGAAATGAAGCAGCTGCTCGCCACGTCCTGACCCCGCGGGTGCTCGGGCCGACCGCCTGAGCCGTCTCCCGCCGTCGGACCCTCTCTCACTTGATGCGGGTTTTCCGGCCGACCCTCTATCACTTGATGCAGGTTTCCGTCGGACCCTCTCTCACTTGATGCGGGTTTCCGGCCGACCCTCTCGCACCTCGTGGCGTCAGCCCCCAGCCCGCCTCCGGGAAGTGAGAGAGCGTCGCCCGATTTTCTGCAGAAAGTGATAGAGCGTCGCCCGATTTGCTGCATCAAGTGAGAGAGCGTTTCGACGGCGGCGGCCGCAGCTTCACGTGTTAAGTTGAAATGTGCGGACCGACCGGTCCGGCGCGCCGGCTGGAAAGAGTATCCCTTTTGCAACTCCCCGAACCTGCCCCCGCCCAAGTGAGAATCCTGACCGTCTGCACGGGCAACATCTGCCGCTCCCCCGTGGCCGAGCGGCTCCTGCAGGCCGGCCTGGACCAGGCGGTTCCGGGCGGTTTTGTCGTCACCAGCGCCGGCACCCGGGCTCTAGTGGGCGAGCCCATCCAGCCGCCGTCGGCGGACATCGTACGGACCTTCGGCGGCAACGCGGAGGGCTTCGCCGCCCGCCAGCTGACCAGCAAAATCCTGCGCGGCGTGGACCTGGTGCTCACCATGACGTCGGGCCACCGCGGCGAAGTGCTGCAGCTGGACGCGTCCCTCCTGAAGCGCACCTTCACCATCCGCGAGTTCGCCCGGATGCTCGACGTGCTCGATGACCGCGCGGCCGCCGCACCGGACAGGGCAGAAGAAACAGCGCACGACGGCGGCGACCGGCTGGCCGCGAACGCGGCCTTCTGGCGCGGGCTGCCGGCGAGGGCTGCAGCTGTACGGCACCTGTCACTTCCGGCGGATTCATCCGAAAACGACATCATCGACCCGTACCGCCGCGGCCTGGAGGTCTACCACCAGATGGAAGACGAACTGGCCCCGGCGATCGTCTCCATCCTGCGCCACGCACGGCTGAACGCGCCCGCCTGACCGGGCTGCCGCCGTCGTACTTTTCGCTGCGGCTTATTGTGCGGCTTTTCTGCGGATTCCCCCGATGTAACGCCGGAACGCCGGTGCTAATTTTCGGAAATGGGCACCCTGTCCGCGCATCCGAGCTTCGCACATCCCGGCAAAACTGCACGCAATCCTGCACGCCGGCGTCGCCCGTTCCGGGCTGTCCTGCTGGTGCTGCTGGCGCTGGTGATCCTCATCCCCGCCTCCGCGGGCGCCTACCTCTTCAACCTCGGCAGGATCTTCGATTCGGAGACCACCAAGATTGAAAACGCCTTCCCCGATGAAGCCACCCGCCCGCTGCCGTCCGTTCCCGGCGGAGCCGCCGGCGGTGCTCCCGGAGCCGGTCCCGCAGCAGCGGGGACCCCGGCGTCGGACTCCGGCCGGTCGCTGAACATCCTGGTGATGGGCAGCGACAGCCGCGGCGCCACCACTGAGGAAGCAACGTCCGGAGCCGGATCAAACCAGCGTGCGGACACCCTGATGCTGGTCCATATCCCCGCCGACCGCAGCAAGATCTACTCCATCTCCCTGATGCGCGACCTCTGGGTGGGCATCCCGGATCACGGCCACGCCAAGATCAACGCGGCCCTGGCGTTCGGCGGCGTCCCGCTGATGGTGCAGACCGTGGAATCCATCTTCGGCCAGCGCATCGACCACATCGCCATGATCGACTTCGAAGGATTCGTAGGACTGACCGATGCCCTGGGCGGGGTGCAAGTGGACATCCCGGCGCCCTTTGTCTCCTACCACGACCAGATCTCCTTCCCCGCCGGCCCCAACACCCTGGACGGGAAGCACGCCCTGGAGTTCGTCCGCGAGCGCTACGCCTTCGCCGACGGCGACTACCAGCGCGTCCGCAACCAGCAGGCGTTCGTCAAGGCGCTGCTGGCCAAGAACCTCAGCGCAGACACGCTCCTGAACCCCCTGAAGGTCCATAACGTGGTCAGCGCCATGGCCCCGTTTATCAGCGTCGACGGCGGCCTGGACGCCGCCACGATCGCCGGTCTCGCCGTGGAACTCAAGGACGTCCGCCCCCGCGACATGGTGATGTTCACCCTCCCCACCCGGGGCACCGGGACCTCCACCGACGGCCAGTCGATTGTGCTCACCGATCCCGTAGCCATCGATGCCCTCTCCGCTGCCATGGCCGCCGACACGCTGGGCGACTATGTAGCCGCCAATGGCCTGGAGGGCGGAAACTGATGCCATGGAGGCACAACGATGAGCACCCCATCCGGTTCCGACCCCAGCGGTCCTGAGCCTTCCGCTCCCGCTGCGCCGCACCCGGCGCAACTGCCATGGACAGAACGACGCCGGCGCCTGATTGCCGCCGTCCTGGCAGTCGTGCTGGTGGTCGGGGTGGTCATCGCCGTCTTCAGCTTCAACCGCACCGGCTCGGAATCCGGGGCACCCGTGGTGTCGGAGACTGCCACGCCCACTGCCACCGAAACGCCCACGCCTACCGAGACCCCTGCCCCGGCGCCGGCCGCTCCCGCGCCGCCCGAGCCGATCCCGGACCTCGCCCCCGGCGCCATGAACGTCCTGATCATCGGCAGCGACAGCCGCGGCAACGCCCGGGAGCAGCAAAACCACACGCTGGCTACGGGCGAATCCTCAGACCACCGCTCGGACACCCTCATGGTGGTCCACGTCCCGCCGGACCGCCGGACCGTCCAGGTCGTCTCCATCATGCGGGACATGTGGGTGGACATCCCCGGCTACGGCGGCGCCAAAGTCAACACCGGCCTGCAGGTCGGCGGCATACCTCTGACGGTGCGGACCGTGGAGTCGCTGCTCGGCGTCCACATCGACCACACCATGATGCTGGACTTCGGCGGTTTCAAGGCCCTGATTGATGCGCTCGGCGGCATTGACGTTGCTGTCCCCGTGCCCTTCCAGGCCACCTTCGAGACCCATCATGTCTTCACCCCGGGGCTGAACCACCTGGACGGACAGGCCTCGCTCGAGTTCGTCCGCGAGCGGTACGCGTTCGTCGACGGCGACTATCAGCGGGTCCGCAACCAGCAGACGTTCGTCCGGGCATTGCTGGCGAAGCTGACCAGCGACGGCGCCTTGAACAACCCCGACGTGGTCCGGAGCCTCGTGGCCCTTTCCGGCCCATGGCTCACTGTCGACCAGGGCTTCGATGCCATGACAGTGGCGATCCTCGCCTACGGGATGCGCGGCATCGACTACAACGCCAGCACCTTTGTGACACTGCCGACAGCCGGAGTGGGCACCATCGCCGGGGCATCGGTGGTGCTGCCCGACTACGGAGGGATAGCCGGCGTTGCCGCGGCCCTAAGGGACGGCAGGCTGGCCGAATACGCCGCTGCCAACGGACTCTGACGCCCTGACCGCGGGGACCTGGCAGGCCCGCCAGACCGCTACGCCGGGCGCTCCGCTACGCCGGGCGCTGCAGCCTGGAAGCCCGCGTAACGGGTTCCTCTGCCTGGGCCATTTCGTCGGCCTTGAGCATCAGCGGGACCGCGAAGGTCACCACGAGGCGGGCATCGGCGTCGTCCGTGGACCGGATGGTCAGGCTCCGCGTGCCGAACGGCACGGAGGGGGTGAAGACCTGCAGGTTCCGGGAGCCGACGTTCGCGGAGTCCTGGAACGTGTAAACAGTGCCCCGGTGGTCCTCAATGGCAATGCCCGGCACCGGTTTCCCGACGGCGGACTCCACGTGGATGTTGACCACCAGGCAGGTGCTCCACACTTCCACGGAAAGCACCGTGTACTCCGCAGACCCCGTTAAATGCAGGCCGAAGGTGGGTGGCAGGAGCATCTGCCGGAGGGTGCCTTTCGGAATCAGGTTGCGCATCATGGTCCCCAATTTGCTAAGAGTGCTTATAATTACCGCGCGTTACTGACGCAGTGTCAAGGGTTACCAGATGACAGTTCAGTATCGTTTGATCCGGCCCATCAGGCGCTGCCAAACAGCCCAGTACGCCACTCCCACCGCCAGCGACAGGGCCACCGCCAGGACCGGATAATTGTCCTTCAGGTCCGGGAAAACCACCCAGTGCGTCACGTACACATACAGCGAAGCGCTGGCCAACAAACCCACCACACGGTGGAGGATGGCGGGCAGCGGAAGGGCCGGCACCCAGGCGAGCAGGAGGATTCCGGCGAGTATCGTGGCCTCCCGCCACGGGTCGCCAAAGTAGCCGGGAAGGGCGACGGCGGCAATTGCGGACAGTGCCAGCCGCTGCGGAACGGTGCGTGCCCGGGCAAAGGCCCAGCCCAGCGCAAAGAGCCACAGGACCGGCCGCGTGTGCAGGATGTCGAAACCGAGCAGGCCGTAGCGGGCCAGCAGCCCCGCCCCGATCAGCGCCACGGGGAAGGCCAGCGGGAACCGGCGTTCGGTCCGGTGCACCCAGGGGATGGCCAGCAGCGCCATCATTCCGAGCAGCACGTACACCAGCACTTCCACGAACCAGAAGTGCCAGGCGTCGGTCCAGCCCGCCGGCCCGATCATCGTATTGAGCAGGACCAGGTTCAGCGGGGTGTAGTGGAACTTGTCCGTCAGGAGCATGACCGCCCCGATAAACACCACGGTGGGCACCACGATCCGCGCCACACTGACCAGCTGGCGCCGCAGCCTGGGCAGCCTCTCGCCGCCCAGCTGGAAGCGGGCAAAGTTGTAGCCGGCCAGGGCCATGAGCACATGGGCGGTCCCGGGCCAGCGGATCAGGTCCACGTGCGTGCTGACGATGACGACGATGGCCACAGCACGCAGCACGATGCTGGTTTCCAGCGGCGCGAAGATCCGCCGGCGGCTGCGGCGTGGACGCGCCCGGGCCTGCAGGTCCCGGACCGGGGTCACGTGCCAGTCCGGCGCCAGGTGCCCGAGCGCCTTCTCCAGCCGGACGGACGCAGCCACGTAGGAGAGCGAGTCGCCGCCGAGCGAAACGAACGTGTCGCCGTCGGAAATGTCCTCGATCTCCAGCGTTTCGGCGAAGATCCGGCGCACATCCTCCGGCGCTCCCGGCGTCGTGGGGGCCGCCCCACCGGCGGCTCCTCCGGCGGCGGGTTCTGTAGGGCAAGGTTCGGCGCCTAGGGCCAGCACGGCAGGGTAGTCGGTTTTGCCCGTGCCCAGCCGGGGCAGCTCCCCGACGGCGTGCACCTCCACCGCAGCGCGCGGCAGCCCCAGGTCCTGGGCGAGCATCTTGGCCAGGAGCCGGGTGTCATGGCTGCCCTCGACGGCGGCCACCAGTTTCCGGTCCGTCCCGGCGCAGGCCGCCTGCAGGCCCATCCCGTGCAGCATCTTCTCCACCTGGCCAAGGTCGATGCGCAGGCCCACGATCTTCACGAAGCGGCTCCGACGCCCCACCACCTCGTACAGTCCGGCGGCGTTCCGGCGGGCGAGGTCACCGGTGCGCAGCTCGGTGACGGTGCGTCCGGCGGCAAAGTCGGCGGGGGTCTCCGCGTAGCCAAGCATCACGTTGGGTCCGGAGTAGACGAGCTCGCCGTCGTCGAGTCCGGGGACAGCCTCGATCCGGAAGCTCCCGCCGGGCACGGGCACGCCGATGGCGCCGGGGTGGGCGGCGGCCAGGTGCGGCGGCAGGTAGGCCATCCGGGCCGTGGCCTCCGTCTGCCCGTACATCACGAACAGCTCCCAGCCGCGGCTTCGGCCGTGCTCGGCGTAGCGGGTCACGGTCCCGGGCTCCAGCCTGCCTCCGGCCTGGGTGACGTAGCGCAGGTCCGGCAGGTCCATGTCCGTGAACCCCACCCGGTCCAGGAGTTCAAAGGTGTACGGCACGGCGGCGAAGGATGTGGCGTGCCGGTTGCGGAACAGCTGCCAGAAGCAGGGGTCCACCACCGACAGGTCCGTGAGCACAATCCCGGCGCCGCGGAGCAGGTGGCTGTTGATCACGGAGAGGCCGTAGCAGTAGGACATCGGGAGCGTGGTGGCGGCCCGGTCATCGGCGCTGATGTCCAGGTACGTGGCGATGGCCTCGGCGTTGGACTGGACGTTCTCCCGCGAAAGCCGGACCAGCTTGGGTGATCCGGTGGAGCCGGACGTGCTGAGCAGGAGCGCCAGGTCCGGGTGGAACGTGTGGTTCGTGACTGGCCGCACCTCCTCAAGGGCGGGCTCCCCCCAGGCGTCCCCCGCGGTCCCGGGCGTCCGTGCGGTCCCGGGCCGGACGATGACGTCCGGGTCGTAGGCGGCAACGAGCGATGCCACGGCGGCATCATTCCCGGCCGGCGCGAGGATCAGCGGGTGCCCCGAGGCGAGGGCGGCAAGGTACGCCACCAGCGAGCCGACGCTGTTGTCCGCCGCAAGCACCACCAGGCGGCGCGCCGTGCCCAGACGGGCGGCAAACGCGTCCACGCGGCCGGCGAGCTCCTGGTAGGACAGGACGCTGCCGCCGGTCAGGATGGCTGGCCGGTCTCCATGGCGCGCAAGGTCGGCGGCAAGGGCCACCCCGGCGAGTTCTAGGGAGGGAGTCACCGCGTAACTGTAAAGGCGAGCCTTACCTAACAACAACTCGATAAAAGGCCGCCCGCCCGATCATGACGCCGCGCCACACCAGCATCAAGCAACGCGGGGTCACTTCCGGCCCGATAATCCGTGGTCAGAGGGCCATAAGTGACCCCGCGTTGCTGTACGAGGGCGTTATTCCGCGCCAAAAGTGGGTACGCCGCTAGTGATGTCCCTTGCTTTCCGCATCCGGCGGTCAGCGTGCGGCACAGGGCGGATGGTGATGAGCGGTGGATGGCAGTGGAATGACGCAGGCGGTGCGGGAGGCCGGCGCGGTGGAGCTCATACTGGTCCGGCACGGCGAGAGCCATGGCAACGTGGCCGCGACCCTGGCCGACCAGGCCGGCGCCGACATCATCGAGGTGCCGGCCCGGGACGCCGACGTCGGGCTCTCCGCCACCGGCCAGGACCAGGCACTCGCGCTGGGCAGGGCGCTGTCGGGCGTCGCTGAGGAGCTCCGTGCCGACGCCGTGGTGTCCTCGCCCTATGTCCGCGCCCGGCAGACGGCGGAGATCGCGGTGGAAACCGCGGGCTGGCCGGTCAAAGTCCGCACGGACGAGCGGCTCCGGGACCGTGAGCTCGGCGTCCTGGACATGCTCACCCGCCGCGGCGTGGACAGGTGGCATCCCGACGAAGCCGAACGGCGGCTCTGGCTGGGCAAGTTCTACTACCGGCCGCCCGGCGGCGAATCCTGGGCCGACGTGGTGCTGCGGTTGCGATCGGTCCTGGGCGAACTGAACAACCTGGGCAGCGGGCACCGGGTAATGCTGGTCTGCCACGATGCCGTGGTCCTGCTGGTCCGGTACATCCTGGAAGGCATGAGCGAGGCCGAAATCCTGGACCTCGCCGCCGGCACTTCAGTCCTGAACGCGTCCATCACCCGCTATGTGCGCCCCGCCGGGCAGGGCCCGTGGACGCTGGAGAGCTTCAACGTGGCGGACCACCTCACGGCCCAGGGCGTCGAAGTCACCGAACACGCCGGGGATGCCAGTGTCCACCCGCGCCGGTGAGGGGCAGGGCCTCAGTTCGGGGCCTGGCACCGGTGGGGTGCCGGGCGGGCAGGCTTCGCCGGCGGGTCCGCCGGCCGGCACGCCGGCGAACGGTTCCCGGGCGGCGCCGGTCACGCCGTCGCTATTGCGCTCCTGGCCGTTGCCGTCGGCAGGTGAGGACAAGTATTCGCGCGGCGCAGTGATGGTGATCGGCGGCGCCCGAACTACCCCCGGCGCCGCCATGCTGGCCGGGACCGCCGCACTCCGGGCGGGGGCCGGCAGGTTGACACTGGCAGTGGCCGAATCGGTGGCCATGCATGTGGCCGTGTCCCTCCCGGAGGCCGGCGTGGCCGGACTACCGGAATCGGCGGACGGATCCGTGCTGGGATCCGGGCTGGAGCCTGTCCTGTCCGAACTTGGCAGCGCCGACGCAGTTCTGGTCGGCCCGGGGCTGGACAACATCGATCTCACGGAGAAGCTCCTCCGTACCCTGCTGGAGCTCGACGCCGACGCCGTCACCGGCCGCGGATCAGTGACCGGCGACGCGACCATCATCCTGGACGCCTATGCCCTGGGATGCCTGCCCCGGCTCGAAGAGTCCCTGGATCCGTGGCGGGGCCGGCTCATCCTCACCCCGAACCCCCACGAGGCGGAGATCCTGCTGGGCAGTGAGATAGACCAGTTGGAGTCTGCGGTGGCGGCCATTGCGGCGCGGTACCAGGCTGTGGTCAGCTGCCAGGGTTTTGTGGCCCGGCCTGCGGCCGGGCGGTCGGACGGCGAGGCCTCAGGCGGTCCCGACCTGTGGGAGATCACCACCGGTTACGGCGGGCTGGGCACGTCCGGAAGCGGGGACGTCCTGGCCGGTGCCATCGCAGGGCTCCGGGCCCGGGGCACCAGTGACGCCCAGGCCGCCTGCTGGGGCAGCCACCTTCACGCGGCCGCGGCGGACCGGCTTGCCAGCAGGCTGGGTCCGTTGGGCTTCCTGGCCCGCGAACTGGCCGACGAGCTGCCCGCGCTGATGCTCGAGCTCGCCACCTGAATCCACCCGCCCCCGCCTCTAAGCGCGAACGTATACTTGCGGCCCCGGCGCGGACGTGGGGATGGCCCCCGGCAACGCCGGGGGCCATCGTATCGGAGGGGATCACCGCAACTGCCGATGCGCTATTTGGCGCTGTGGCGTTCCTTAGTGGCAAATCGCCCTGAAGAGGCAGATATACAACGCGTTCGGATCCTCCCGGTACTGCCGTTTTAGCACTGGTTTGAGACCCAATACAAGGGGTTCCGGCGGGTAACTTAGCTCCGGGTGGGATCGGGGCGCAGGGGTGCCGGCCCCGGGTCAGGCACCGGCAGCGGACCAGGGGGCTCCGGCGTCGGAACCGGGCTGGGCCTGGCAGGGCCGGGGTGCCCCGGGAAGGTGGGGTCCGGGTTCATGGGATCGGGGCCGGGTTCCGGCGGGAACGGCTCGGGTTCGTGCACTGGCGGGATGGTCACTTAACTTCCCCTTTCAGGCGTGGTCACGCGGTGGCTGGTTGCCTTTGCGTGATCAGGATACGCCCGCCGCCTTCCCCTCCAGAAGCCGGTTGCTCCATCACTTATGGTCGTTCTCCGCGCTCAGAGGGACCATAAGTGATAGATCAACCGGACCGGCGGGGCGGCTCTCCCCCGGTAGCGAACGGCCCGCCCCATTGCCCGCAGGGGTCTATATATTGAAGGAATGACCCAGACTCCGCTGCAGGATTCCGCAACTTCTTCCCTCACGCCGCCGGTCGCCAGGAAGGTACCGCACGAGCGGACGCACCATGGCGACACTTTCGTGGACAACTACGAATGGCTGCGCGAGAAGGAATCCGCCGAGGTGGTGGAGCACCTCAAGGCCGAGAACGCCTACCAGGAGGCCGTCACCGCGCACCAGGAGCCGCTGCGGGAGGCCATTTTCCAGGAAATCAAGGGCAGGACGCAGGAGACAGACTTGTCTGTCCCGAACCGCAAGGACGGCTGGTGGTACTTCAGCCGCTCGGTTGAAGGCAAGGAATACGGCATCCAGTGCCGGGTACGCGCCGACGACACCGGCAACCCCGTGGCTGACTGGACTCCCCCGGCGGTGGAGGCCGGCGTCGACATCCCCGGCGAGGAAGTACTGCTGGACGGCAACATCGAAGCCGAAGGCAAGCCGTTCTTCTCGGTGGGCGGCTCCGCCGTCACCGTGGACGGGAACCTCTACGCCTACGCCGTGGACAACTCCGGCGACGAACGCTTCACCCTCCGGATCAAGGACCTCCGCACCGGTGAGCTCCTGCCGGACGTCATCGAGAACATCTTCTACGGCGTCAGCTTCTCCCCGGACGGCACCCGCATCTTCTACACCGTGGTGGACGATTCGTGGCGCCCGTACCAGGTCAAGTCCCACGTCCTGGGCACGCCCGTCGCCGACGATGAGGTGATTTACCAGGAGGACGACGTCGCCATGTGGCTGGGCTTTGAGCTCTCCT
Organism: Arthrobacter sp. BE255; assembly: GCF_031457335.1. Classification (NCBI taxonomy): domain Bacteria; kingdom Bacillati; phylum Actinomycetota; class Actinomycetes; order Micrococcales; family Micrococcaceae; genus Arthrobacter; species Arthrobacter sp. BE255. The sequence goes on along the minus strand of NZ_JAVDWK010000007.1, from coordinate 123,179 downwards.
CAGACAGGCGTTACCTCGTGCTGGGCATCGGCTGCTCCGAGTACAGCGAAACCCGCCTGCTGAGCTTTGATGATCCGACGGCGGCGCTCACCACGGTGATTTCGCGCGACGAGCGCGTGCTCTACGAGGCGGAGCCGTTCCTGCTCGCCGGCCCGGACGGCGAAAAGCACGAGCGGATCGTCATCACGCACAACCGGAACGCCGTGAACTCCATGGTCTCGCTGATCGACCCGGCCGAGCTCGCCAAGCCACTGGCCGAGCAGCACTGGAGCACCGTCGTCGGGCATTCCGACGACGTCCGGGTCAACGGTGCCGGGGTCACCTCCACGCACCTGATCGTGTCCATCCGCAAGGACACGATCGAGCGGGTCCAGGTAATGGGCCTGGCCGGACTCGGAACCCCAGCGCAGGAAGCCCCGGTGGAACCCGCGTTCGACGAGGAGCTGTACACGGCCGGCGTCGGCGGGTCCGACTACGAGGCACCGGTGATCCGGCTGGGCTACACCTCCTACTTCACGCCGTCGCGGGTGTACGACTTTGTCCTGCCCACCCCGGCACAGCCCGCGGGCGAACTGCTGCTGCGCAAGGAAAGCCCGGTGCTTGGCGGCTACGACGGCAGCGACTACGTGGCCACCCGTGAATGGGCTACGGCGGCGGACGGCACCCGCATCCCGCTCTCCGTGCTGCGGCACAAGGCAGTCAAACAGGATTCGACGGCGGCTGGCCTGGTGTACGGGTACGGCTCGTACGAGCTGAGCATGGATCCGGGCTTCGGCATCGCGCGGCTGTCACTGCTGGACCGCGGCGTGGTGTTCGTTATTGCGCACATCCGCGGCGGCGGCGAGCTGGGCAGGCACTGGTACGAGGAGGGCAAGAAGCTCACCAAAAAGAACACCTTCACGGACTTTGTGGACGCCACCGACTGGCTGGCCACTTCCGGCTGGGTGGATCCGTCCAGGATTGCGGCTCTGGGCGGCTCAGCGGGCGGCCTGCTGATGGGTGCGGTGGCCAACCTGGCGCCGGAGAAGTACGCCGCTGTGGTGGCGCAGGTGCCGTTCGTGGATGCCCTCACCACCATCCTGGATCCGGAGCTTCCGCTGTCCGCGCTGGAGTGGGAGGAATGGGGCAATCCCATCACCGACCCCGAGGTCTATGACTACATGAAGTCCTACTCGCCCTATGAGAATGTGCACGCGGTGGCCTACCCCAAAGTTGCCGCGGTGACCTCCTTCAACGACACCCGCGTGCTGTACGTGGAGCCGGCCAAGTGGGTCCAGGAGCTGCGGAACAAGACCACGGGGACTGAGCCGATCCTCATGAAGATCGAGATGGACGGCGGCCACGGCGGCGCGTCCGGGCGGTACGTCCAGTGGCGTGAACGGGCGTGGGATTACGCGTTCATCGCCGATTCCCTCGGCGCCACCCGACTGCTCCCGGGGGCCGGCCTGCGCTAACCCCGTCCCGTAACGGCACGCCAGGGCCGCTCAGGCCTGCGGGTGCTCTGCCAGCCACCTGGCAAGCGCTTTGAGGTTTCCCCGGGCCAGTGACCCCGGAAACCAATCATGCTGACTCTTTGGTGCCCAGCTCCGGATGCTCTGCCAGCAGTTCCGCCAACGTCTCAAGGTTGGCGCGGACTGTCCTGGCCTGGGCTTTCTCAACCAGCCGGTCGGCAAGTTTCCCGAAAACACCGCCGAGGCCGGATGCTGCGTCGATCCTGTAGTTGAGCCGGGTCCCGTCGCCTTCAGGCTCAAGGGTGGTGGTGATGGTGAATTCCAGCGGACCGTCCACCGAGCGGGAGACGATGCGGCCCGGGGGCTCGTATTCCGTTATTTCCGCTTTCCAGTCGAACTTCCTTCCCATGACCTTGCTGGCGCCCTGGGCACGGATGCCCAGCGCCTCGGGAACACCGCCGATGGTCTCCGCGTGCAGGACCGACGAGTCCCAGACCGGAATGTTTTCGTTCTTCGACACGAAATTGAAGACGTCCTGCGGAGGACGGGCAATGTGGACACTTTCTTCTACGACGGGCATGGGAGGCTCTCCTTGGACACACCTGTCGCCGGCCCGGCTTGGCCGGCAGTCCAGGCACAGCGCCAGTGTGGCCCGGAGGCATTAGGCCGTCAAGAGCCGGCGGGCGATCACCGAGGCCGGGTTCGCCATTCGTCCTCAAGGACCGCATAGATCAGCTCCGTGGCCCACTGGCCTTTGTAATGCCATTTGTCCACGTGGCGGCCTTCCAGCCTCATGCCCAGCCGCTCGCAGAGCCCGGCCGACGCCGTGTTGAGGGCATCCAGCCGCGCCTCGATCCGGTGGAAGCCAAGTTCGCCGAACCCCAGGTCCAGCACGGCCGCCGCCGCTTCGGTGCCGTAGCCCTTGCCGCGCGCTGCCGGGGCCAGGGTCCAGCCAACTTCGCCCTGTCCACGGCCCGGCAGCCATTTCAGCACCACCTCGCCCATCAGGCCCGGCTGCCCCTTGACCTCGATGGCCAGGCACACCCAGTCGCCCTCCTTCTCGAACACGAAGTTGGCGTATCGGCCCACCCGCTCCATGGACTGCGTGTAGCTTTTGGCCGGCCCAGGCAGGAACCGGGCAGTCTCAGGCATCGAATGGTACGCGTGGAACGCGTCAAGGTCCTTGCCGTCGAAGCGGCGCAGGACCAGCCGCTCGGTGCGGAGGGGCAGCGGAATCTCAGGCATGGTGTGAGCGTATTTCATGGGATCTCGGCAGGCTCGATCACAGGACGGACAGGCACGGTCACCGGGAGCCGACGACGGCGGCAGTCGCCTCTGCGATGGCGCGTTCCTCGTCGGTGGGAACCACGAGGACGGGGATGGCGGACTCCGGCGTGGAAATCACCCGCGGTTCCTTGGCCCGCTGGCTGTTCAGGCCGGCGTCGAGCTCTATCCCGAGCGCACCCAGCTTCTCCGCCACCAGGGCACGGAACTGGTGCGAGTTCTCGCCGATGCCGGCCGTGAACACCAGGGCTTTGGCTCCCCCGACGGCCACGTGGTAGCCGCCGATGTACTTGGCCAGCCGGTAGGACGTGACCGCGAGCGCCGTTGCAGCCCGGGCATCACCGGCCTCGGACGCCTCCACCACCGAGCGCATGTCGTTGTTGCCGGCAAGCCCCTTCAGGCCTGATTCGCGGTTGAGCATGGTGTCGATGTCCTCCGGCGTCCAGCCCGCCCTGCCGAGGAACACCAGGATGGACGGATCGAGGTCGCCGGAGCGGGTGCCCATAACGAGGCCCTCCAGCGGGGTGAAGCCCATGGACGTGTCCACGGATTTTCCGCCCCGGATGGCCGTGACCGAGGCGCCGTTCCCCAGGTGGGCGATCACGCCGTCGAACTCCTCCACCGGCAGGTCCAGCAACGCGGCGGCCCGGTGCGTCACGTACTCGTGCGAGGTGCCGTGGAAGCCGTAGCGGCGGATCCCGTGGTTGGTATAGAGCTCGTCCGGCACCGCGTAGCGCCAGGCGTGCTCCGGGAGGGTGCGGTGGAAGGCTGTGTCGAACACGGCCACCTGGGGCAGGTCCGGCCACTTCCTGCTGATGGCCCGGATGCCCAGCACGTTCGCGGGGTTGTGCAGCGGCGCCAGCGGGTTGAGCCGCTCGATGGCTCGGGTGATTTCGTTGTCGATCAGCACGGGCTCGGCGAACCGCTCGCCGCCGTGCACCACGCGGTGCCCGACTGCTGCGAGTTCGAGGTCGCCGAGCTCGGCGTGGATGGCGGCGTCCACCTGTTCCAGCGCCTCCGCATGGTCCCGCGGGCCCTCGATTTCGCCGTCCCCGTCGCCGCCGTTGCCCATGCCGATCTTTTCGATCAGCCCTTCGGTCAGCACACTGCCCGCCGCCACATCGCGGACCTGGTACTTGAGCGAGGACGAGCCGGAATTGATGACAAGCACGAGCACTGGGGCCTCCTGAGCCTTGCTTCGGGATGCTGCCGGGGCAGCGGTAGGCGTCACGCCGGAGCCTGGCGCAGCGCTCCGCACTGCCCACTTTAGTAGCCAGCCTTCCGTTTTGTATTTGAGAACTATTCTCATTAGAATGATCGGCATCATCTCACTGTGATCAGCTCCCTGGAGGCCCTGTGCCGCCAGCAGGCCTGCGAGGCCATGGCGGCCGCGAACCCCCAAGGCCCCGCGCAGCACCTGGCCCCGTACTCAAACTGACCCAATCCCAACAAAAAGGAGCACCACCATGAAAGTCAGAAACTCCCTCCGCGCCTTGAAGAAGGTTCCCGGCGCGCAGATCGTCCGACGCCGGGGCCGCACCTTTGTCATCAACAAAAAGAACCCGCGGATGAAGGCCCGCCAGGGCTAGGCTGCAGCCCGACTCGCCGCGCGCCTGCCGTTGCGTTGGCAGCGGCAGGCGCCTAGAGTCGGCGGACACGCAGCACCACGCAGAGAGGGACTTCCATGACGAACGGCACCACTCAGCCAGACAACACAGGGCCCGGCGGCGACTCCGGCAGCACCGGGTCAGGCACCAAGGATCCCACCGGCGTCGAAGGCGCCAACCCCGCGCTGGACGACACCGGGAACCCCAAGGCAGAGGAGCTGGGCGACGCCGCGGAGCAGCCAAAGGATCCCGAAAACCTGGACCTCACACCCGAGGGCCTGTCCGACGAGCCGGCCAAGCAGGAGGACCCGGACAGCGTGGCCAAACCATAGAACAGCTGACCGGCACCGCTGAAACGGTCGACGGCACCCGCCCGGGTGCCGCCGTCGCACGCTTGAGCCTGTAGCCCCCAACCTCAACGCGGGGTCAGTCAATGCCCAATAATGCCTCCGAAAGAGGCATTTAGTGACCCCGCGTTGCTGTCCTCCCTCGCCGCTACTACGTGACCGGAGCCTGCGCCTGGATGGCCGTGATGGCCACGGTGTTGACGATGTCCTCCACGGTGCAGCCGCGGGAGAGGTCGTTGACTGGCTTCCGCAGTCCCTGCAGCACGGGCCCGACGGCCACCGCCCCGGAGCTCTGCTGCACGGCCTTGTACGTGTTGTTGCCCGTGTTGAGGTCCGGGAAGATGAACACCGTGGCCTGCCCGGCCACCGAGGACCCGGGCATCTTGGACTCAGCGATCGAGGCGTCCACGGCGGCGTCGTACTGGATGGGGCCTTCGACGGCGAGGTCCGGGCGGCGTTCGCGCACCAGTTCGGTGGCCTGCCGGACTTCGTCCACGGCCTCCCCGGACCCGGAGCCGCCGGTGGAGTAGGACAGCATGGCCACGCGCGGCTCCACCCCGAACTGCACGGCGGTTTCGGCCGAGGCCAAGGCAATGTCCGCGAGCTGCTCCACGTTGGGGTCGGGGTTGACGGCGCAGTCGCCGTACACGAGCACCCGGTCCGGCATCAGCATCAGGAACACCGAGGACACGATCTTGACGTCGTCGCGGGTCTTCACGAATTCCAGCGCGGGCCGGATGGTGTGGGCGGTGGTGTGCGCGGCGCCGGACACCATGCCGTCCACCACGCCCAGCTGGACCATCATGGTGCCGAAGTAGCTGCCGTCCTGCATGATCTCCAGCGCCTTGGCCAGGTCCACGCCTTTGTGCGCCCGCAGCTCGGCGTACTTTTCCGCGAAGCCCTGCCGCAGCTCCGAGGTGGCCGGGTCCACGATGTTGATCCCGGAGAGGTCGATGCCCCGTGCAGCGGCCAGCTCGCGGACGTCGGTTTCCCGGCCCAGGAGGGTCAGGTCGCAGACGTCGCGGCGGTGCAGGATCTCGGCGGCCCGCAGGATCCGCACGTCCGTCCCCTCCGGCAGCACCACATGGCGGCGCTCCGCCCTGGCCCGTTCGATCAGGTCGTGCAGGAACCGCAGCGGCGTCATCCGCTCGGCCCGCGGCAGGTGCAGCCGCTCCACCAGCTCCACTTCGTCCACGCGCCGCGACCACAGGCCCAGCGCCGAGGCCACCTTGCGGCGGTGCCCCGACCAGATCTCGCTGCGCACCTCGGACACGCGCTTGGCGGTGGTGTAGGTGTCCTGCGCCGCGGCAAAGACGGGGAACGGTGCCTGTGCCAGCAGCGGGTAGATGTTGGCGTCCGGCGCCAGGCCGCCCGTGAGGATCAGCGCGGACGGAACCGGGAACTCCGGCGAGAACGACGACGCCAGGCACGCCACCATCACGTCCGCCCGGTCCCCCGGCACAATCACCAGCGCGCCCTCGTCCAGCACGTTCAGGAAGTTGCCCACGTTCATGGCCGCCACCTTGATGTCCTTGACGTCGCGCTCCATGTCGGCGCGGCCGGCGATCTGCCGCACGCCAAGGGCCGCGGCCACCTCGCCGGTAGTGGGCCGGGCGATCTCGTCGAGCTCCGGCAGGACGTACACGGGTCGGCCGGATGCGCCCAGCTTCACCGCGGCCGCAATTTCGTCCACCAGGTCCGGGTCGGCCCGGTTCACCATGATGGCCAGCAGCGTGCACTGTTCGGCGGTCAGTTCCTTGCGGGCAACCTCGACGGCGGCCCCCGCCTCGGCGACGCTCAGCCCCTTCGCGCCCACCACGGCCACCACGGGGGCACTGAGGTTGTTGGCCAGGCGGGCGTTGAGGTCAAATTCGACGGCGGAGTCCTGGCCGGTGAGGTCGGTCCCCTCCACGATCACCACGTCGCAGTGCCTGGACATTTCGGCGAAGATCTCCACGCAGCGGGCATCGATGTCGGCGCGCCTGCCTTCGGCGAGCAGGGCCCGCACTTCGGTGCCGGTCAGGCCGCCGCGGCACCGGTCGTCGTCGAGCTGGAAGCGTGCCTTCATCAGGGTCACCATGGGGTCGTCCGCCGCGTCCGGGCCGTGGACTACGGGCTTGAAGAAGCCGATCCGGTCCGCGTGCCGGTGCAGCGTGTCCGCCAGCCCCAGGGCCACGAGCGATTTGCCCGAGCCGGGAGTGGTTGCGCTGACGTAAATGCCTTTGGCCATGGTCCGCCCTTTGCTGTGCTGGTTTGGAGCTGCCGGTTATCCCATCCTGTCACTTCCGCCTGAGGTGCGTGCCCGCCGTCGTCCGATCCGGCCCAGATTTGGAAAGCGTGGCCCGGAGGGACCGGCCAAATCTCGGCTCGCGGCGCGGAAAACTGGGCCAGAACGGCCCTGCGCCACCGCCCCACCCTTGACACCGACCCCCTCCATGGGATTACCTAATGAACATTCGGTAAATAAAGCTGGAGGCAATGACGCATGGCTGAAGCAACACTCTCCGGGGCGACCCACCCCATCCTGGAAAACGACTACGCCTCCGAATGGATGGGCATCAAGGTCCTCGCACTCAGCGACGGCCACGCCACCATCCGCATGACGCTGCGGCAGGAAATGCTCAACGGCTTCGGCATGGCCCACGGCGGAATGATCTTCGCCTTCGCCGATACCGCCTTCGCCCTCGCCTGCAACCCGGTCAACCCCGGCCCCGGCGACGCGGACAGCATCACGGTTGCCGCCGGCGTCGACATCAACTTCCTCAAGCCGGCCTACCGGGGCCAGGTGATCACCGCCGTCGCGGACCGCCGTTCCAGCGCGGGCCGCAGCGGGCTCTACGACATCCAGATTTTCGCCGCCGACGCCGCGCCGCCCGGTTCCGAACCCAGTTCCGGCACCCCGGGCGAACTCATTGCCGAGTTCCGCGGACGCAGCCGAACCATCCCCAAGAAGTAGGAAACCATGACCCTCCACGCCCCCGAAACACCCACCTCCCAGCCAACCACCGCCACCGACGCCGTCCTGGACTACGAGGAAACCATCTCCCGCGACGAGCTCGAGGCCCTCCAGCTCAGCCGCCTGCAGCACACCCTGGCCTACGCCTACGACCGGGTGCCGCTGTACAAGCGCAAGTTCGACGACGCCGGCATCCACCCCACCGACCTGCGCGAACTGGCCGACCTCGGCAATTTCCCGTTCACCACCAAGGAAGACCTGCGCGCGGAGTACCCGTTCGGCATGTTCGCGGTGCCGCAGAGCGAAGTAGCCCGCGTGCACGCCAGCTCCGGCACCACGGGCCGGCCCACCGTCGTCGGCTACACCAAGCAGGACCTGGCCGACTGGGCCAAGCTCGTGGCCCGCTCGCTGCGCGCCTCCGGCGTCCGGCCCGGGATGAAGGTCCACAACGCCTACGGCTACGGCCTGTTCACCGGCGGGCTGGGCGCGCACGCCGGCGCCGAAGCACTCGGCTGCACCGTGATCCCGATGTCCGGCGGCCAGACCGAACGCCAGATCCAGCTCATCCAGGACTTCCGGCCCGACGCCATCCTGGCCACGCCCACGTACCTGCTGACCATCGCCGACGCCATGGCGCACATGGGCATCGACCCCGCCTCCACATCGCTCAAGTACGCCGTCCTGGGCGCCGAGCCGTGGACCCAGGAGATGCGGCACGAGCTTGAGGTCACCATGAACATCAAGGCCTGCGACATCTACGGCCTGTCCGAGGTGATGGGCCCGGGCGTCGCCGGCGAGGCAGTGGAGACGCAGGACGGCAGCCACATCTGGGAGGACCACTTCCGCCCCGAAATCATCGACGCCTTCAACCCCGTGGTGGGCAAGGAGAACGTGCTGCGCGACGGCGAACACGGCGAACTCGTGTTCACGTCGCTCACCAAGGAGGCGCTGCCGATCATCCGGTACCGCACCAAGGACCTCACCCGCCTGCTGCCCGGCACCGCACGCCCCGCGCACCGCCGGATGGGCCGGATAACCGGCCGCAGTGACGACATGATCATCCTCCGCGGCGTGAACCTATTCCCGTCCCAGATCGAGGAAATCGCGCTGCGGATCCCCGAACTGAGCCCGCACTTCCAGCTCGAACTCACCCGCCCGGAAGGCCAGCGGATGGACCAGCTGACCGTCCGGATCGAACGCCGGGACGCCGTCACCCCTGAGCAGAGCGCGACGGCGGCGCGCGCCCTGAAGGAACAAATCAAGATCCACGTCGGTTCTTCGTGCGCCGTGGACGTGGTGGAGCCGGGGTCGCTGGAGCGGTCCAACGGCAAGCTGCGCCGGATCTACGACCTGCGGCCGAAGGGCTGACCTGCCGTCCCGGCCTGCACCGACTGACCGACCGTTCATGAGAAACTAGCCACTATGCCCAGCAGCGAAGTATCCAGCCCCGAAGCCCCCACCAAGCGCGGCCGTCCCGGCTATGACCAGCAGTCGGTCCTGGTCATCGCCGTCGACGTTTTCAACCGGCACGGCTATGACGCCACGTCCATGGGCATCCTGGCCGAGAACCTGGGCATCTCCAAGTCGGCGATCTACCACCACGTGCCGTCCAAGGGCGACCTCCTGAAGCTCGCCCTGGACCACGCACTGGGCGGCCTGGAGGCCATCCTGGAGCGCCCCGAAGCGAAGTCCGGGGCCGCCGACGCACGGCTGGAATTTGTGCTCCGGCAGACCGTGGCGGTGCTGGTGGACCGGCTGCCGTTCGTCACGCTGCTGCTGCGGCTGCGGGGCAACACGGAGATCGAACGCGACGCCCTGGAACGGCGGCGCGCCTTCGACCACAAGGTGGCGGAACTGATCTCCGCTGCCCGGGACGAAGGCTCGCTGCGGCAGGACATCGACCCGCGGACCGTGACGCGGCTGCTGTTCGGCACCATCAACTCGATCGTGGAATGGTACAAACCGGGCGGCTCGCTCTCACCTGAAAAGCTGGCCGACGACGTCATCACCATCGCGTTCGACGGGCTCCACGCGCAGGCCTAGCACCCCGGGCAAATCTGTCCGGGACAGGTCAGATGATAAGGGTGCTTGGTATTACTGCCGTTCCCCGGCTACGGTGGAAGGAATCCAGCGTCCCCGGGGAGGTTTTCCTTGAAGCCGCATGCCAGTACCACCGGCCACCGTTCCCTGCGCTGCAACGCCGCGCTTCTGCCCTTGCTGGTCGCTGCAGGACTGTCACTGGGTGCCTGCACGTCGCCGTCGCCCTCGCCTACTCCGTCCACCGCCACAACGGCCGCGCGGTCCTCCACCTCAGCATCCCCTGAGCAGAGCGCCGGCCCGGACGCGTCCACCCCGATCACGGAGATCGTGGAAAACCTCTCCCCCTCCGTGGTCACCATCTTCACCGAGGACGGGCTGGGCAGCGGCGTGGTCTACTCCGAGGACGGCCTGATCCTCACCAACGAGCACGTCATCCGCGGCCAAACCAAGGTGGAGGTGGCCTTCGCGGACGGCCAGCGCGTGTCCGGCACGGTCAAGGCGACCGACCCGGTTACAGACCTTGCCCTGGTGCAGGCGGAGCGCACCGGCTTGCCCAAACCCACTTACCAGACCACGCTTCCCAAGGTCGGGGAAGGAGCCGTTGTTCTGGGTTCGCCCCTGGGTTTTGAGAACACTGCCACCGCGGGCATCATTTCTGGCCTGCACCGGTCCATTCCCGGGTCGGCCCAGGACAGCCTGTCCCTGGTGGACCTGATCCAGACCGACGCGCCCATCAGCCCGGGCAACTCCGGCGGGGCCGTGATTAACATGCGCGGCGAGATCATCGGCATCAGCGAGGCCTACATCCCGCCGTCGTCCGGTGCGGTGGCACTGGGCTTCGCGATTCCGGCGGCCACCGCCGTAGAAGTGGCCGAAGAGCTGCTTGCGGACGGCACCGCCGAGCACGCCTATCTCGGGCTCACGCCGGGCGACTTGACCCGGCAGATTGCCGAGCAGCTGGGCACCGACGCCAACTCCGGCGTCGTCGTCCTTTCCGTTGCCGACGACGGGCCGGCCGGGGCCGCCGGAATCCGCCCGGGCGATGTCCTGGAGTCCATGGAGGGCGTGCGGTTGGACAGCCCCGAGCAACTGCTTGCCGAGCTCAGGAAACGCAACCCGGGCGACACCGTGGGATTCACGGTCAAGCGCGGCAACGAGAGCCTGGATGTAAAAGCCCAACTTTCCGAACGGCCGGCCAGCCGCTAATTCCACACGCTCATCCCAACAAAGGAAAGGTTAGTCATGACGCACCACAAGGAACCGGATCCCGGCTTTGTTGTTCCCGACCCCTCCAGTCTTCGGGAGGACATCCAGGGCGACGCGGGCGACGAGGCGAACGCCATCCGCTTCAGCGAGGAGCAGGCACTGATCGAGGAGCAGTCACACGGAGTCCGCCCGGACACGTACAGCGTGCCTCGGGGCGGACCCACCATGGAGGAAGCGCGCGGCAACATGGACCTGACCGATACCGGCACCGGCCCGTCTGATGACAGCAGCGACAATGGCATCCACGGCGGCGCTGAATCCTAGACGCCGCGCCGGCACGTTGGCGCCTGCAGGATAACCAGGCAGGAGGGGAGTCCCCGTTCGCTGGGACGCCCCTCCTGCGGCCGTTGCCGGGCCTGTATTCAGGCGGCACAGTATTCAGGTCAGAGCTGGTACTCCATCTGCGTTCCCAGGGTTTCGTGGACGCAGAGGATGTTGTGCTCCGTGTCCATGAACCAGGCGCACTTCTCGGAGTCCGTGGTACAGATGTGGTTCTCCGTCTTCAGGTTGGGCAGGTCATAATCCTGGAACCGGACGCCCTTGGCTTCCATGTCCTGAACGATCCGCTCAATGTCGCGCACCTCGAAGCTGAGGGCGGTGTGGGCGGAGTGCTTTCCGTCCGAGACCGGCATCAACTGCAGCATCGGGCCGCCGTCGCTACCGAGTAATTCGCTTCCATCGTCTGTCATTCCGTGGTGCGGGAGTCCGAGTTTTTCGGTGTAGAAACTCCGGGCGCGTGCTGCATCATCGACTGGCAGGATGGTTGTGGCTGTGTTCAGGGCTAGGTTCATTTCGCCACCTCCTACGGAGGAAATTTTACGCCTCAGCGGCCCGGAAAGACCCCGGACCCTCTCGCAGTACCTGTCGCTTAATCCCGGACCCTCTCGCAGTACCTGTCGCTAAATCCAGGACCCTCTCGCAGTACCTGTCGCTAAATCCAGGACCCTCTCGCAGTACCTGCACGACGCGCCCCCGGCCATTCGTGAGAAACTGGCCACTATGCCCAGCACAGCCAGCATGCCAGTTTCGAGGTAGTCCCATCTCCACTGACCTGATCTTCAGCAAACTCTCCCGGCTCCGGTCACGGGTGGTCCCGGCACGGTGGGAACGGGCCTTGAATTCGCGCGCCGGCCTGCTCTGGGGCTACCTGGTCATCCACCTGGCCTTCCTCGCTTTTTCCCTGGCCTTTTCGTTGCGGGGGGCAGCCCTCGGCGATACTGCCATTTACCGCGACTGGATGATTTCCGGCTTCAGCAGCGAGAATCCCACCGGCGGCCCCAGTGCTTCGGTGTATCCCATCCTGGCAGTGGTGCCCATGGCGTTGGCCGGGGTCGTCGGACCCAAGCTGTATTTCACCGGATGGGTCCTCATGGTCGCGCTGCTCAACGGCCTTGCCTTGGCCAAGCTGACCAGGTGGGGCCGGGATCACCATGCGATCAGGGCAGCCTGGTGGTGGCTGCTGTTCCTCTCGGCGCTGGGCTTCGTAGGGTTCTCACGCGTTGATGGGGTGACGGCCCCGGTTGTCCTCGTCGCCCTGGCCTTTGGTGTGTCGGCACCCTTCGTCGCCGCTGTGCTCCTCAGCGTGGGCACCTGGATCAAGGTCTGGCCGGCCGCGGTGCTGCTGTCGTTGTTCGCGGTGAGCAGGAACCGGGTGCGGCTGGTGGCGGCCGGGATCGCGGTCACGGCACTGGCGGTGGGACTCGCCGTCGTGATGGGCTGGCTGCCCAAGCTGCTGAATTTCCTGACGCTGCAGGGCGACCGCGGCATGCAGCTTGAAGCCACCTTCAGCACGCCGTGGGTGTGGCTTTCAGTGCTGGGCGTCGAAGGTTCGCGGACCTACCTGAACGTGGGGATCGGCTCCATGCAGGTGGACGGGCCGGGGACTGAATTCATGTCCGTCCTGATGCAGCCGCTGCTTCTCCTGGCCGCTTTCACGGTGGCTGGCCTGATTTTCTGGGCCCTGCACAACGGCAAGCAAAGGGGCGGCGCTGACCGCACGGAGCTGCTGCTCGTGGGTTCGCTGACCCTGGCAACTGCCTTCGTCGTGTTCAACAAGGTGGGCTCGCCGCAGTTCGTGCTGTGGCTGGGTCCCGCCGTGGCCGTGGGGTTGGCCTACAGCTGGAAGGCATGGCGCGTTCCGGCCGCCCTGGTGATGATCATCGCCGTCGCTACCTTTTTCGTCTTCCCGGTGCTGTTCAATCCGCTCAGCAACGGCCATCCCCTTGCGGTCCTTGTGCTGACCATCCGCAATCTCCTGCTGGTGGTGCTGCTGTGCTGGTCAGTGCGGCGGCTCTATGCGCTCGGGAAGGGCGTTCCCGCCCACCCAGTGCTCCCCCTCCCGGAGCTCCCCCACGAGGGGAGCCCCGGGAGGGAGCAGCAGGAAGTGAGAGAGCGTCCGGGAAAAACCCGCAGGAAGTGAGAGAGCGTCCCCTGGGGCGAGGGGACTTACTTCTCCACGAGGGTGAGGACGTCGTAGGTGGCCACGATTTCGTCGTTCTGGTTGGTCAGGACCGCGTCCCAGGCCACCTCGCCGTATTCGTCGGTCTCGCGCGGGGTGATCTTCTTCGCGGTGAGGGTCACCCGGATCGAGTCCCCGGCGGCAACAGGGGTAATGAAGCGCAGGTTCTCCAGCCCGTAGTTGGCCAGGACGGGGCCCGGCGCCGGCTCCACGAACAGCCCTGCACCCCAGGCAAGCAGCAGGTAGCCGTGCGCCACGATGCCGGGGAAGAACGGGTTGGCTTCCGCTGCCTCCTGGTTGGTGTGCGCGTAGAACGTGTCCCCGGTGGAGTTGGCGAACGCCGTGATGTCCTCCAGGGTGACCTGTCGCAGGTCGGACCGGACGGCGTCACCGATCCGCAACGAAGCCAGCGGCTTCCGGAACGGGTGCGCCCCCTCTGAATCCACAGTGAAGTTCCGGTCGGCGCCCGTGTGCCAGACACCCGTGACGGCGGTGAGCATGTTGGGCGACCCCTGGATGGCGGTGCGCTGCATGTGGTGCATGACCGAGCGGATGCCGCCCAGTTCTTCGCCGCCGCCGGCCCGGCCGGGGCCGCCGTGGACCAGGTGCGGCACCGGCGATCCGTGCCCGGTGGACGAACGGGCGTCCTCGCGGTTAAGCATCAGGACGCGGCCGTGGTGGGCCGCGATGCCCATGACGAGTTCCTGCGCCACCGCGGGATCGTTGGTGCAGACCGAGGCCACCAGCGAGCCGCCGCCGCGGGCGGCGAGGCGGACGGCGTCGGCCAGGTCCGTGTACCCGATCACCGAGGTGACGGGACCGAAGGCCTCCAGCGAGTGGATCGCCTCCGTTTCCGGGTTGGCCCAGCTCAGCAGGACCGGGGACATGAACGCGCCGCCCTCCACCACCCCGGTGGTTCCGTCCGCGGAGGTGACCGACGGCGAATCGAGCGTTCCGTACGCCAGCTCACCGCCGGCGTCGAGCATGGACTGCACGGCGGCCCGGACGTCGGCGAGCTGCTCCAGGGACGCCAGGGCGCCCATGGTGACGCCCTCGGCGCGCGGGTCACCAAGGACCACCCGCTCCTCGATGCGCTTGCCGATCGCGGCGGAAACTGCCGGCACCAGCTCCTGCGGGACGATGGTCCGGCGGATCGAGGTGCACTTCTGCCCGGCCTTGACGGTCATTTCGGTGACCACGGACTTGATGAAGGCGTCGAACTCCGGTGTGCCTTCCACGGCGTCCGGGCCGAGGATGGCGGCGTTGAGGGAGTCCGTCTCGGAGGTGAAGCGGACGCCGCCCTTGACCACGTTGGGGTGCGATTTCAGCGACAGCGCCGTGGATGCGGACCCGGTGAACGCCACCAGGTCGCGGTAGTCGAGCACGTCCATGAGGCCGCGGACCGAGCCGGAGATCAGCTGCAGCGCGCCCTTGGGCAGGATGTTGGATTCGATGATCGCCTTCACCACGGCCGCGGCCACATAGCCGGTGGGGGTGGCGGGCTTGACGATGGTGGGAACCCCGGCGATGAAGGCGGGGGCGAGTTTCTCCAGCATGCCCCAGACGGGGAAGTTGAACGCGTTGATCTGCACGGCCACGCCCGGGATGCGGGTGTAGATGTGCTCGCCCACGAACGAGCCGTCCTTGGACAGGACCTCCATGGGGCCGTCCACGACCACCTGCGAGTTGGGCAGCTCGCGCCGGCCCTTGGACCCGAAGGTGAAGAGGACGCCGATGCCGCCGTCGATGTCGATCATCGAGTCGATTTTGGTGGCGCCGGTCTGGGCCGAGAACGTGTAGAAGTGTTCGCGGCGGGCGTTCAGGTACTGCGCCAGTTCCTTGAGCTTGAGCGCGCGCTGGTGGAACGTCAGCTTGCCGAGTTCCGTCTGGCCGGTGGTGCGGCCGTAATCCACGACGGCGGCGAGGTCCAGTCCGTTGGTGCTCACCTTGGCCAGGACTTCGCCGGTGCTCGCATCCCGGACGGGGACGGCGGAAGCTGCCGAACCGGCGTCGGGAGTCCACCAGGAGTCCTGCACAAAACTGGGGACGGTCTCTACGGTGTCGACTGTGGCTTCAGCTGTTGCGGTGGTGGTCATCGTTGACGGGTCCTTCCAACACGGGGACAAACAAAGTCGGTCAGAACATTACTGACCGGCCGTTCGGTAATATACCTACAGTACATGAATGTCCCGTGCCGCACACTAGAACTTCCAGCAATGCCACAAAGGAGAACCCATGACCGCCCCATCCCCGGACAGCACCGACTCAGCCCCGGAGGTCGCCGACGCCGCGCTCTGGAAGATCACCCTGGGCGAACTCGACGAGAAGATGGGCGTGAAGATCGTGGAGGAATCCGTTCAGCGCGTGGTGGCCACGATGCCGGTGGAGGGCAACAGGCAGTCGTTCGCCCTGCTCCACGGCGGCGCATCCCTGGCGGTGGGCGAGGCTGTGGGCTCCTGGGCCGCCGTCATCCACGCAAGCACCATGGGCAAGACGGCCGTGGGCGTGGACGTCTCCGCCACGCACCACCGCTCCGCGCGCGACGGCCAGATCACCATCACCGCGACGCCCATCCACCTCGGCGGCACTCTGACCACGCACGAAGTCCTGATCACCAACGACGCCGGCCAGCGGCTCTGCACCATGCGCATCACCAACCTGCTGCTGGACCGGAAAAGTAGCCGCGCACCCCGCTCCGCCGATCTGCCGTCGCTTGCACCCGAAAACGTGCGGGGGCGTCGCCAGATCCATGGAGACAAGTGAGAGAGCGTTACCCGAATCCTTGCGAAAAGTGAGAGAGCGTTCTAGGGGCGGGGGGTACGGCGCTTCTTCCGGCGCCGGACCAGCACCATCAGGACACCGCCGACGGCGATGGCCGCCAGCGCTGCGCCCGCTGCGGTCAGCGGGCCGTCGGCTCCGGTGTTGGCCAGTCTTGTGTTCGCCAGACCGGTGCCCGCAGCGGTGGCAGCTGGAGGTTCGACGACGGTCGCGGCACCTGCCGGGGCCACCGTACTGGGGGTGAGGGGTGCTTCCGCCGCCGGCGGGGCGGGATCCGGTTCGGTGACCGGAGGTTGCGGTGCCGGTTCTACGACGGGCGGCAGCGGGTCCGGGGTCCCCGCTCCTGCCGGCGCGAACTCGAAGGCGACAGCCCCCGAGGCGCTGAAGCCGTTGACGGTTTCGGCGGTGAAGCTAAGCGCTCCGGAGGCAGCCGCGGGGGCATCCTCAGGCGCCGTGAACTGCCAGTTCCCCGCACTGTCCACGGGCACGTCGAAGGGTGCCTGCCCGGGGACGGTGATCCGGACGGCGGACCCGGCCGCGACGGCGGAGGCGGGGGCTGCGGGCACGGTCCCGGTGACGGTTTGCCCGGGCTCGAACGTCCCGCCGGGGGCGGGAGCTGTCACCGTGGGCTTGTTGAGGAAGAGTTCCAACTGGTAGCCGGGGAGGACCGCCAGGGCATCGTCCAGAGTGGCGGCCACCGCGAAGTTCACCGGCGCGCCGGCGCCCTCCCCCGCGGCGTGGATGCCCACCGCATAGTTGCCGCTGAGCCAGGGGCCGCCGGAGTCGCCGCCGCTGGACTGGACGGCGAACGACAGGAACCCGCTGAAGGCCCTCAGGTCCGCGGGATTGCCGGAGCGGCCCTGGACCACGTAGATGCCCACCTCGTCGATCGTGCCGCAGGACCACGCGGAGGTCCGTCCGGAGCGGCATACCGGCTGTCCCTCCACAGGGGCCGCGGTGCCGATGATCTTGACGTCCGGGCCGGCCTGGGACGGATCATTCCAGGTGCTGGCGGCGGGCTGCGGTTCAAGTCCCGCCGCCATGGAGCCGATCACGGCAATGTCTGTCCCCACGTTGCCGGGGTTGTCCTCGTCCCCCACGATGCTGGTGTTGCCGGGGCCGCCGAACTGGCTGAACCCGAAGGTCCCCAACGGTCCGGCTTGTGTCCAGGCCGGAAATTCCAGGGCGGCCTGCTGCGCGGCACCGTCGTCGGAACAGTGCCCCGCGGTGAGGACCGACGGCAGGCCGTCAGGGTCGAATGCAGAGAAGCCCGTGGAACAGATCTCGCCGGTATCGGCGAAATAGCCCTGGCCGCCCACGAGGTCCGCTTCCGGCGCGAGGTCCGTGCCGGCGTCGAGCTTTACGTTGGCAAACCGGGCCACAAAGTCCTCGGCGGACATCTTCCCGGCCGCTGCCGCCGGGGAACCCCCAGGGAGCGTCCTGCCCGCAGTCGATTCGGCGGCATTGGTTCCGCCGGTGCGGATGACAAATTTCCCGTCGGAGTAGGCCACGGCCTGCAGGCCCTGCGGTCCCACCTCCCGGACGTAGGCCTGGAAAAGCTGCTGCGTACTGAGGGCCAGTTCGGTTCCGGTGGTGTCGGGCGTTCCGTCGGCGGCCTCCGGGGCAGGTGGCTCGAGGGCCAAGGCGGGAGTCGTGGCGGCGAGCTCCGCCACCCTTGCCTCCAGCTCCGGCCCGGAGCCGCTGACCAGGATGCGGCCGTCCTGCAGGCGAGTGCCGGTGTAGCCGGGGACGCCGCGGAGCGCCGCTGCAGCCTCCGCGGCCTGCCGGCCAAGCTCGCCCGCCGCAATGAACTCCTCCGGGGTGAGGCCGAGGTCCCGGTAGATTGCTTCGGCCAAGCCGGCGTCGCTGACACCGGCCTTGGCGGACATGCCGCCATGGAGTCCGTCGCCCGCTACTGGAGCAACCGCCGTTTCGGCCGACGCCGGGCCAGCCGCCAGCGCCGAACCCAGCATCAGGCCTGCCGCCGCACCAATTGTCAGAATCCGCTTCAAACCAGCCCCCAGATATGGTCCAGATTTCATCGAGCCACCGTGACGCCGAGGACGGACCGGACAGCGTGGAGTTCAGCGTCGGTGAGACCGTGCCGCAGCAGGAACCTCTCAGTGTCCAGGTCCCGGACGAAGGCCACCACGGCGCGGCCACGTTCCTCCAGCACAGGCGCCAGTTCGGATTCCTCGAGGTAGCGTTCGCGGTCGTGCGGCGGCCCGTGCGTACGGTATCGCTCGTTGATGCCGCGGGCAGCCTGCGCGTAGCCGTTGGCGATCTGCCCGTCCGAATCGCCGGCCAGGTCCTGCAGCATGGCGGCCACCATGCCGCTGCGGTCCCGGCCCGCCGCGCAGTGGACCACAACCCCGCCGGCGGATGCGGAATCGGCGATGGCGCGAAATACCGCGACGATGTGCTCCGGAAACAGCCGGACATTGTGGACATAGTGGGCGGGGTCGTTCAGGTACGGCCCGCACAGGGCGGTGAACCGCGGGTCATCGGGTTCCTCGGTGGGCGCGGACACGATCTGCACGCCGGACCAGGCCGCCTCTGCCACGGCGGGGTCGGTGTCCCGGCGCCGGGCTTCACGCGCGTTACGGAGATCCACCACGGTGCGGATGCCGTCGTCGAACGCGTTCTGCCAGCCCGCCGCCGTGAGCCATTCGCGGCGGCCCATCCGGTAGACGCCGCCGGCCACGTGCCAGCCATTTACGGCCCCGTCCCAGTCCAGGGGTCCGCCAGGTTTCTCCATCCGGACAGCTAACCACACGCCGGTGAACGCTGCACGCGCAGGAATAGGTAGTGTCGGCCAAAAATTAGGGTACGCCGGGCCAGTGACCGTCGCCCGGCGCAGGCGTACCGTGGCACATACTCACCCGTGCACTTGATCAGCTAAGGGGAACCCCAATGACAAACCCAGCAGTACGACGGCGGCGCCCGGCTTTTGCGGCAGGCCTCGCCGTTTTCGCCATGGCACTAGGCTTTACCGCTATACCGGCCGATGCGGCGCCGCCGGTTCCCGACGTTGACCTTGTTGCCGTTGGTGATTCCTACACCGCCGGGACCGGAGCCGGGCCGTTCATCCCCAATTTTCCCTGCGACCAGACAGCTGGTGGTTACGTCGACAACCTTAAGGACCTGGCCATTGTTGACGAGGTCATCAATGGGGCATGCCACGGCGCGCTCCTGGACGCAAAGGCATCAGGCATCGTCCCCAGCGTCATGGGGCAGATCGCAGCCCTGACCAGCTCTGGCGGACTCTCGGGCCGTACCGAACTCGTTACGCTGACTGCGGGGGCGAATGACCTTGATTTCAACACCGTCCTGTTCACCTGCGCCTTCTCCACTTCCGAGGCCTGCCAGCAGGTTGTCCTGGGGGCGAGCGCGAAGTTGCCCGCAATAAAGGCAAATCTCGTCAAAGCGCTGACCGCAATCCACCGAGCTGCCCCTCGCGCCAAGATCGCAGTGTTTGGTTACCCGCTCCTGTTTGATCCCGTGGGCGGGATTCCGCTGATCTCGGTGGAGAGCCAGGCCCTGGTCAACGCAGGTACTGGCGCCTTGAACGCCACCATCGCTGCAGCTGTTACCGAGGCCAACGCAGTGTCCAAAGCCAACGCACAATACATCGATGTCACAACACCGTTCGCCCCACATGCGGCCAACACCCTGCAGCAATGGATCGTTCTGGACCTTGTGCCACCCATTGAGTTCGCCGATGACACCTTCCACCCCAATGCGGCCGGACATGATGCTTACTCCGATGCCCTCACCGCTGTGGTGAACCTCCAAGCGCTGGCACGGCGCTGACCTGCACAGGCCCGCCAGGCGCCCTACCGGCGCTTGGCGAGCCTGTACTCCAGGCCGTTCCGGACCATAGGCCACTCGTGCTCGAGGATCGAGAACACCACGGTGTCCCGCAGCACGCCATCAGCGGTGCGCGAGTGGTTGCGCAGCACGCCGTCCTGCTTGGCACCCAGCCGGGCTATCGCTTCCCGGGACTGGTGGTTGAGCCAGTGCGTCCGGAACTCGACTGCCGGGCAGCCGAGGGTCTCGAACGCGTGGCCCAAAAGCAGCAGCTTCGAATCCGGGTTGGTTCCGGTGCCCTGTACTGACGCTGCGTTCCAGGTGGAGCCGATCTCGACGCGGGGCGTGCCGGCGTCGATATTCATGTAGGTGGTCATCCCGATGATCCGCCCCGGGGCGCCGGTGGCAGGATCGATCAGACGCGTGGTGAACGGCAGCATGGACCCCTGCTCCTGCAGGTTGAGGCGGCGGCGGATTTCCGCGGCCATCCCGTCCGGCGCAGGCACGGACGTGTACCAGAGGTTCCACAGCTCGCCATCCTGCGCCGCCGCCACCAGGCCGTCGTGGTGGGACTGGCTCAGGGGCTCCAGGATGACGTGCCTGCCGGTCAGGGTGAGGGGTTCAAAGAGGGTCACCCGAAAATCCTACTCAGGCCAGTCGAAAAAGCCCTTGCCAGTCTTCCGTCCCAGTTCGCCGCGGGCCACCTTGTCGCGCAGGATCTGCGGCGGCGCGAACCGCTCCCCCAGCGTCGAATGCAGATACTCGGCGATGCCCAGCCGCACATCAAGGCCAACGATGTCCGTAGTCCTCAGCGGGCCGGTGGGGTGCTTGTAGCCCAACACCATGGCGGCGTCGATATCCTCCGCGGACGCCACACCCTCCTCCACCATGCGCATCGCCTCCAGCGCGATGGCCACGCCCAGGCGTGATGAGGCAAAGCCCGGAGCATCGTTGACGACGACGGCGGTCTTGCCGAGTGCCTCCACCCACCTTTTCGCGTGGGCGGCCAGGTCCGGGGACGTCTGCTCGCCGAGCACCACCTCGATAAGCGTGGAGGCCGGGACCGGATTGAAGAAGTGCAGGCCGAGGAAATTCTGCGGCCGCTTCAGTTCGCGGGCCAGCCCGTTGACGGACAGGGAGGAGGTGTTGGACGCCAGGAACGCGTCGTCAGCCAGCCGCTCCTCGATGCCGCGCAGCGAGGTGACCTTCAGGTCCCAGTCCTCCGGAACGGCCTCGACCACCAGTTTCCGGTCCTTGAAGTCGTCGTAGTCCACCGTGACTGTGAGCCGCGAGGCCATCTCGTCAAGGTTGCCGTCAACTGCTCCGCGTTCGATGCTCTTGGCGGCTGCGGATTCCACCCGTTCCCGGGCGGCTTCGGCGGACGCCTCATCGCGTTCCACCACCAGGACGTTGGCGCCGTTGATGAGGAAGGCGTGCGCGATTCCCGCGCCCATGCGGCCGCCGCCGAGGACGCCGACGGTGGAGGGGAGGTTCGGGTTCGTCATGGTTTCTTCTTCTCTGATTTCTTGTCGAGCTTCTTGTCGAGGAAAGCCTGCATGCGGTCGAATTTGGCCTGGGATTCAAAGAGGATCCCCTGCGCCAGCTGGTCGATCAGCGGGTGTGCCTCGGCCGGGGCGTGGAACACGGCCTTGGTGATCCGCACTGCCAGCGGATCCTGCCGGCCGATCCTGTCAGCCAGGTTGTGGGCGGCGTCCATCAGGTCCGGTGCCTCGTGGATTTCAGTGATGAGGCTGGCTGCCAGGGCTTCTTCGGCCCGGAGCACCAGGCCGGCGAGCAGGATCTGCTTGGCCAGCGGCTCGCCCACGAGTTCCTTCAGGCGCCAGCTGGCCCCGGCCGCGGCGAGGATGCCCAGTCCGGTTTCGGGGTTGCCGATCCGGACGCTCGGGGTTCCGATCCGGAAGTCGGCGGCGTAGGCGAGCTCGGCGCCGCCGCCCAGGCAGTAGCCGTCCAGTGCGGCAATGACCGGCATGGGCAGCTTGGCAATCCGGACGAAAATCGTGGAGTTGATGCCCTGCAGGGCGTCGTCCCGGCGCCGCTCACGAAGCTGGGCAATGTCCGCCCCTGAGGCGAACACCCCGTCCACGCCGGCGATGATCAGGACCTTGGGATTCTGCTCCAGCGCGGCGCAGACCACGTGCAGCTCATCCACCATCTGCTGGTCGATGGCATTCCTCACCTCGGGGCGGTTGAGCAGGACCACCACACGGTCCTCACGCTCCTCGACCAGCAGGGTGCTGAAGTGTCCGGCCGCGAGGTCCGGGGCGGCCATTACACGCGCTCCAGCAGCATCGCGGTGCCCTGGCCCACGCCGATGCACATGGTGGCGAGGCCGATCCTGGCGTTCTCGCGTTCCATCCGGCCCAGCAGGGTGATGGCGATCCGCGAGCCGCTGGAACCCAGCGGGTGCCCCAAACTGATCGCGCCGCCGTCGTTGTTCACGATCTCCGGGTCCAGGCCCAGCCGCCGCATGCTGGCCAGCGACTGCGTGGCAAAGGCTTCGTTAAGTTCGACGGCGCCCAGGTCACCGACGCTGAGGCCACTGCGCTTGAGGACCTTCTGGGTGGCGGGGACGGGACCGATGCCCATGATTTCGGGTTCGCAGCCGGCGGAGGCGCCGTCGATGATGCGGGCCCGGGGTGTCAGGCCCAGACGCTCGATGGCGGCCTCGGACGCGACGATGATGGCGGAGGCGCCGTCGTTGAGCGTGGAGGAGTTGCCCGCGGTGACCACGGCGCCGCCGGCAACGACGGGCCGGAGGCCGGCGAGGACGTCCAGGGTGGTGCCGGCGCGGGGGCCTTCGTCGGTGTCCACAACTGTTTCGGACTTGCGGGATTTGACCGTGACGGGGACGATCTCGTCCTTGAAGCGTCCCGCCGCGATGGCGGCGAGGGAGCGTTCGTGGGAGCGTACGGCGAAGGCGTCGGCGTCCTCCCGGGTGATGCCGTCTACCCGGGCCACTTCCTCGGCGGTTTCCGGCATCGAGTAGGTCATCTTCCCGTCCCGGGCGAGGGCGCCCTTCTGGAAGAGCGGGTTGACGAAGCGCCAGCCGATGGAGGTGTCGAAGATCTGGCCGGGCTTGGCAAAAGCGGCGGAAGGCTTTTCCTGGACCCAGGGCGCGCGGCTCATGGACTCCACCCCGCCGGCGATCACGATGTCCGCGGCGCCGGACTTGATCATCTGGCTGGCCTGGATGATGGCGCTCAGGCCCGAGGCGCAGAGCCTGTTGACGGTGATCCCGGGGATGTGGAGGGGAAGTCCGGCCAGGAGGGTGGCCATCCGGGCCACGTTCCGGTTTTCCTCGCCGGCGCCGTTGGCGTTGCCCAGGATGACCTCGTCGATGGTGTCCGGATCCAGCCCGGTCCGGGCCACCAACTCCCGGATCACCAGCGCGGCCAGGTCGTCGGGGCGGACGGCGGACAGGGCCCCGCCGTAACGCCCCACCGGGGTGCGGACACCGCCAACAAGGAAAGCCTGCGGTCCTGCGGTAGCTGACGCCATGGAAACACCCTTCACGCGATAAACGGCACTGTCATCGTCGGCGGCCAAGGGAAACCATCCACTTACCGACCGTTCGTTCTGTAAAGACTACACTGCACGCGCAAGGGGCACCAAGGAATCTAAGCGCGAACGTACACTTGAGGCCCTTCGCGGGGCCCCCAAAGGTACGTTCGCGCCCCTCCCCGTACGAGGCTAGAGAACCACAACTCCCAGATGGGCGGCCAGGAGCGGGGCGAGGAGGCTTAGCTGGTAGTCGTCAATGATGACCCCGGCGAGGCTGCCCAGGCCGCTGATGGTGCGGAAATCGGTGCCGCGGAGGTCAAAGTCCTTCAACCTGGCGCCCGTGAGGTCAAGGGTGCCGATGGTGCAGTTCTTCAGCGTCACCCGGGTGGCCGCCGCGGAGCCCAGGTCCAGCTCGTTGATAATGCAGTCACTGATGAGCACATCGGTCAGCTTGGCACCGCGGAGGTTGAGGAAGTCCAGTTTTCCGCCGTCGATCCGCACGGACTGCCAGCCGCTTTCATACATTTCAGCGGAACCGAGCCGGGGGTTCGCGATGTGCACGTCGCGCCAGGTGGTGCGGGCCGCGGTGAACACGGGGGCATAGAGCTCGGCCAGGATGCAGTCGCGGAACGTGGCGCCGCGCAGCTGGGTGTCGTTGAAGGAGACGCCCTGGAACTCGCACTCGGCGAAGTCCGTGCCGCTGAGCTCGAGACCGTCGGCCGCCGCACGGCTGTACCGGACGCCGTCGTACCGTTCTCCCCGCTCGAATTCCGGTGCGGGATCGTCCCTAAGGTCCTCCAGGAGGACCGGCGAGAGCCGGGGTCCGGTGATCTTGGGTGCCTTTGCCGCCACTAGAGCGATTCCGCTTTGGCCGCGATTTCCGCCAGGTCCTTGGCCAGCGCCTTGCGTGTCATGCTCATGCCGATCTTCCCGAACAGTGCCATGGTGATCTTGCTGAACACGGTGGGCTTAACGACGTCGGCGCCGAAAGTCAGCGTCAGGTCCGTGCCGCCGTCGCGCTCGGCAAGGCTGAACCGGGAGGTGTAGTCGGCGCCGCCCTGGAGGGCCTTGACCGTGGTGCTGCGCGGCGGGTCAGCCTGGGCCACCCACATTTCGACCGTTTCCGATCTGCCCATCATGGTGCGGGTTTCCTTCCAGCGGGTCCCTTCGCCATACGGGCCCTCGCTGAGCATCTGGATGGAATCAATGCCGGACAGCGTGGCCGCCGAGCCTGGAATGTCCGAGATGACGGACCAGACCTTTTCCGGCGACGCGTGGATGTGCTGGGTGAGGCTGGTGGTGTGTTCCATGATTCGAGCCTAGTCCGGGGCAACGACAATCAACAGATAATGGGGTATCCCGGGGACTTGAAATAGTAAGCATGCTTCGTGTTATGGTGAAAAGGCATTGTTTGATCCACCGGAAACGAAAGGCGGCACCACCATGGGCCTCGGAGACAAGATCAGTAACGCAGCAGAAGACATGGGCGGCAAGGCCAAGGAAGCAGCCGGAAACGCCACGGACAACGACCGCCTCAAGGCTGAAGGCCAGAAGGACCAGGTCAAGGCCGACGCCAAGAAGGTCGGAGAAGACATCAAGGACGAGTTCAAGCGCCACTAGTCCCCCCGCCGCTCCCCGGAGCGGCCACAGACGGGCGACGGCGGATTCCCATGGGGGATTCGCCGCCGCTCTTTTTGTGCCCCGCGATTTTGCGCCCCGCGGCTACCCTTAGGCCATGACGCACGTTGACCTCAGCCCCGAGAGCACCGCGGCCGGCGGCTCCGCTTCCCTTGGCGGCTACCTCGCCACACCGTCCGGCACCGGCCCGTTCCCCGCCGTCGTCATGATCCACGAGGCATTCGGGCTGAACGACATGACCCGGCGGCACGCGGACCGGCTGGCACGCGCCGGCTATCTGACTCTGGCCCTGGACCTGTTCAGCGACGGCGGCACCCGCCGCTGCCTGGTCAGCACCATGCGGAGCATGCTCAAAGGGAGCGGTCGCCCCTTTACGGACCTGTCCACGGCCAGGAAGTGGCTGGCCAATTCGCCGCTGTCCAACGGCAAGACCGGCGTGATCGGGTTCTGCATGGGCGGCGGATTCGCGCTGCTGGTGGCCCGCGACGGCTTCGACGCGGCCTCGGTGAACTACGGCCGGCTGCCTTCCGACCTTGAGGACTCGCTCCGTGGCGCCTGCCCCATCGTGGCCAACTTCGGCGGCAGGGACACGACCCTCAAGGGTGCGGCAGGCAGGCTTGAGGCGGCCCTGACCAACCTGGGTATCCCGCACAGCGTCAAGGAATTCCCCACTGCCGGCCACGCGTTCCTCAACGACGCCGACCTCGGCCCCGCGGTGTTCCGGCCGCTGATGCGGGTCATGGGCATCGGCCCGGACCCCGAGTCCACCCCCGAGGCGTGGCAGCGGATCGAAGACCACTTCGCCCGACACCTCAAGTACTAGGCATCTCAAGGACTCGGCGCGAACGTACACTTGAGGCCCTGCGCAGAGGGCCCCAACTGTACGTTCGCGCCTCCCCAAGGGCCGCAACTGTACGTTCGCGTTCCTCCCGGGGAGAACGACGACGGCGGGCCGCCGAGAGGGTGACCCGCCGACGTCGTACTGCTTGAGTTGAAAAGCCTTAGCTGAAGAGCTCGCTCTTCGGCTCGTTGTTCCGGACCTTCTGCCAGCCCAGCCACAGGACCAGCGCGAAGAACGGGATGGTGCCCAGGGTCCAGAGGCCGAGGTGGAAGACCTCGCCGGTCTTGCTGGTCATGGTGTCGAAGCCGATCAGCACCGTGATGGCCAGCAGGGCAACCAGGCCGGCCCAGCTGCTCCAGGTTCCGCCCGGCGCAGGCAGGGAGGAGACCTTGCCCTTCTTCTTGCGCAGCGCGATCTGGCTGGCGAAGATGGCGCCCCACGTGAAGATCACGCCGATCGAGGCGGAGTTAAGTGCGAGGTCGAAGGCGTGCGAGCCGCCGAGCCAGATGTTCAGCAGGATGCCTACGAGGTAGACCGCGCCGATGGCCAGGATGGCGGCGTACGGCACGTGGCTCTTGGACATCCGGGTCAGCCACTCCGGTGCGTGTCCGTTGTTGGCCATGGTGCGGAAGATCCGGCCGATCGAGTACAGTCCCGAGTTGCAGGAGGACAGCGCGGCGGTGATGACGATCATGTTCATGACGTCGCCCATCCAGCCGAGGCCCATCTGGCCGAACACGGTGACGAACGGCGAGGTGCCGGCCACGTATTGGTCCGAGGGCAGCAGCATGGCCAGGAGGGTCACTGAGCCGACGTAGAACACCACGATGCGGAAGACGACGGCGCGGATGGCCTTGGGAACTTCCTTGGCCGGATCCTGCATTTCGCCTGCTGTAATGCCGACGAGCTCAATGCCGTTGTAGGCGAAGATCACGGCATTCAGGACCAGGATCATCACCAGCGCGCCCTTGGGGAACATCCCGCCTTCGGCCGCGAAGAGATTGTTCACCGAGGCGTGGCCGTCGCCTACCTGGGCGTTGGTGACCACCATGAAGGTGCCCACGGCCAGGAAGATCATGATGGCGCCGACCTTGAGGCAGGAGGCCCAGAATTCGAATTCGCCGAACGCCTTGACGCTCAGGAGGTTGACGCCCACGAGCAGCAGCAGCGCTGCGATGGCAGACAGTTCAACAGGTACGTTGGGGAAGAAGAACTGGAAGTACAGTCCGATCGCGATGAGTTCGGCGATGCCGGTCATGGCCCAGTTGATGAAGTACATCCAGCCGGACAGGTACGCGCCCTTTTTGCCGAACATTTCGCCGGCGTAGCTGACGAACGAACCCGACGTCTGGCGGTACATGATCAGCTCGCCCAGTGCGCGCATCAGCAGGTAGGCGATGACGCCGGCAATGGCGTAGGAGAAAATGAGGGCGGGGCCCGTGGAGGCCAGCCGCCCGCCGGCACCCATAAAGAGGCCGACGCCGATGGCGCCGCCCATGGCGATCATGGTGACCTGGCGGCCGCTCAGGGATTTTTTGTAGCCCTCGGCGCTGAGGGTGGAGTCGACGACGGCGGATGGCGCCGTCGGGCTCGCGAGATCTGTGGGGGTACTTTGAGGCACAACAATTCCTTGTGGGTAGGGGATTGGCCGGCACCCTTGGCAGCGGACTTTCATCCCGAAAATTCGGCTTCGTGTTGTTTGAAGGAATTTTCTGTATGGAAAGTCTCAGTACGTCGAAGGTTCGCGCGGCCTACCCATCCTACAAGATTCGAACCACAGCAAGTGACGCGGGCTACACCCAGCGCGGGTTAAGCCGAACTATTGGCTCACATCCCGGGGCTTTGCAGAACAATGTTCTGTTCTGCATCCTCCCGGACGCTGTATGTGCGCAAAGGTTCGGCCCCGGTGCTGGAGCACCCAGTTTCCAGGCTGAACGCGTGCTGGTGCAGCGGGCACATCACGACTTCCCGGTCGATGGTTCCGTCGGCGATGGGACCGCCCTTGTGCGGGCAGACCGCGGACAGGGCGCGCAGGGTCCCGTCCCGCAGCCGGAAGACGGCCACCTGCTCGCCGTCCACTCCAAAGGCCCGGCCCTCTCCGAACGGGATCTGGTCCACCGGGCCCAGGATGTGGCTGCTGGCGGTGATCGAATCCGCGTTCGTCGGGTCGGCGCTCATCGGACCGGCACCTGGGGAAGGACTGTAAGCGGCAGGGACGTCCGGAACTGGCCGGGCGTAAGCGGGTCGTCGCGTTCACTCCACGGGTCCACGTAGCTGTCCACCGACGCCTGCATGGCCGCATCAAGCGCCTCGGCGAGGCCTTCCGAATCCTCGACAATGACCGCCCGGAGATGTTCGATGCCTACCCGCGGCACAAACGAATAAGTCCGTTCCAGCCAGTTGGCGTTCTCACGGTAGTACTGCATAAAGCGGCCGGTCAGGACCTTCACCTCCTCCGGGTCGTCCACGGTGGCCAGCAGGTCGCCCTTGCGGATGTGCGCCCCCGCCGCTCCCCCGACGTAGAGTTCCCAGCGGCCGCCTTCCACGGCCACCACGCCCACGTCCTTGACCAGCGATTCGGCGCAGTTCCGCGGGCAGCCGGACACCGCCAGCTTCAGCTTGGCCGGCGACTCGATGCCCTGGAACCGGGACTCGATCTCGATCCCCAGCTTGGTGGAGTCCCCCGTGCCATAACGGCAGAAGTCCTTGCCCACGCAGGTCTTCACCGTGCGGAAGCTCTTGCCGTAGGCGTACCCGGAGGGCATGTCCAGGTCGGCCCACACCTGCGGCAGGTCCTCCTTGGGGATCCCCAGCAGGTCGATCCGCTGCCCGCCGGTCAGCTTGATCAGCGGAACATTGTGCTTCTCGGCGACGTCGGCAATCCGGCGCAGCTGCTGGACGCTGGTCACGCCGCCCTTCATCTGCGGGACCACGGAGAACGTGCCGTCGCGCTGGATGTTGGCGTGCACGCGGTCGTTGATGAATCGGGCGTCGCGTTCGTCGATGTACCGGTCCGCAAGCATCATCTTCATCAGCGAGGCAAGGCCCATCTTGGACTTCGCGTCCTCGGCGCTGCCCGGAGCCAGGGCAGCAAACACCTGGGACACGGAACGCAGGCCCTGCTTGCGGATGGCGGCCATCAGGGCCGGCTTGTCCAGCGGGATCCCGGGCACGTAGTAGCTGGCCGCCGGGTCCTCCTCCACGGCGCCGTCCGCGGCCCACTCGACCACCTGTTTGACCAGGAGCTTGCAGGAACCGCAGCCCTTGCCCGCCCGGGTGGCGTCCATCGCGCCGGTGACAGAGGTGCAGCCGCCCTTCACGGCGGCCACAAGCGCCCCTTTCGACACGCCGTTGCAGTTGCAGACCTGGGCGCCGTCGTCGAGCTCGGCCACACCCACGTCCTCACCCGGCCCGCCGACGTCGAACATCAGCGCGATCCGTTCCTCCGGCAGCGGCAGCCCGCGGTCGAAGGCCTGGGTCAGGAAGGCCACCTTCCGGCTGTCGCCCAGGAGCGTGGCACCCACCATCTTGTTGTCGCGGACCACGATGGACTTGAAGATGCCGCGGCTGGGTTCCGAGAAGACGATGTGCTCGTCGGTGTCGAGTTCGGGGCCGTGCAGCCCCATGGACGCGACCTCCACGCCGGCCACCTTGAGCTTGGTGGCGGTCCGGGAGCCGAGGTAGGCCGACGACGTATCGGCGCCGGTCACGTGGTTGGCCAGCACCACGGCCTGTTCCCACAGCGGCGCCACGAGCCCGTAGACCTCGCCCCGGTGCTGGACGCACTCCCCCACGGCATAGATGTCGTCTTCGTCCTGGACGCGCAGCCGGTCATCCACCACGATGGCGCGTTCCACCGGCAGCCCGCTCAGCACGGCCAGGTCCACGTTGGGCCGGATTCCGGCGGCCACCACCACCATGTCGCAGGCGATGTCGTCCCGGTCGCGGAGGCTGACGCCGGTGACCCGGTCGGTGCCGAGGACGGCGGTGGTGCGGCTGGACGTATGCACCCCAATGCCAAGGGCCTCCACGCTCCTGCGCAGCACCGCACCGCCGTCGGGCCCCATCTGCGCGTTCATGAGGTGACCGCCCGAGTGGACCACCTCCACCTCAATCCCGTGGCTTTTCAGTCCGTAGGCAGCCTCCAGGCCCAGCAGGCCGCCGCCGATCACTACGGCGCGGCGATGGTGGTCCTGCTGGGCGTGCTGGACCATTTTGCGGGTGTCATCGATGGTGCGGAAGCCGAACACGCCGTGCTTCACGGATCCGCCCGGCGTGTAAAGCCCGTCCATCGGCGGCATGTGGGAGCGGCTCCCGGTGGCGATGATGAGGGTGTCGTACGGCGTCACCCTGCCGTCGTTGGAAAAGACGTGCTTGGTGACCTTGTCGATCCGGTCAACGCGGACCCCGGCGTGCAGGGTGATGCTGTTCTCGCGGTACCAGGAGAGCGCGTTCAGGAAGATGTCGGCGTCGCTTTCCTCGCCGGAGAGGACGTGGCTGAGCATGATCCGGTTGTAGTTGCCGTAGGGCTCGTCGCCGAACATGGTGATGGTGAACTGGTCCGCGCCGCCCCGGGCGAGGATCTCCTCCACCGCCCGGGCGCCCGCCATCCCGTTGCCGACCACCACCAGCCGGCTGCGGGGCACCGCGCCCGCGTGCCTGCCCTGCGGCCGGTCCAGCACGCTGGTCATCAGTGTTCCACCATGCCCAAATCCACCACCACGGACCCCCCAACACCATCCGGGGCGGCGAGATAAAGCTCCACTACCGAGCCGCCTTCGATGTCCTCCACCACCCGCAGCGGCACATGGACATCGCTCTTGGCGCCGATGGGGAAATAGCGCATGGGCACGCCGTTCCGCATCAGGACCACCGTGATCAGTTCACTGCTGGAGTTGCCGCCGCGGAAATACAGGGCCTGGTTGATCACTCCGTCCGGGACATAGTGCGAGAGTTCGCTGTGGATCGGGACGGGTTTCTCCAGCCCGGTGCCCTCAAACGGGAAGATGCCCTGCAGGAAAAGGTTCTTGGCGATCACGGACAGATCCTTTCGGCCGGCGGGAAGACTGGTATGGGCCTATCTTCCGCCGCCGATGTTTCCGCCTGCCGGTCCCTGCGTAACTTTCCCTTAACGCAAACCTCACCGTTGCCGGGGGAAGCCTCCACGGGCTTGCGGCGCCGTTTCGACGGTTCCCTGCGGAAACGACGGCTGCAGACGTCGAGCGGGCACGGAACCGTCGAAACGGCCACGGGCTGGGCCGGCCCCACCTCCTCAGGCCGGCGCGAGCACGCCCTTGTCCATGGAATACCGGACCCAGTGCCCGACGGCGGCCTGGCCGGGCTGGGTGCCCTGGTGTCCGCGTGCTGCCTGGCCTCGTCCGGCCTCACGGCTTCGTCGCGCGCACCCGGCGAACCATTCCCGGAGGGCGCGGTCGTGGCTGACCATCACCAGGGTCCCGGCGAACTCTGCGAGCGCCGCCTCCAGCTGTTCCACGAGGACCGGCGCCAGGTGGTTGGTGGGCTCGTCCACAATGAGCGTGCCGTAGCCGCCCAGCAGCAGCCTCGCCAGGGCCAGCCGGCGCTGCTGGCCCGCGGAGAGGCTGCCCACCGGGACGTGGAACTCGCTGGTCCGGAACAGCCCCAGGCGGAGGAGCGCCTCGGCATGCTCATCGATGTTTCCGCCGAGGCCTGCTGCGAAAGCCGGCAGCAGCCGGAGTGCGGGCCGCTGCGGAAGTTCCAGTTCCTGCTGCAGGTAACCGATCCGTCCGGGCCGTTGAACGGATCCGCCGGCGGGTTCCAGGGTTCCGGCCAGGACAGACAGCAGCGTGGACTTGCCCGCCCCGTTGGGCCCGGTGATGAGGATCTTCTCGCCGGCGCCGGCCTGGAAGTCGGTGGTTTCCAGCCGGCCGGGGACACTGACACCACGGGCAGCCAATACCGGCGCGCCATCCTGCGCCGCGCCGGCCTGGTCCCCAGACACCGCCCCGGCAGGAACCGTGGCGTCCACTGCAAGTTCCGCGTTGAGCCGGAGCGGCACGGGCGGCCGGTCCACGGGGCTGGCTTCGAGCCGGCGCAGGCGTTCCTGGGCGTTGCGGACTTTGCTGCTCGCCGCCTTCTGCCAGGTGCCGGCCTTGAAGCCGAAGCTCATCTTGTCGCCGTCGCGCTTGCGGCCGTAGCCCATGGTCCCGGCCACGGTGTCTGCCTGGAGTTTCTCGGCTTCCATCGCATCAATCCAGGAGTGGTACTGCTGGACCCAGCGCTGGCGTTCGGCGGCCTTTTCGCGGAGGTAGCCGTCGTAGCCGTTGCCGTAGCGGGTCACGGCGCGGCGCTCGGCGTCCACCTCGATGACAGTTGTGGCCACCTTGCGGAGCAGCACGCGGTCGTGGGACACCACCACCACGGTGCCGCGGTGGGCTGCCAGCCGGTCCTCCAGCCAGGCGGTTCCGCGGGCATCCAGATGGTTGGTGGGTTCGTCCAGGAGCAGGATGTCGGCGGGATCGGCCAGGACGCATGCCAGCGCCACGCGTTCCTGTTCGCCCCCGGACAGCGAGCCCAGAATCCGGTTCCGCTCTAGGCCGCCCAGCCCCAGCCGGTCCAGTGCGGCCTCCACCCGGGACTCGGCGGCGTAGCCTTCGCGCAGCTGGTACTCGGTCTGCAGCCGGCCGTAGGTTTCCAGCTCGTCGTCTTCGGCATCGGCCAGCCCGGACTCCAGCCGGTCAAGCTCCGCCTCAAGGGCACGCAGCGACTCCAGCGAAGCGTCGATGGCCGCCCCCACGGTGAAGGATTCCGGCAGGCCGTGCGTCTGGGCGAGGTAGCCCACCCGGCCATGGCTGGCGGCAGCGCCTTCGTCGGGAGCTTCGAGGCCGGCCAGGATCCGGAGGAGCGTGGATTTGCCGGCACCGTTTTCGCCCACGATCGCCACGTGCTCGCCGGCATTGATGACCAAGCTGATGCGGTCCAGGAGCTGGCGGTCGCCGTAGCCATGGGAGACGTCGGAAAGGTTCAGGTGTTCAGTCAAGGGAAGTCCTCGCAGTGTTCCGTGGTGTGGCCGCCGGGGCTGAACCGGACGGTTCATCCAGCGCTCGACGGCGGCCCTGGTTTTTCGGAAACAGTCCGGCGTTGCCGGGCTGCTGGTTAGGACTTCATCGCACCAGCCTGCCCCGCCCGACGCCGCGGCGTCAAGCTGCACAACGGCGCGACGGCGGCACCCGGCCAGGTGCCGCCGTCGTACGCCGTTTCGACGGTTCCCTGCACCTACGATGGCGACAAACATCGAGTGTGCCGGGAACCGTCGAAATGGGCCCGGTAACCACGAGGGACAGAGCCCGCTCACCCGGCGAGGGCCACAGCCTTCCTGCGCCGCGCCTTCGCCAGCCGGGTCCCGATCAGTCCCTGGCGCGGGCTGAAGAGGTAGACGGCGGCGAAGACCACACCCTGGGTCAGCACCACCATGGCGCCGGAGGCGGTGTCCAGGTAGTAGCTCACGTAGATTCCGGCGATGGAACACACGGCCGAGACCACCGGGGCGATGACCAGCATGCGGTTGAAGCGGTCGGTCAGGAGGTAGGCGGTGGCGCCGGGGATGATGAGCATGGCCACCACCAGCACCACGCCCACTGTCTGCAGCGCCACCACGGAGGTCAGCGCCAGCAGGCCCAGGAGCAGCGCGCCAAGCCGTTTCGGGGAGAGCCCGATGGCGTGGGCGTGCGTGGGGTCAAAGGCGTAGAGGGTCAGGTCGCGGCGCTTCAGGATGAGGATGGCGAACGCCACCACGCCGAGCACCAGCACCTGGATGAGGTCCGGGATGCTGACGCCGAGGAGGTTGCCGAAGATGATGTGGTTCAGGTCCGTCTGGCTGGGCGTGACGGAGATGAGTACCAGGCCCAGCGCAAACAGCGAGGTGAACACGATGCCGATGGCGGCGTCCTCCTTCACCCGGCTGGTGTTGCGGACCACGCCGATCAGGGTGACCGCGATCAACGCGAACACCAGGGCGCCGAGGGCAAAGGGGGCCCCGACAATGTAGGCCAGCACGACGCCGGGAAGCACGGCGTGGGAGACGGCGTCGCCCATCAGGGACCAGCCGATCAGCACCAGCCAGCAGCTGAGGACAGCACAGACGACGGCGGCGAGCGCCGTGGTGACGATGGCTCGGACCATGAAGTCGTAACTGAGCGGTTCAAGCAGGATGTCCAGGAAGTCCACGGGTCAGCCCCTGTTCTCGGCGCGGGCGGATTCGGTTTCGGTTTCGGAGCCGGGGTCCGGTTCGGGGAGGTCGCGGTTCAGCACGTCCAGGCCGAACGCCATGGCCAGGTTCTCCGGCTGCAGCACCAGCTCCGGTGCGCCGTGCATCAGGACGCGGCGCATCAGCAGCACGGCTTCGTCGCACAGCGCCGGCATGGCATGCAGGTCGTGGGTGGAGATCAGGATGGTGCAGCCGTCGGCTGCGAGCTCGCGCAACAGGCGGCTGATGGTGGCCTCGGAGCGTTTGTCCACGCCGGCGAAGGGTTCGTCCAGGAGCATCATGGTGGCACCCTGGGCGATGCCGCGGGCCACAAACGCCCGCTTCTTCTGTCCGCCGGAGAGCTGGCCGATCTGCCGGCCGGCATACTCGCCCAGTTCCACGCGGTCCAGGGCTTCGTCGACGGCGGCGCGGTCCGCCTTGGACGGGCGCCGGGTGAATCCCTGGTGCCCGTAGCGGCCCATCATCACCACGTCGCGGACGGACAGCGGGAACTGCCAGTCAACGTCCTCGCTTTGCGGCACGTAACCGATCCCGCCTTCCTTGCGTGCCTTGGACGGTGACTGTCCGCCGATCAGGACAGTGCCGGCGTCGGGCTTCACCATTCCCATGATCACTTTGAACAGTGTGGATTTCCCCGAACCGTTCATGCCGATCAGGCCGCAGATCCGCGCGGCATCCAGGCTGAGCGACGCGGAATCGAGCGCCAGGACTTCGCCGTAGTGGACGGTGACGTTCTCCACCAGGATGGCGGGGGTGCTCATGGCTTTGCTCCGGCTGTTGCCCCTGCCGATGCGCCGGCCAGCGCCTTGGTGATCAGGTCGGCGTCGTGCCTGATCAGATCCAGGTACGTGGGCACCGGGCCGTCCGCTTCGGACAGCGAGTCCACGTACAGGACGCCGCCGAACTTGGCTCCGGTGGCACCAACCACCTGCTGCATGGGGGCGTCCGACACCGTGGATTCACAAAACACGGCCGGGACCTGGTTGGCCTTGACGTACTCGATGGCCCGGGTGATCTGCTGCGGGGTGGCCTGCTGCTCGGCGTTGACCGCCCAGATGTAGACCTCCTTGAGCCCGGCGTCGCGGGCCAGGTAGGAGAAGGCGCCTTCGCAGGTCACCAAGGCGCGCTGGTTCTCCGGGAGGCCGGCGAGGCTGGTCTTCATCTCGTCCTGCACAGCCTGCAGTTCGGCCTTGTAGGCGTCGCCGTTGGCTTTGAAGGCCGCGGCGTAGTCCGGGTCGAGCTCGCTGAAGGCCTTCACCATGTTGTCCACGTAGATCTGCACGTTCACCGGCGACATCCAGGCGTGCGGGTTGGGCTTGCCCTGGTAGGAGTCCTCGCTGATGGACATCACCTCCACACCGTCGCTCACCACCGCGTGGGGCACGTCCAGGCCCTCCACGAACTGGGCGAACCAGGCTTCGAGGTTCAGGCCGTTGTCCAGGATGAGGTCGGCTTTGGAGGCCTTCCGGATGTCCCCCGGGGTGGGTTCGTAGCCGTGGATCTCTGCGCCTGCCTTGGTGATGGACTCCACGGTGAGCTTGTCCCCGGCAACGTTCCGGGCGACGTCGGCCAGCACGGTGAAGGTGGTCAGGACCACGGGCTTGTCGCCGCCGGCGGCACCACCGCCCGCGTCACCGCCGCAGGCAGCAAGAGTCAGGGATAGGAGGACGACGGCGGAAGCGCCGGCAGCGCGGAGCGCCGCCGATGTCCGGGCGAACGTTCGGGCGGCTACTTTGGCGCGCCGAAACAGAAAGTTAGGCATGCCGAACATTCTACTGGACGCCGAACCGGCCCCGCAATGTGACGCCCGCCCCACCGCCGCCACTCCCCTCCAAGCCTGCCGCCCCCGTTGACCTATCACTTTTGGTCGCTTCACCCCCGGTTTAGGGACCAAAAGTGATAGATCAACAGGTGGGTTGCGTGGAGCTAGGCTGAACGTATGACCACGACACACCGGCGACCACCAGCACCGCAGCCTGAGCTGTACCGGTTCACCGGCCTCGATTTCGGCACGCTGGGCCTGTATGTGGCGGTGGCGGCGTTCTTCGCCCTGGCCGGGGAACTGCTCCGGCCGTTCCTGCGGCAGCTGGCCCCCAGCCCTGCCGTGGCGTCCTACGGCGTCACCCTGGTTATCTACGGCAGCATCGGCACCCTGGCGCTGCTCGCCGCGCGCCGGGTGGTGGCGCGTGACCTCCGCGTCCTGGCCACCCGTCCGTGGTTCACGCTGATGATGGTGCCGGCGGCGGTGGTGGCCATGATGATCCTCACCGCACTCGTGGTGGCGGCCGGCGGCGACGTCCAGACCTCGGCGAACCAGGCCGGCCTGCAGGCACTGATGCAGCAGGTCCCGGCCTGGCTGATGATTCCGGTGCTGGTGGTGATCGGCCCCTTTGTGGAGGAGTACATCTTCCGGCACCTGCTGATCGGCAAGCTCAGCCGCCGCCTCAACATCTGGCTGTGCTGCGCGATATCCGTGATCCTGTTCGCAGGCATCCACATCGCAGGCCAGGAGGCCATCACGCTCACGGCCCTGCTTCCCTATCTGGCTATGGGCGCCACGCTGGTGTTTGTGTACGTGTGGACCGGGAAGAACCTGATGTTCTCCTACTTTGTGCACGCCGCCAAGAACCTGCTGGCGGTGGTGTTCATCTACGCCATCCCGCCCGAGCTGTTCGAGCAGCTCCAGCAGGTCCAGGCCTGAAACAACCAACGCGGGGTCAGATAACGCCCAAAAATGGGGTGTTTAAGGGCCTAGAGTGACCCCGCGTTGCTTTGGCCAGGAACGTCTAGGAGAGGCTGCGTCCGCGCAGCGTGAAGCGGTGGGTGCCGCGGGTCCGGCCGGTGATGTAGACCCTGACGCCGTCCGTGGCGTTGGTGCCGGAAAGGTACCGGTAGGCCTCGCCCGGGTTGTACAACGGCGGGTTGTCCGGGTCCGCGGGAATGCCCGGACCGAACTCGATGGCGTCGTCCCCCACCCGGTAGCTTCCCGTGCCGGATGTCAGCTGGAATGCCTCCCCACCGGAAGCCCCGGAAGGTACGACGGCGGGACCCGCCACCCCGGTCAGCTCGCCACCGGGACGGAAGGTCAGCTCAAGCGCGAACGACGTGTCCGCCCCGCCGAAGTCCAGCTCCACCTCGACAACATCGCCCCCGGCGCCGCCGCCCGTGTGAACGCTGATGGCCGTGGACAGCCGGTGCTCCACCGTGGGCCGGTGGCCGAAGTCCATGCTGGCGCTGAAGCGGCCCTCGTGCACCAGGGCGTAGATGC
Organism: Arthrobacter sp. BE255; assembly: GCF_031457335.1. Classification (NCBI taxonomy): domain Bacteria; kingdom Bacillati; phylum Actinomycetota; class Actinomycetes; order Micrococcales; family Micrococcaceae; genus Arthrobacter; species Arthrobacter sp. BE255. The sequence continues at coordinate 85,668 of NZ_JAVDWK010000007.1, read as the reverse complement.
CGTCCTGCCGGTGCTTCTCCGGCGGCAGGGGCAGGTAAAAGTTCGCCCGCTGTTCCTCGCTCAGACGGACGGTACCCGCGCCGGGGTCGGCGCTGACCGTTTGGCTCCGGAACGGGCCCAGGTCGAAGAAGCTGCGGGACAGCCGCACGTCGGTCAGGACCGCATCGCCGTGGGCAAGGCGCAGGAACGTGGGGTTGCTCGAAAGCCCTGACACCACGCCCGGCACCAGTTCGTCGCACCCGCCAAACACGGTCACCACGTTTCCTGCCTTGCGGAACCGGTGGACCCCGCAGGTGGCCAGCTCGGCGCGGTCCGGTGCCATGACCGGCGGCAGGCCGCCGTCAAGGACGCCTGGGGCGGCAGGAAACTCGGACCCCAGCCACGGATCCAGCCGGGTCCTCGCCAGCGCCTTGGCCGGTTCCAGCAGCGGGAACTGCTGCAGCCAGGCAGCCGCGGCGGCGAAGTCTGCCCTGCCGTCCTGGTTGGCCATCCGGCGGTACAGCAGCTGGAACGACTCGCCGTCGAACGTAAACCACTGGTCCTGGCGGCGCGAGAACAGGGACTCGATGCTGCCGTCGGCGTTGAACCAGGGCAGGAACGCGGCCAGGTTGCCCCGGACATGTTCCAGCAGCTCCGCCCGGCCGGCGCAGTCGGCGATGGCCAGCAGCGACGGGTTGGTGACCGCGGTGGCGTACAGCGGGCTCCGCTCCGAATACATGCCGTCCGGCAGCTGGTCGATCCCCTCGGCCAGCCACTGCCCGATGCGCTCCGAAATCTCCGGCCGGGGGCTGCCTTCGCGCTCCTGCAGCGCATGGATCCGTGCGAGCGCGGCGCACAGCTCCCACCGGTGGTTGGGGGTGTGCACTCCCCCGGTGACCAGGGCGTCGGTGATGCGTCCGACGACGGCGCGCAGCCGCCGTCGAACGTCTGCCAGACCGCCGTCCGCCCCGCCGCCGTCCCTGGCCGCCCCGCCGTCGTCAATCCCGCCGTCCTTGGCAGCGTCCATAATCTCCAGCGCCATGCAGGCGTCGTTGATGGTGAAGGCCGAGTCCGGCGGAGAGCTCAGGTTGGTGCCGTCGAACAGGCCGGTGGGCCCCTGCAGGTGCTCCAGCCGCGCCACGCAGGCGGCCATGGCCGCGGGGAGCCCCGGGGCGCCGCGGTGCGCGGACCCCGGTTCGGTGTACACCGTGGCCAGGGCCAGCAGCCTGCTCATGGCGGCGCGGTGCGGAAGAGCCGCCACGCCGCCGTCGTCCGCCGTCAGCAGCGCGTCCACGTAGGCGTCCGCGGCCTGCACCAGGCCGCCAACGAACGCGGCGTCGGCGGCCGATACCTGCGGCTGGTCTATGCCGTCCTTCACAACGATCACTCTTTAGTCCTTCAGGCCGGCCGAGACGTCGGCGTTGAGCACGTACTTCTGGAAAACCGCGAACACGAGCACCAGCGGCAGGATGGAGATCACCGAGGCGCCCAGCAGCACCGGCCAGTCGATGTTCTCCGCACCCACAATGCTGCGCAGTGCCACCTGGAGGGTGTACCACTTGGGGTCATTGAGCACGATCAGCGGCCAGATGTAGTCGTTCCAGCGCCACTGGAAGGAGAAGATGGCCAGCGTGAACAGGATGGGCCTGGACAGCGGCAGCATGATCCGGAAGAAGATGGCCAGCTCGCTGGCACCGTCGATCCGGGCCGAATGCAGCAGGTCATCCGGAACCGTCAGGAAGAACTGGCGGAACATAAACACACCCGTGGCCGTCAGCACGGACGGCACGATGATGCCGGCCAGCGAGTTGTACAGGCCGAGGTCGCGGATCACCGAGAACGTCGGGTTCAGGATCACCTCCGTGGGCAGCATGGTGGTGGCCAGGATGCAGACGAAGAACAGCCGGGTGCCCTTGTTGTTGTACTTGGCCAGCGCGTAGCCGGTGCAGGCACTGAAGAACACGGTGAGCACGGTGGTCACGAGCGAAACCGTGGCGGTGTTCAGGAAGTACCGGGCAAAGTCCACCCGCTCCCACGCGTCAACGAAGCCCTGGAACGTCCATTCCCGCGGGATCATGGACAGCGGATAGCTGAACAGCTCGCTGCCCGGCTTGAACGAGCTCAGCAGGAACCACAGCAGCGGCAGTGCGTAGATGGCCACGATCAGCCAGAGCACACCGGTCAGCGGCGCGGACAGCTTGGTCCGGCCCTCACGGTTGTTGCGTTTGGCCGTGCCGGCAGCGGCCTTCTCGGCGCCGAGGGCGGACTCTTCCGCGACGGCGGGAGGCAGGTTGGCAGCGGTTGCCATGGGTCAGCCCTTCTTCCTGTTGAAGCGCAGCTGGATGAGGGCGATGGCCAGCAGGACCACCATCAGCACCATGGACGCGGCACTCGCGTAGCCCACCTTGGACTGCTCAAAGCCGGTCTTGTAGATGTACTGGACGATCAGGGTGTTCTCCGTGCCCGGGCCGCCGTTCGTCAGCGCCTGGATCATGGCGAACTCCTTCATGGCATGGATGGTGGACAGCAGGATGACCATGAACGACGTCGGCGCGATGCCCGGCAGCGTGACATGCCGGAACCGCTGCCACGCGTTGGCGCCGTCCAGCTCGGCCGCCTCCAGCAGCGCCTCCGGGATGTTCTTCAGCGCCGCGATGAACAGCAGCATGTTGAAGGCGGTGCCGCCCCAGGCCGAGGCGAAGATGACCACCATCAGCGCCAGGTTTCCGTTGCTGGACCACGGAACCGGGCTGCCGCCCAGCGTGGAGATCACGAAGTTCACGAACCCGAAGTCCTGGCCGAACATCCACTTCCAGATGACACCCACCACGATCGGGGAGATCAGCCAGGGAAGGAAGATGATCACCTTCGCCGCGGTCCGGCCCCTGGTGGCCCTGCTGACCAGCAGCGCCGCAATGCCCAGCGACGATACGTAGACCAGCGGCACCGAGAACACCGTGTACAGGAAGGTCCGGCTCAGGGCGGCGTAAAACGTGCTGTCCGCGAAGAGCTTCTGGAAGTTGGCCAGGCCGATGAAGTTCAGCTTGCCGACGCCCCGGTAGTCCGTGAAAGAGTAGATCAGCCCGAGGGCTCCGGGCCAGACGAAGAACACCAGGAAGAGCACCACGTTGACGCCGACCAGGATCAGCGGCGCGATGACGTAGCGGTTGTGCCGCTTCATCTGGGATTTGCTCCGTACGGCGCCTGTGCCGGGCGTCCCCGGCGTCACCGTGGAGCTCAATGTTGGATTAGCCACGGATCAGGCACCGTTGTAGAGCTTCACGATGTTCGCCACCGTGGTCTTGGCGTCCTGGCTGCCGCCGAGCATCTTGACGGTTTCCTCACGCAGCGGATCACCGGAGAACGGCGTCTCGGCGTAGGCCTCGGCCACAACGCGCTTGATGGCGTTGTCACCCTTGGCCTCATTGCCGGCAATCTGCTTCTGGTACAGCTCAAAGGAGGACTGCTGGAACGGGTAGTCAACCTTCAGGTCTGCCTTGACCGGCAGGTACCCGCCGAGCTTGGCGAACTCCGTGTAGTTGGCGTCGTCGTAGAACCATTCGATGAACTTCTTGGCTTCCTCGTCGGCTCCGGTGTCCTTGAACGCGATCATGAAGCCGCCGCCAAGGTTGGTGGCGTTGGCTTCCTTCTTGGGCAGCGGCACGGACATCCATTCGAAGTCCTTGATGTTCTTGTTGAAGTCGGCAACCTGCCAGCTGCCGGAGTAGTACGCGGCAACCTGGCCGCTCTTGAACATGGCGTTGCCGTCCTCGCCGCTGAGCCAGACGGACTTGGGCATGGTCTTGTCGTCGTTGAGCTTCTGGAAGTATTCGAGCGTCTCCACAGCCTCGTCGTCCGCGGCGTACTTGTCGCCTTCCTTGGCGAACGCCGTGCTGCCGAACTCGTACATCATGGCGCGCAGCCGGTGGCCGGAGCGGTCCATGACCACGCCGTATTTGGCGCCGGCCTTCTCGCGGACCTCGTTGACGGCGGCGACGAACTCATCCCAGGTCCAGGCGTCCTCGATGGCGGTGGGGAACGCCACGCCGGCCTTGGCGAAGAGGCTCTTGTTCACGAACAGCCCGACGGCGGTGAGGTCGGACGGGATGGCCGGAATGGTTCCGTCCGGGGCTTGCTGCAGGAACTTTTCGTCGATCTTCCGGGACTTGGCGATGTCCGTGAGGTCCTGGAGCTGGTTGACCCACAGCGGGTCGAGGCCGGTGACGCGGGCCAGGGCCGGCAGGTCGTTGGCGGTGGCGGCGTTCTTGAGCTTGGTGGTGATGTCCGCGGTGGGAACGTCCACCACCTCGATGGTGATGCCGGTGGCTTCCTTGTACTTCGCGGCGGCTGCGGCGAACGCCCCGCCCTGGTTGGTGTCACCGGAAAGGACCAGCTGAAGGGTCTTGGCCCCGCCGTCAGTTGTACCGCCTCCGCCGCCCCCACAGGCTGAAAGTCCGACGGCGAGGGCTGAGAGGCCAAAGGCCGTCAGTCCGAACTGCCTGCGGCTGATGCTGGAGATTCTTGTCTGCTCTGACAATGCTCTGTCCTGTCTCACGATGCGTGCCGTGCCTGGGGGCATGGCTGGAAGATGCTGGCGGCGGGCCCGGAGGCCGCATTGCCAACGATTCGGAAAAGCCTTTCCTCCCCCAACTGTGATCCATGTCATGACAATATGTCAAGATAACGTACGCACAATTTCCAACGATGCAGAAGGGGGTGCCTACCCTACCGGCCAGCCCGCCGCCGTCGTAGTTTGGTCGCATGGGACTGAACATTCAGATTGTCACGGATTGCAGGAACCCCCACGACCTCGCGGATTGGTGGGCCGAGACCCTGGACTGGGCGGTGGAGCCGCAGGACGAAGGCTTCATCCGGTCCATGATCGAGCAGGGCTTCGCTACGGAGGACCAGACCCTGATACACAAAGGCAGGCTCGTGTGGCGCGACGGCTGCGCCATCCGGCCGCCCGAGGAGCTCGACGTGGCCAAGCCGGAACGGCGCCTCCTGTTCCAGACCGCGCCCGAATCAAAGACCGTCAAGAACCGGGTGCACTGGGACGTGGACCTGGCCGGCCGGGACAAGGACGAGGTCCGCCGCCAGCTCGAAGCCCGGGGAGCGACGTTCCTCTGGAGTGCCAGCCAGGGGCCGCATTCCTGGCACACCATGGCGGACCCCGAGGGGAACGAGTTCTGCATCAGCTGAGCCGATTACTAGACTTGTCCGGTGAGCAACCAATTCCCCGCCAAGGTGTCCGACGTTTTTGATCCGTCCCGCTGGCGCACCGTGTCCGGCTTTGACGACTTCCAGGACATGACGTACCACCGCCAGGTGGAGCGAGCCGCGGATGGTTCCGTCACCAGGGACCTGCCCACGGTCCGGATCGCCTTCAACCGGCCGGAGGTCCGCAACGCCTTCCGCCCCGGCACCGTGGACGAGCTCTACCGCGCCATGGACCACGCCCGGATGACCCCGGACGTGGCCACCGTGCTGCTCACCGGCAATGGCCCCTCCCCCAAAGACGGCGGGCACTCGTTCTGCTCCGGCGGCGACCAGCGGATCAGGGGACGGGACGGGTACCGCTATGCCGACGGCGAGACCCAGGAAACCATCGACCCCGCCCGCGCCGGCCGGCTCCACATCCTGGAAGTCCAGCGGCTGATGCGCACCATGCCCAAGGTGGTCATCGCCGTCGTCAACGGCTGGGCGGCCGGCGGCGGCCACTCGCTGCACGTCGTCTCGGACCTCACCATCGCCTCCCGCCAGCACGGCAAATTCAAGCAGACCGACGCCACGGTGGGCAGTTTCGATGCCGGCTACGGCTCGGCGCTGCTGGCCCGCCAGATCGGCCAGAAGGCGGCCCGTGAAATCTTCTTCCTGGCCCGCGAATATTCCGCCGAGGACATGGTCCGGATGGGCGCGGTGAACGAGGCCGTGGACCACGAACGGCTTGAGGACGTTGCCCTGGAGTACGCCGCCGACATCGCCCGGCAGTCCCCGCAGGCCATCCGCATGCTGAAGTTCGCTTTCAACCTCGCCGACGACGGACTGGCCGGCCAGCAGGTCTTTGCCGGCGAGGCCACGCGCCTGGCGTACATGACGGACGAAGCCGTGGAGGGCAAAGAGGCGTTCCTGGAAAAACGCGACCCCGACTGGTCCCGTTTCCCGCACTATTTCTAAGGCAGGACTCCCATGAATATCGGCCCCGTAGACATCGACCCCGCCCTCAAGGCGCTGGCCGCCGCCCTCCACGGTGAGGGACCCGCCGTCGAACTTTCCGTCGGCGACGACGGCGGCCTGGTGGTGGGCCACGTGGAGACCCCCGGCTGCGACGACGCCGTGGCAGTGGTCCGCACCTCCGGCTCCACCGGAACCCCCAAGGCCACCATCCTCACAGTGGAGGCCCTGGCCGCCTCCTCCATGGCCACCGCCTTCGCGCTCAAAGGCGAAGGCCAGTGGCTGCTGGCCCTGCCGGTGCAGTATGTGGCCGGCGTGCAGGTGCTGGTGCGTTCGCTGTTCGCCGGTACCCGCCCGTGGGTCATGGACATGTCGCACGGCTTCACCCCGGAGGCCTTCACCGCGGCGGCCCTGGAGCTGACGGACAAGCACCGCTACACCTCCCTGGTGCCCACCCAGCTGCAGCGGCTCCTGGAGGACCCGGCCCCGGAAACCCTGGCGGCGCTGCGGCGCTTCAACGGCGTCCTGCTCGGCGGCGCCCCGGCCCCTGCCAGGCTGCTGGACGCGGCTCGCGAAGCCGGCGTCCGCGTGTTCACCACGTACGGTTCCGCCGAAACCTGCGGCGGCTGCATCTATGACGGCTACCCGCTGGAAGGCTCGGCCGTCCGGATCGCCGAGGACGGCCACATCCTCCTGGGCGGCGACACCATCGCCGCCGGATACCTGGACGCCCCGGACCAGACCGCCGATGTTTTCTTCGAGGAGGACGGCGTGCGCTGGTACCGCACCAGCGACCTCGGCAGCCTCGACGCCGACGGCCGGCTCACTGTCCTCGGCCGCGCCGACGACGTGATCATCACCGGCGGCGTCAAGGTCTCCGCGGCGCACGTGCAGGAAGAGCTGGAGAAGTCCGACGGCGTCACGGCGGCTTTTGTGGCCGGCGTACCGTCCGCGGAGTGGGGGCAGGCCGTGGCCGCCTACGTGGCCGTCTCGCCTGGGTTTGCCGCAGCCGCCCCGGGCGATGCCCCGGGCACTGCCGTATCCGGCGGGGATCCCGCCGTCGTCCTGCACCAGGAATGGCACCGTACGCTGGGGCTTCTCGCGCCGAAAACGGTGCTCACCGCGCCGGAGCTTCTCATGCTGCCCAACGGAAAACCCGACCGCCTGGCCATGACCGGCCGGCTCAACTCCCTGCACCAGGGAAAGTAAAGTAGTCCTGCACCGGTCGCGGCTTCGCGGCAGGTGCGTCACCGATTCGCCGAACCCCGACCCAACACGAGGTACTTACCGTGGCCACAGCCGCACAATGGATCCAAGGCGCCCGACTCCGCACATTGCCGGCGGCGATCGCCCCGGTACTGATCGGCACCGCCGCAGCCTACGAAATGGATTCGTTCCTGCTCTTCAACGCGGTCCTGGCCGCGCTTGTGGCGCTGCTCCTGCAGATCGGTGTCAATTACGCCAACGACTACTCGGACGGCATCCGCGGCACGGATGAGGACCGGGTGGGCCCGTTGCGCCTGGTCGGATCCGGCGCCGCACAGCCCGAGCACGTCAAGTACGCGGCCTTCGGCGCGTTCGCTGCCGCCATGGTGGTGGGCCTGGTGCTGGTGGTGATCACCCAGAGCTGGTGGCTGATCCTGGTGGGACTGGGCTGCGTGATGGCGGCCTGGGGCTACACCGGCGGCAAGAACCCCTACGGCTACATGGGCCTGGGCGACGTTTTTGTCTTCGTCTTCTTTGGCCTGGTGGCAACGCTGGGCACCACGTACACGCAGGCCGGGCAGATCAACCTCGCGTCCATCATCGGCGCGATCGGGACGGGGCTTATCGCCTGCGCCCTGCTGATGGCCAACAACGTCCGGGACATCCCCACGGACATCCAGGCCGGGAAGAAAACGCTGGCGGTGCGCCTCGGCGACAAGCATGCACGCGAAAGCTACGTGCTGATGCTGGCCGTGGCGATCCTGCTGGTGATCATCCTGGCGCCGGGGCGCCCGTGGATGCTGATCGTCCTGCTCCTGATCCCCGCCTGCCTGATGCCGGCGTGGCTGATGATCAACGGGCGCAAGCGCAAGAGCCTTATCCCGGTGCTGAAGCAGACCGGCCTGATCAACCTCGGCTACAGCCTGCTGTTCTCACTGGGACTGGTGCTCAGCCACGGCTTCTAGCTGGTGGTGCCCTTGGGTTCCGTGGGAGCAGGGCTTGCCGGCTTGGGGCTTGCGGGCTTGGCGTCCGTGCGGATGGTGACGTCCGGGTTGCTGTCCACCAGGGCATCCTCGGCCTGTGCGTCGTCCACCTCACCGGCGGTGCGCAGCGGCTGGGCTTTGCCGGTGAACCGTCGGCGCATGGCCGCGGTGGCGTCGTCGCGCTGTTGCTGGAAGAACAGGTAGCTGACCGCGAACGCGATGCCGGCGGCGCAGATGACGGACATCACTGCCCCCAGCCCGAGGTAGAGGAACAGCACAAAGAGCGGCGCGAACAGCGCCAGCCGGATCAGGGAGTATTTCAGGAAAGCCACCATCCAAGTTTAGCCGTCCTGCCTGAACGCCCGCCCCGTCCGGACGATAGACTTAATGCCATGCTCTTCCGTGTGGTTCTCGCCGTCGCAGTACTTGCCATCTTTGTGTATGGCCTGGTGGACGTGATCCGAACTGACGGACGCCTCACCCGGGGCATCTCCAAGCCCGCCTGGATCATCGTGATGATTGTCCTGCCCGTGCTGGGCGCCATTCTCTGGCTCCTGATCGGCCGTCCGCGCGGCAATCCGCCGGTCCGGCAGAACTACAGCCATCCCACCGCCCCGGACGATGACCCCGATTTCCTGCGCAACCTCGAACTCCGCCGCCGCAACCAGGCGGAGGCCTCGCGCCTGAAGAAGCTCAAGGATGAGCTGGAGGCCAAGGCCGACGGCGGTTCCTCCGGCGCCAGCCCGGACGCCGGCGGCCGTGGGCCCGGTGCGTCGGGCAGCGCCGACGGCGGAGCGGCCGGCGATGCCAGCAGCGGGGATGCCGACACGCACGATACGGACGAACGGAAGTAGCACCCGTGGCTGACGAACCCGACGGAGAACAGCAGCTGCGGACCACCCGGCCCGCACCCCCGTCAGGCGAGCCAGCCGCGCCACCAGGTCCCGCCCGGCCTGCCCCTTCCCGGCCTTCCGGTCCACCTGCTCCGCCGCGTCCGGGTCTGTCGTATTCCTCCCCGGCGCCAATCGTGGTGACACCTCCCACGCCGCGCTCAATCCGTGCGGCCCAAACGCTCTGGGTGTTCAGTTTCGTCGCCGGTTTCGCCGTGCTTGCAGGTTCCTTCCTCACCCGTGATTCACACCTGGAACGGCTGCGGACCGTGGTGGATGGGATGGCGCCCGGGGGCGACGCCGATGCCCTGACTGCTGCGTCGGCCATCGTCTTCTGGGGCAGCATGGGCGCCATGCTGCTGGTGATCCTCCTCGAAGCGGCCGCCCTGGCGATTGTCAACGGCCGGCAAGGCTGGGTCCGCTGGCTGATGATCCCGTTGCTGCTCGTCCATGTGGGGGCGGTGCTGGTGGCCGAGGCCTTCCTTGTTCCCGAGGGCGACGGCGGCAGCTATGTCTGGCTGCTGTGGGGGACGCAGATGCTGATGGCATTCGTGGGGCTGGTGCTGCTGTTCATGCCCGCCAGCAATGCCTGGCTTCGGTCCCGGAAGCGGGGCTAGTGGTTCAGCTGCAGGGCGGCGACCTCGGCGAGGACGCCTTCGCAGCTGCGCATGACCACGCGGCAAACGTCCTGCCCTGAACGGTCCGTCAAAGGACTCTCCGACACCAGCCGCCAGCGGCGCAGGCATTCGCGGGCCGCTGCGGTGACAGCCTCGGGTGTGGCCTCCGGTTCAAGGCCCAGCCGGAGATGCGCCGCGGTGCCCGCGCCGCCGATCAGCCTCTCGGCTTCGAACGCCAGATCGTCGTTGAGGGACGTTCCGGTGGTGCGCAGGGTAGCCAGCAGGCGCAACTCCCGGAATTCGTGGGCGTTGACCTGGAGCCGTTCCAGTGCCGCCGCCAGATGTCCTGCGCCCTCGGGCGGCGGCGAGGTCCGGAGCAGGGTTTCCAGGCCCACCAATGCGGTGCGTGCCTTCAGGGCGTCGGCACGGGAATGGAACTGCCGGGCCACCATGGCCAGCAGCGGGTCAAGGCCGCTGCGCCTGGCAAGTTCGTGCGCCAATGGCGTGGGATCCGTGAAGCCCGCCCGGATCAGGACCACACCCAGCCTGATCCCGAACAGCCCGAACCGCGCCAGGAGCGAGGCCCTGGCTTCTGCGCCTAAGCCCTCCGGCACGCCGGCCCGCAGGAACCTGTCCGCGGAGAGCAACAGCTTCTCCCGGGCCGCCCGGTCCATGCCGGCAAGGAGGGCCAGCGAGTCGAAGTCCGACTGTCGCATGCTCCGGGCGCTCTGCGCCAGGAGGCCGGCCACCGGGACCACCCCCAATGCCAGCTTTCGCAGGCTGTGGTCCCGGCGATACCGCTCGGCGATATCCCCGGCAGAAAGCAGGGAATCGATCCGGCCCGCGCCGATCTCGTCGGCCCTGGACAGCACGACCAGGGCGTTGACAGTGCCGGATCGCCCGGCTTCGGTATCCCTGAACGACTCTAGGAACCGAAGGTCGGAGGCATGCATATGCCGCATGAGGTATATGACGGCGTCGGCCTCGGAGGGTGAGTCCTCCGGCGTGAGGAAGCTGACGGACCGGGCAGAAACATCTTCGGACAGGGACGCGATTCCCGGTGTGTCGATCAGGGTGACGGCCCGCAGGCTCTCCGAGGGCCATTCCACCACCAGCCGGTCCACGTCCTGGGCACGTTCGGTTCCCAGGACGAACACCAGCCGCCCGTCAACGCGCTTCAGCGGCAGCGTGCGCGGCGCACCGTCCACAGGGTAGAGGGTGATCCGCGGCGAGTGCCCGTACCGGTACCAGGTGACGATGCGGGTGCATTCACCGGTGTCGGTGGGCGCAATCTCCTCGCCGATGATGGCGTTGAGCAGGGTGGATTTGCCGGCTTTCACCATGCCCGCCACGGCAACCCGCAGCGGCTCGGCAAGCCTTGTAGCGTAGCCTTCCAAGGCTGCCGTCGCCGCCGGGTCATTCCGGTACACGGCGCGGGCCTCCTGGATCAGGTCAGCCACTCCGGCGCTGGTAGCCTCCCTCATCCGGCCGCCACCACTGCAGGGGCCGCCGGTGGTGCGGCGGCCGGTGTGCCTGCGGGCGTCGCTGTTGCGTTGGCCGTCACCGCTGTGGCTGTCACCGGTTTGGCTGCCGCCGGCTCGGCCGCCACCGACTCGGCCATGCGGTGCAGGGCATCCACCCGCTTGAGTTCAGCCCTGATGTCCCGGATCCGCATCTCCTTTTCCAGCTTGTAGGTTGTGGCGGCTTTCTGTGCGGCGGCCACGGAGTCGGAGAGCGAGCGGTGATGCTCTTCAGCGATTTCGGTGAAGTGGTCGCGGGCGGAGCGTTGAACCAGCCGGAGCCGGTCCTTGAGTTGCTTTCCCACCTGGAACACCACATCGTCCAGCTGCCGCCGAACCAGGGCCTTCGCCTCCGTCTGCCTCCGTTTGAGCCTGGCTTCCTTGTCTTCCCGATACGCCTTGCGGCCCAGCAGCAGTCCAGCACCGACTGACAGCGGATTGATCAGGGCCATCCCGAAAATCCCGGTGAGAAGGCCAAACATCAGCACACCGCCGTAGGAACCGCGCATGCCGATCAGGACCTTCTGCATGGGATGGATCTTTCCGTCGTCCAGCCCGGGCATGTCGTCCACGGGATCCAGGACGTCCCCGGTGTCCGATACGCGCAGCACAGGGAGAGCCACTTCCTCCTCGGAAAAGTGTTCAGCCACCTGTGCTGCGAGCCATTGCGAACGTTCGCTGGTCCAAACAAACGTGTCCGAAATTGCGGCTGCGGCGCATTCTTCCAGCCATTTCGAGAACTGCGGCCAGGTGGGGCCCGGGTCGCCCAGGTCAATGGCGGTCTCGGCCTCGCGCTGGATCCGCCGCAGCCGATCCCGGAGGTCGTATTCCATGTCGGCAATAAGATCGCCGATGCCGTCGTTCAGGGTTATCTGCCAGCGCGCTGATCGCTTGCGGAGGTCGTCGGCCTCAAGTTTGGCCGCTTCCAGCCCGGCGATCATCGCCGGTGTTCCTTCCGGGTCCTCCAGTGCCGCCAGCTCCGACTGAAGCGACAGGCGGAGGTTGTCCGTGACGGAGAGGAGGTCCTGGCTCACGGCGCGGCGCTGGATCCGTTCGGCTTTGCCCACGATTTCGTTCCGGAGGTGGCCGATCAGGCCCGGGAAACCGGACTCCGCATTGAGTTCTCCGTCCTGCAGCCGGGCGGCTTCCAGGCGAAGATCCGAGGAAACAGGAAAAAGCGGGATGTCCGGCGATACCAGGGAGAGGTGGCCCCGGTCCAGGTCGGCAACCCTGCGCCATTCCGGGTAAAGGTCGGTCTTGGACAGCACACCCACCACGCTCGGCGTGATCCTCATGGCCTGCTTCAGGAACCTGATCTCCGGTTCGGTGTACTCCTGGGAAGCATCCGAAACCAGCAGCATGGCATCTGCCGTGGGCAACGCGGTAAGGGTGGTCAGTGTGTGGGTGGACCCCAGGCCGCCAACGCCCGGCGAGTCAACGACCGTCAGGCCGCCGGCCAGCACCTTCCGTGGCAGGAAGACTTCGGCGGCCACCAGTTTCCTGGCGTTGCCGGGGTTCCCGCGTTCGGAAACGTAGGTGGCGAGTTCGGCGATGTTGACCGGCTGGCGTTCGAGGGCCGCCTCGTCGCCGGGTTCCGCGTCAGCCCGCGGAAGGAGGACGGATGCCGACGCCGGATCACCGTGCCGGACCAGCGTTGGCACCGATGTGGCGATGTCGTCGTCGACAGGGCACACCGGGGCGTTCACCAAAGCGTTGATGAGCTTGCTTTTGCCCTGTTTGAATTCACCCACCACGATCACCCGGATGCTTGGATCCCGGAGCCGGCGCAGCGTCTGGTCCAGGCGCTTGCGCAGGTCGGCACGGTCTCCGGCGCTGACCAGTTCGATGCCCTGCTCCACGAGCTTTGCCAGTTGCGCGGCAGTGGGGGGCGCCGAGGGCCTTGCCGGTCCTGCCGGGTCTGGCGTCCTTGCCAGTCCTCCGGGGGATGGTGTTGCAGCCACTGCCAGTCCTTTGCTTCAAGTCTCGAAAATGGGACGTTGGGGTTCCCGTGAGAAGTGCCCGACAGGTGTACTGGGCCACCTGCCGGGCACTCCCGGCACCCCGGGACTGGCCGCTACAGAGCTACGTCATCACCAGCAACGACCGAATCTTCGACATCGACATCCACATCCAAATCGGTGTTGGTCGAGTTGTCCTGGAAGGAGTCCTCGATTTCCACCGCGGTGCTCTCATCATTGAACGAGTCGGCAACAGCCACCTCAGTCGAGTTGTCCTGGAAGGAGTCCTCGATTTCGACTTCCGTGTTGGTGGAGTTGTCGGAGTTGTCCGTGAACGTGTCCTCGATTTCGATGGAGTTGTCTGAATTGTCCGTCGTGGTCGAGTTGTCCGAGTTGTCGTTGAAGGAGTCCTCAATGTCGACGTCAACATCGGTCTCAGTCGAGTTGTCGGAATTGTCCGAGTTGTCCGAGTTGTCGTTGTACGAATCATTGATGGAGTTGTCGGAGTTATCCGAGTTGTCCGAGTTGTCGTTGAACGAATCCTCCACGTCGACGTCCACATCGGTGTTGAAGGAGTCGTCGATGTCGGTGTCGGCGTTGCCGATGTTGACATCGCCGCCGGCGTAGATCGAGTTGTCCGTCGAATTGTCCGTGTTGGTTGATTCGTCAGTGTTGTAGGAGTCCCGGATGTTGTTGGAATCCGAAACGTCAGCGTCGTCGCCGGCCGCGATGGCACGGTCACCGGAAGCAACCACGGAGTCGTTGTCGAACCACTGCCGGACGTCGCCGTCGGCCCAGATGTTCTGGTTCACGGACTGGTCGGTGATGGTGTCGCGGTCATCCACCGTTGAGGTGTAGGAGTAGTTGTTGACGACGTGCTGCAGCTGCTGGACAGCATGCGCGTGGTCGTCGTGGTGTCCGCCGCCGCCGTGGGGAGGCGGAGGAGGAGTGGCGCCGGCACCGCCACCGCCCCCGTTGTGACCGGTTGCTGCGCCGTTGCCGCCGGTGTTGTACTCCCGGTCGAAGGACGAGTGGTTGAGGGTGATGGGGGCGTAGTCCAGAACTACCGGCATGGCCGCATCGACATCTGCAGAGCAGACGTCGCCGAGGCCGGCTTTGCTAAGAGCCTGCTCCGGGTCGTCCAGGAACTCCTCTGCTGCTTGCTGGTTTCCAAAAAGGCTCATCAGGAACTGGACGAGCTCGTTGGCGAGTGTAGGCATTGGGTGTCCTCAAATCTTCTCTGAGTTGTGGATGGCCTGGCGTCGTTACCCGGCTTGAATCAAACGTACGGTCCCACCCAAAGACCGGGCATCGGGTCAGTTCCCCCTACCGTCCCGACCCCTGCTAGGGGATCGCCGGCAGTCCCGTTAGGGGTACTAGGGGGTTACTCCCGTTGGGGGTTTTCGGCCCCCAGGGCAAGCCGCAGCCGGACCAGCAGGTCAGAGCGGTTTTCGGCGCCGAGGCGGCGGCGCATCCGGGCAATGTGGTGTTCAGCGGTCCGCGGGGAGATGTAGATGGCCTCCCCGATCTCGCGATAGGTCTTGCCTTCCAGCACCAGTCTCGCCACTTCCTTTTCGCGCTCGCTCAATCCGCCGCCGTCCGGCGGCAGGCTTCCGTTGTTGTCCGCAGCGGGAGCGTTGCGGACCTCCGGGGGTCCGGAAGCACCCGTGCCGGCCGAGCTTCCCTGCGGGTGCAGGTCCCTGGCGCAGGACAACAGGCGCACCATGTCCTTGCGCTCGTCCGCGCGGGCCGCGGCGTGCCCGGCAAGGCGCGCACCCTCCCACGGCATTCCGACGGCGTTCAGGCCCCGCGCGGCAGCCTCCACATCGGAGGCCAGGAAATTTGCCGCGAGGACCGAAACCCAGGCCTTGCCTGCGGCAGCGAGCACCCACGCGAGATGGCTGTGGTCTGCCGCCCGGGCCAATGCAGTGGCATGCGGTGCCAGGTCTGCCGGGCTCTCGTTCAGCAACGCCGCCTGGACGCCCGCCCAGTGCAGCGGCACCGCCCACAGCGGGGGGTCGCCAAGGCGGTGCAACAGCTTCCACGCGTCATCCAGGTAGTGCGACACCCGCCTGGTCTCCCGGAGCCGTGCGGCTGTAATCATCAGCTCGCCCCACGGGAGCAGGCTGTAAAGGTCCACGGACGTGTGCAGCATGGCTTCCCGGGCGCGTTCCCACGCCAGGACCAGGCCGTGGACTTCACCGCTTCTGCGTGCAAGGCCCACCTCCAGTGCTGAGCACATGAACTCATCACGCGGGACCAGTGGCCAGTGGTTGGCTTTTGAGGCTTCGTTGATGGCCAGCCTGGCGTCCTCGGGGTTGTCCTGCTGCATGGCTGACCATGCCTGGAGCAAGAAGAGCCTCGGCTTGGCTGCGTCGCCGCCCTGGCCGCCAGCGATGGCGGCCCGCACGATGGTCTCGGCCAGGTGCGGTTCACCGCTGTGCAGGGCCACCAGCGCAGCGAGGCTGCCGGGTGTATCAGGGAACGGGACCGAGGCGCCTGACGCATTCATCATGTCGGACGCGTGGATCAGCAGAGGAAGCCCCTGGTGCGGGTCCCCGGCAAGCGATTCCAGGACACCTTTGGCCGTCTGGGCCTGCGCCACGGCCAGGAGCGTGGGAGACGCCGGAGACGAGCCGCTGGGGAACATGGACTCGGCCCCGGCGCGGTTGCCGCAGCCGATCATGGCCACGGCGGCAGCCGGCGCGGACGGTCCCACCTTTCCCGCGCCCAGCCAGCTGTAGACGTCCGCGCTGCGGCCCAGCATCCCCCGCTGCGCCCATACGGCTGCAGCGACGTCCACAGCGAGCCGGAGGTCGGGCGGTTCCGGGCGCACGAACAGGCCTTCAATGATGCGGTCCGCGGTATCCAGGTCTCCGGTGGCCGAAGCGGCATGGGCGCGGCGGGCCGCAGTGGCCCACTCGTCCGCGCCCGCCAGGAGTGCCTCTTCGTAGAGCTGGGCGGCCAGGCCCGGATCGCGCTCGAGTGCCTTGTTTCCGGCCCCTTCCAGCTCCGCCGCCACGCGGGGATCAGCGAGCCCGCTCCGCGCCAGTTCACGCGCGAAGTCACCGAGCGGGCGGCACTCCGCGGCGAAGCTTCCCACGAGTTCGCGCTGCAGCGCGTGGATCCTGGCTGTGGGCGTCAGCGTCAGGAGTGCGTGCTGGGCAGTCCCGACGACGGTGCCGTCCGGGTGGAGGAGCCCGGAGGCGTCAGCCCTTGCTACGAGGGAGTCGAGGCTCTCGACCTCCCCGCCCGCGACCTTCCGTTCGAGTTCCGCGGGCAGCGGACCGGGCAGGCTGAAGCCCACCGACAATGCCAGCAGAAGTTCCCGGACGGCTGCGTTCTCGCCGCGAAGCTGCTGCGCCATGTAGTGCGGGCTGCCCGGTGCCAGCAGGTCCGTTTCCGGCCCGGCGGACGGCTCAGCGGGGTCGGGGCCGTTAACGTACGACGGCGTGAGGTGCGTCCCGCGCCCGTTGCCGTTGAGGAGTTCCCGGGCTGAGGGCTGGTGATCGCCTGCCATGCGTCAGATCACCGGCTCGATTGGGACCGGGTCGGCAGTGGGCGCCGGAGGATCGGTGGTCGGGTCAGGCGCCGGCGTCGTTGGATCGGGATCCGGCGCGGGCGTCGTTGGGTCAGGCGCCGGCGTTGTGGGGTCCGGGTCAGGCGCGGGCGTCGTCGGATCCGGCGCGGGCGTCGTTGGGTCCGGGTCAGGCGCGGGCGTCGTTGGGTCCGGGTCAGGCGCCGGCGTTGTCGGGTCCGGATCCGGCACAGGCGGATCCGTCGTCGGGTCCGGCACCGGGTCAGTGGTGGGGTCAGGATTCGTTGTGGGCGTTTCGGATCCGCCGGTGCCCTGCGTCGGATCGGACGGTGCACCCCCTGTTTCACCTAATGTGGTTCCTGCCGCGGCGGCACCGTCTCCGTTGCCCGCGGACGCCGCTGCGGGCGAACTGTCGGACGGCCTGCTGGTGGGCGATGCCGCTGACTCGATCCCGGCCGTGCCGGCGGGCTTGTCCGTTGACTTTTTTGCATTGGCTTCGAGGCCCCTCAGCGGAGCCTGGGCCCCGCCCGCGGCGCCGGCCGCAGCTCCTGCTGCGCCAACGCCCGCCGGAGCCGGGCCACCCGGATCCGCAGCGGCGGCCGCCACGGACCCGTTCGCTGAACCTTCCACCTGCGGTGTGAACATTGCGGTGAGGCTGCCCAGTCCGTCGGGACTTTGTGCGGCCGTTGCAGTGAGGACGGTAAGCATGGCCGCCGCGGCAGCCACTGCCGTAAGCCGCACCGTGGGCCGCGGGCTGTGCTGTCCGGCCTTCGCGCCAGGTGCATGGGCTCCGGCGTGGGCCCCCGAATGCCCCCTGGCACCGACGGACATGTCGCCGGTGCCAGCCAGGGAGCCAAAAGCTGCCCCGGGCTTCCGGGACCAGCTGGCACGGCGGCTGTCCCCGTGCGGCTCAACGTTTGTCAGGGCAACGCTTGTCAGGGCAACGTTAGTCAGGGCCGTGTTTGGCAGGGTTCGCTTGGTGGCGGGATCCAGGGCGGCGACGGCGGCGGCCACGCCCGCGCTGATATCCCAGGCGGTGACGGAGTCCTCCGTAACCGCCGAAACCACTGCAACCGGCCGGGCACGAAGCGCTGCCACCACCGCACCCAGGCATATGGAGGACTTGGGGTCAGCGTCCACAGCGATGGGCCGGTCCAGTTGTTCCGAAATGAGCTGTGCAACGAGCGGAATCCGCGAAGAACCGCCGATCAGGAGCACCGCGGTGAGGTCATCCGCCTCCAGGCCGAGCTCGTCGAGGGAACGTTCCAGTGAGTCAACCGTCTCACGGATGGGTTCCTCGATCATGGCCTCGAGTTCGGAGCGGACCAGCCGCACCTGCTGGTGGACGGCGGGCAGGAATACGGAAATGCTGGCCTCGCTGTCGGCCGAGAGCGCTTCCTTCGCCTCCACGCATTCACGCCTGAGCCGGGACAGCGCCGCCATGGCCGCCGGATCGGCGGGGTCGAGGGCGGTGAACGCTTCCCCGGTGTGGGCCGCAACGTGGCGGAGGACCGCCGCGTCGAAGTCGGCGCCGCCCAGGTCTTCGATCCCTTCGGGCCGGCCGAGGAACTCAAAGTGCCCGGCGTCTGCCTTCTTCAGGATGGCCGTGTCAAAGGTGCCGCCGCCAAGGTCGTAGACGGCGATGGTGCTGCCGTCCTCCACCCTCACCTGCGAGGCGTAATGCAGTGCTGCCGCTTCCGGCTCACTGACCAGCATGACGTCATGGATGCCCCGGGCCGTGAGGGCCTCCTGGATGACGGCGATCCGGTGGCCGCCCCAGGCTGCCGGGTGGGACAGGATGATCTGCGACGGCGGTTCGCCTTCGCGTTCCGCGGCCCGGTCAACCACCCAGCCGGCCATGGTGGCGAAAACTTCTTCCGCCGGCAGGGAGAGGGTGCCCACGGCGATCGGGACGTTGTCTCCGATCCGGCGTTTGAATTCCCGGACCACCCGGTCCGGCGAATCGAGGCCGCGGCGTTCCGCGGACTCCCCCACCAGGATGGGGCCTTCCTCCGGGTAATAGATCACGGAGGGCACCGACGTTCCGCGGAGCCCGAGCGGCAGGCTCTCCGGAACAGGCGGGGCAATCCGGTCAGTACGTGCAATAGCGGCGGCGGTAAAACTGGTCCCGACATCTATGGCGAGAACGTAGCTCATGTGCACCTCGGAAAAACGCAGCATGCCGTCCGCGAGCTTCATCACAGACGAGCTTCCACCAAGGTAGCATTACCGATTCGCCGGCAACACCCTTATTGCTACACCGATTTTACTTTCCCCTGCGCGGGAATGGCGTCCGGCAAAGAAACCCCTGCTCAGAGGCCTGAGTAGGAGTGCAGGCCGTTGAAGAACTGGTTGACAATGGTGAAGTTGAAGATCACGCAGAGGTAGCCGACGATCGAGAGCCAGGCCGCGCGGGTGCCGGTCCAGCCGCGGGTGGCGCGGGCGTGCAGGTAGCCGGCGTAGACCACCCAGATGACAAACGTCCACACTTCCTTGGTGTCCCAGCCCCAGAACCGGCCCCACGCCTTCTCCGCCCAGATGGCGCCGAACATCAGCGTGAACGTCCAGCCGATGAAGGCGATGGCGTTGATCCGGTAGGACAGGTTTTCCAGGCTGAGCGCCGACGGCACCAGCCGCATGAAGCCGAGCTTGTCACCGCCGCCGGAGGCGACGGTTTTCTGCCGGTGCGCCTGGACCAGCTGCAGGGCGGACATGGCAAACGTAAGGGTGAAGAGGGCCGAGGACATCACGGCGATGGAGACGTGGATGATCAGCCAGTAGCTCTGCAGCGCCGGCACCAGGTGGCCCACCGGAGTCCAGTAGGCCACGGAGGCGGCCACCAGCATGATGATCGCCAGGCCGACGACGAACGTACCCAGGAAGCGCAGGTCACGGCGGATCAGCACCAGGAGGAACACGGCAACGGCCACGAAGGCGCCGGTGGTCAGGAACTCATACATGTTGCCCCAGGGCACGCGGCCTGCGCCCAGGGCCCGGGTGATGACCCCGGCTGCGTGGATCAGCACACCTAGGACGGTGAGCGCGACGGCGACGCGCGCCGGGGCGCGGCGTTCCGCGGCGTAGCGCATGTCCGCGTCGGCGGTCTGGCCCGCACCTGAGGCGCCGCCGGCCTGCTTGGCGGCGGACGACGTCGGCCGTTCAGCCCGGCCCGCGGGCCCGGCAAGGTGCGACTCGGTCCTGTCCGTGCCGGCAGAAGAGCCCGCGCCAACGACAGCTGCACCGACTCCTGCACCGATTCCTGCACCGACGGGGACCTTCGCTGCGGCCTGCTCCGCCTGGGCCGCTTTGAGATCAATGGCGCGCAACGCCTTGCTGCTCTTCGCCAGGTCCCAGGCGAAGGCGATGAAGGCCACGGTGTACGTGCCGGCGGCGAGCAGCATAAACAGCTCGCTGTACTGGCCCATGGTTTCGTTGATGGCGAACAGCATTACTGGTCCTTTTTCGGCCCGGTGGGGCCAGCTGGGGTGGTGAGAGAGTCTGCGCCATTATCGTCCTGGCGGCTGGGAGTTTGCTGGATGCCGGCGGAGCGTTCGGCCTCGCCGTCCCCGTGTTCGGCAGTCAGCTGCCACTCGTCGGAGAGAAGCGTCCTGATGGCTGCCGCCTCGGCAGCCAGGCGGTGGTCCTCGCCGCGGGCGAGGAGTCCGTATTCCACCATGGTCCGGCCGTCCTCGTGGGCTCCGGTGCGGACCCAGACACGGCGGCGGTTGACGTAGAGGGAGGTGATGAGGCCTGCCACTGCGAGCAGGGCGAAGATCAGGGCGTACAGCTGGCCGGGGTTGTGGTGGATGTCCACGCCCACGTAGCGTTTCACGCCGTCGAAACTGATGGTCCCCTTGCCGTCCGGCAGGGTGTAGCTCATGCCGGGCGCCAGGGTGATGCCGCCGGCGTCCAAGTTGCGGGCGTTCAGCGGGGTCAGGTCCTTGACGTCCAGTTCGAACACGTTCTGCGGGGCGCCGTCATCCAGGCCAAGATCCCCGTAGAACGAGTTCAGGGTCAGCTGCGGGTTGATCAGCTCGGGGTCCCCGCTGAAGGAGACACCTTCCTCGGTGACGAACGCGGTGGGCAGGAAGAAGCCGGCGAAGCCGAGCTGGTCGGGCTTGGCGTCCGGCACCTTGATCACCACGGAGGAGTAATAGTTCTCGCCCTGGAGCTTGGCCACCACGGGGCCCTGCATGGCCACATTGCCTTCGCCGTCGCGGATGGTGACCACGGGGGCGTAGCCGTTGCCCGTGAGGTAGATGCTGGTGCCACCCAGGGTCACCGGATCATTGACCTTCAAGACCTCCTGTTTGGCCGGCGAGTCCGGGGTTTCCCGGGTGGTGACTTCGGCGTTGAAGTCGATGGGCTGACCAAATTTGCCCGGGGATTCACGGTCGAACGTGACGGCGAACTTGTCCAGCTGGATGGAGTACGGCTGCAGCTGGCTGGACTGGAAGTTGGTGCCGGGGGTGAACTGGTCGTAGCCCACCAGGGTGTTGACGAAGGTGTCGCCCTCCACCAGGATGCGCTGGCCGCTGTAGCCAAACAGGCCGCCCACGGCCACGGACACCAGGACGCCGATCAGCGAGGTGTGGAACACCAGGTTCCCCACTTCCTTCAGGAAGCCGCGCTCGGCTCCCAAAGACGGCCGCGCGCCGTCGTCGTCCCTCACCTCAACGCGGTAGCCGCGCTTCCTGAGCAGCCCGGCGGCGCTGCGGATGGCGTCCGACGCCGGGAGGCCGGCGTCGGCGGGAACCACCAGGGTGCCGTACTCGGGGAGGCGGGAGAGCCGTTTGGGGGTACGCGGCGGCTGGGAGCGCATCGCTTTGTAGTGCGCGATGGCGCGCGGAACCACGCAGCCGATCAGCGAGATGAACAGCAGGATATAGATGGCCGAGAACCAGGCCGAGGAGTAGACGTCGTAGAGCTGGAGGGTATCCAGCAGCTTCCCGTAGTCCGGGTTGTCCTTAATGTACTGCGTCACGATGGACGGGTTGGCCGGGCGCTGCGGGAACAGCGAACCGGGCACGGCCGCGACGGCCAGCAACAGGAGCAGGAACAATGCCGTGCGCATGCTGGTCAGCTGCGTCCAGGCCCAGCGCAGCATCCCCACCGGCCCGAGGGCGGGCAGGGCTGCCTCAGCCTTGGCGGCGGCAATGGGGGCCGGGGACAACTTGTTGGATTTCACGCGCTCGCTCATCAGATCGGCAACTTCACATCGGTTTGGAACCAGTACTGCAGCCCTGTCACCCAGGTGCCCCAGACGCCGCTGGCCATCAGCAGCCCCAGCACAATCAGGATGCCCCCGCCGGTGCGCTGGATCGCCAGGCGGTGTTTGCGGAAGAAGGACATCACGCCCATGCCGCGCCGGACCGCCAGGGCAATCAGCAGGAACGGGATGCCCAGGCCCAGGCTGTAGACAAAGGCAAGGAAGGCGCCCTTGGCGGCGGAGGAACCGCCGGACAGGCTCAGGAGCTGGACGGCCGAGTACGTGGGACCGATGCACGGCGCCCAGCCCAGCCCGAACGTGATACCCAGCAGGGGCGCACCCCACAGGCCGGCCGGCGGCTTGGCGTGGATCTTGGCATCACGCTGCAGCCAGCCGAAGCCGCCCATGAACACCACGCCCATGATGATCACCAGGACGCCCAGGAGCTGGGTGATCCAGGCGTTCTGCGAGCCGGTGATCAGCGTGCCCAGCTGGCCGAAGGCCCCGCCGAGCAGCACGAAGATCACGGAGAATCCGAGCACGAAGAGCCCGATGCCTGCGAGCATCCGGCCGCGCTTTTGCCGTTCGAGGTCCACGCCGCTGAGGCCGGTGACGTAGCCCAGGTAGCCGGGCACCAGGGGCAGGACACAGGGCGAGAGGAAGGAAACCAGGCCGGCCAGCAGCGCCACCGGGATGGCAAGCAGGAGCGAGCCGTTCAGGATGGCTTCGGCGAAGGGGCTGTTCACGGTCCGGGGCCGCCGCTACTCTGCCACGGCGGCGGTAATGAGGGCTTTGAGGGTGCCCTTCTGGATTTCGCCCAGCACGCGGGAGGCAACGCGGCCCTGCTTGTCCAGGACCAGCGTGGTGGGGACGGCACCCGGCGGGACAAGTCCGGATACGGCCAGGAGCACGGCGCCGTTCTTGTCGTCGAAGCTGGGGTACGTCAGGCCGAACGTTTTGTCGAAGGCCTCTGCGGTGGCTTTTTCGTCGCGGAGGTTGACGCCGAAGAACTGCACACCCTGGTCCGTGAACTCCTGGTGCAGCTCCTCCAGGATGGGCGCTTCCACCCGGCAGGGGGCGCAGGCGGCAAACCAGAAGTTCAGGACGGTCACCTTGCCCTGGAAGTCTGCGGGAGTCACGGCGGTGCCGTTAAACAAGGTGCCGTTAACGGCGACGGCGGCCTTGCGGTCGGCGGCGGCAAACTCCGTCACCGAGCCGTCGCCGGCAACGTAGTTCTTGTTGTCTCCGGCTTTGGCCTGCTTGGCGAGGGCGTCCT
The DNA here is from genome assembly GCF_031457335.1 of Arthrobacter sp. BE255. Classification (NCBI taxonomy): domain Bacteria; kingdom Bacillati; phylum Actinomycetota; class Actinomycetes; order Micrococcales; family Micrococcaceae; genus Arthrobacter; species Arthrobacter sp. BE255. Next base: position 62,318 of record NZ_JAVDWK010000007.1, on the reverse strand, counting down.
CCTGGGCGCAGGCGGACAGGCCAAGGGTCAGTGCAGTCAGTGCGGCGCCACCCGCGGCGAGCATGCTGCGGCGGGAGGTTTGGGGGTTAAACGTCACTGTCAGGCTCCCGGGGTGGTGGCGGCACCGGGAAGAAGGGCGGCAGCGGGCTCGCTGTACTCAACGCGCAGGAGGGAGCCGTCGTCGTCGAACACCAGCGAGGTGATGGACGTCAAAGTGCACTCGCGTTTGCGCGGATCGTGCCACAGCGGGCGGCCCTCGGCTCTGAGCCGGGTGGCCCAGATGGGGAGCTGGTGGCTGACCATAATGGCCTCGGGCCCGTTCGTCCCGTAGTCGTCGCCGGCCAGTTCGATGGCACGGAGCCTGGCGTCCTCGACCGCGGCCCGGACCCGGGCGGCCTGGGCTTTGTATGGCTCGCCCCACGAAGGCTTGAGCGGGTTGACCAGGTGCGGCCAGTGCTTGGGCTTCCGGAGCTCTGCCTTGGTGACCCTGATGCCCTCGAAGTAGTTCTGGGCCTCAATGATGCGCTCATCCGTGTGGACCTGCAGGTGCAGGGCTTCGGCCGTGGGCGCGGCCGTCTCCTGCGCCCTGACCAGCGGCGACGCCGCGAGATAGACGATCCGGGCACCCTGCGCGGCACGCTCGCTGAAGTGCGCTGCGAGGGTCTGCGCCATCTCCCGGCCCAGCTCGGAGAGGTGGAATTCGGGCAGCCTGCCGTACAGAACGCCGTCGGGATTGTGGACCTCGCCGTGGCGGAGCAGATGGACAGTGGCTTGGGGCATGTTTACCAGTTTCTCAAAGATGGCGTGCTATCCGAAATCTTCTACATCCAGTAGAACTCAAGGTTTTCAAAAAATGTTCCGAAAGTGGGAACAAAAGATGCAAATGCATGTTTATACTGGATGCAGCAGTTAGTTGAGACTTCAACAAATGAAGCGTCAACTTTTCTAAGTACTACCCGACACACTCCCAAGGAGAAACACCATGTCACTTCCCGCAGACGTCACCACCGGCACCTGGACCCTGGACAACTCGCACAGCGAAATCGGCTTCACGGTCCGCCACGCAGGCATCAGCAAGGTCCGCGGCCAGTTCAAGGATGCCGCAGCAACCTTGGACCTGGCTGACAACGTGGCCGACTCCAGGATCAGCGCCACCATCCAGACCGCCAGCTTCGACTCCGGCGATGCGAACCGCGACGGCCACGTCCGCGGCGAAGACTTCTTCGATGTGGAGAAGTTCCCGGAAATCTCCTTCGTTTCCAACGGCCTGGTGGCCAAGGGCAACACCTACGAGCTGACCGGCGACCTGACCATCAAGGGCGTCACCCGGCCCGTCGCGCTGGAAACCGAGTTCAACGGAGTGGCCGTTGACCCGTTCGGCAACACCCGCGCCGGTGTTTCCGCCGAGACCACCATCAGCCGCAAGGACTTCGGCCTGACCTGGAACGCAGTGCTGGAAGCCGGCGGCGTGCTGGTCAGCGACAAGGTTGCCATCAACCTTGAGCTCGCGTTCATCGCACCCGCAGCCTAATTTCCCGCCCTCTGTGCCCGGCCGCGGATCCCCTTGGATCCCGCGGCCGGGCACAGTACTTTAACTGCCTCCAGCGGTCCCGCCCTGGCCGTCCGTCCCTCCTGTGGAAAACCCCGGCTGTTCCCCGCGATTTCGCCCCGGATCTCCTAGATACCAGGGAGTGCCCGGTCTACAGTGAGAGCCATGACCAACCCTAGTGAAGTTCCGCCGCCGCAGCAGCCGGATGCCCAGCCGCCGGCCAGCAACGTTCCTCCCGCCGGCTACCAGCCGCCGCAGGGTTTCCAGCCGCCACCGCAGGGATACCAGGCCCCCGGCCAGGCTTATCCCCCGCCGGGCCAGGCCTACCCGCAGCCGGGCCAGCCCTACCAGCAGCCAGGCCAGCCAATTCCGCAGCAGGGCCAGCCGGGTAGCTTCAAGTTCGAGATGCCAACGGACGGCCCGCGGAACTTCAACGACGTGCTGCCCAAGGGCGGGTTCGCGGGAATGTTCAACGTGGCCGGGCTGCCCACCGAGCTCAAGGTCTCCTACTGGATCTGGCTCATTGGCGGCATCCTGGGCGTCCTGGGCGGAGTCCTCGGGCTGTTCGCAGCGCTGGCGTTGTTCACCGTTGCGCCCGCCGCCGCCATTGTGGTTCTCCTCCTGGTCCTGGTGGCGCTGGCCATCGCCGCCGCACAGATTGTCCTCGTGCTGAGGATGAAGGAAGGCAAGGAATGGGCACGCCTGGCCTTGACCATCGTGGCCGGCGTTTCCCTGGTCCTCGCCGTGATCGGCGGCAGCGTGGGCGGCGGCATCGGCAACAACTGGCTCGGATTCCTGATCAGCGCCGCGGCAACCGTACTGATGTGGGTACCCAACTCGCAGGCCTGGTTCGCCGCCGTTAAGGGCCGGGGCTGATCGGCCACCGCTTAGTCCGTTGACCCGAAGGCCGCAGCCTGGCGATCCAGCCGGGCGGCGGCCTTTCCGGCGCCTCCGGAGCTGCCACTGCCTGGGCGCGGAATGCCGCGGGAATACCTCTCCGGAATGACCCGCTCAGGGGCTGCCCGGGGGTACGGTGGAAGTAAGCCTTGCTGGGGGTAGGGCCAGTGCACCGATCCCGGCAGCCGATCCGCACTCCGACCTGAAAAGGACCGCTCATGAGCACGCCTCCTGTCCAGCCTCCCAACCCCAACGAGCCGGAGTCCGGCGGCCAGCCCCCTGCTCCCCGCTACGGCGAGAATGCGCCGCAGTTCGGCCAGCCCACGCCGCCCGCACCGCAGCCCACGCCCCCCGCTCCGCAGTACGGACAGAACGCCCCCCAGTACGGCCAGGTCACACCGCCCGCTCCGCAGTACGGACAGAACGCTCCGCAGTACGGCGAGAACCCGCCGTCGTTCGGCCAGAACGCCCCGCAGTACGGCGAACAGGGCTCCCCGGCGCCCCAGTACGGCCAGAACCCGCCGCCGTTCGGCCAGAACCCGCCGCAGGCCCCGGCCTACGGCCAGCAGCCGTTTGGCCAGCAGTACGGGCAGTCACCGTACGCCCAGTACCCGTCTGAGCAGCCGGCGGCATCGGGCAGCAACGGAGTCCCCCAGCTGGTCAACATTTCCTTCTGGCTGCTGGTCGCGTCCGGCGTTGTTTTTGTCATCTCCATGCTGATGGGCATTGGCCAGCTGGATGATCCGCTGATGCGGAGCACGTTTGAAGAGGCCATGCAAAGCGGCGGCGCCGCCGGCCAGGTCTCCTACGAGGACCTCAAGGGCGTCATTGCCGGCACCCTGGTGGTCTTTGCCATCATCGGGGCCGCGCTTTACGCCCTCGTGGCCCTCTTCGTCCGCAAGGGCAAGAACTGGGCACGGATCCTCGGAACCGTGTTCGCGGCGCTGTCCGTCTTCGGCCTCTTCCAGGTGCCGAACATCGGAACGCTGGGAACGCTGATGGGAATCGCAGCCATCGTTTTGCTTTACCTGCCTGCCGCAGCCCCGTACTTCCGCAAGCAGCAGCCGTTTGCCAACCCGTACGGCCAGCCTGGAAACCCTTACGGCCGCTAGCCTGAGGGCCCGCCGGAAACCATTCCGGCCCTGAACAACATCAGCAACCACACCCTGCGGGCGTGGATCCCGGAGCCGCCGGATTGCTAGGCGGTCTGGCCCGGGGTCTGCGCCCGCTGTGCGTGGTAGGCCAGGATCTGGAGTTCGGTGGCCATGTCCACCTTCCGGAGGTTGACATAGTCGGGCACCTGGAGCATCACGGGTGCAAAGCTAAGGATGCTGCGGACGCCGGCGGCGACCACGCGGTCGCACACGCCCTGCGCCACGGCGGCGGGCAGGGCCAGGACCACCATGTTGGCGCCCGTGCGCTGCAGGACGGGTTCGAGGTCGGCGGCGTCGCTGACCCGCAGCCAGCCCACTTCGTTGCCCACCACCATCTGGTCGGCATCAAATATGGCCACAACGTCGAACCCACGGGACTCGAAGCCGCCGTACCTGGCCAGCGCCTTGCCGAGGTTGCCGGCGCCGACAATGGCCACCTTCCAGTCGTGGGTGAGACCCAGCGCCGCGGCTATGTGGCGGCTGAGGTACTGGACCTCGTAGCCCACGCCCCGCGTGCCGTACGAGCCCACGTGCGAGAGGTCCTTGCGCAGCGTGGCGGAGCTGACGCCGGACGCTTCAGCCAGCGACTCGGAGGAGACCCGCTCGACGCCTTCGGCCAGCAACGTATTGAGCGCACGCAAGTAGAGGGTGAGGCGGGCTACCGCGGCCGGCGGAATCTGCTTTGCAGCGGCGGTCTTGCCATCCGCGGCGATCTTGCTGTCCTGCACGTCCGCCGCGTCCTGGCTGCCGGCCCTGTCCGGGGCACCGTGGACAGCCTGGGGAGATGAATCCAGTGAACTCACTATCCCCTCCCTTGCGTCGCGTTGTGCTTCCACTCTAGAGCCCCGCGCCTGATGCCAACAAAGCCGGTGCCATTGCCCGGAACCGATGCCCTACTGCGCCATGGCGCGCTGCAGGACGCGCTCCAGCCGGGACTCGTCGATCTTCCAGAAATCGCGCTGGATACCGTCCACCAGCACCACCGGGATCTCTTCCGCATAGCGGTCACGCAACTCGGGATCGTCGTCGACCCGCTGTTCCGTCCACCCAAGTCCCAGGGAGGCAGTCACCCGCCCGACGGCGTCGCGCGCGTCCGCGCACAGGTGACAGTCGGTTTTGGTGATGAGGACAACCTGCGGTCTTGCCATGCATTAACCGTATCGCCCTTTGGGGGCGGACAGCGCGGCGCACAGGTCCGCGACAGTTGGGGCCTCCTGCATTGGCTAGACTCGGGGACATGCCCCAGGAGAAGTACGTCGCTGTTGTCACGCAGCCGGTTGCGGCGCCGCAGACCGGCGAGGCGGCGTTCTTCGACGTGGACAACACCCTGATGAAGGGCGCCAGCCTGTTCCATGTGGCACGCAAGATGCACCAGCGCGGCGCATTTACGCTGACGCAGGCGGCAGGGTTCGCCTGGAAGCAGTTCAAGTTTGTGACACGCGGCGAGAACATGGACGACGTCCATGCGGTACGCGATTCGGCGCTGAACCTGGCCGCCGGGATTACGGTGGAAGACGTCAAGGCCCTCGGCGAGGAAGTCTACGACGAGATGATCGCGTCCAGGATCTGGCCCGGCGCCAAAGCCCTGGCACAGCAGCACCTGCGCGTGGGCCGCAGGGTCTGGCTGGTCACGGCCACCCCCATCGAAGTGGCAACCGTCATCGCTACGCGGCTCGGATTGACCGGCGCCCTGGGCACCGTGGGCGAGATAGCCGACGGGATGTACACCGGGCGGCTGGTGGGCGACATCCTGCACGGTTCGGCCAAGGCGGTGGCTGTCCAGGGCATCGCCGACGCCGAAGGTCTGGACCTCAAGCGCTGCTGGGCCTACAGCGACTCGTACAACGACATCCCGCTGCTGACCCTCGTGGGCCACCCGGTGGCCATCAACCCGGACGCCAGGCTCCGCCGGCACGCCCGCGACAACAACTGGCCTGTCTACGACTTCCGCTCCGGCCGCCGCGCCGCCACACTCGGTTTGAAGTGGGCCACGGTCGGCGGCGCCATCTACGGCCTGTGGCGGGGCTTCGCCCGCATCCGCGGCCCGCGGGCATAACCTGCCGCCACAACTGTCGCCGTCGGGGTTTCACGTAGGAGCGCATCGCCGCCGATCGCGGGACAGAGGTCGCCCAGCGACCGCCGGACCGCCTATCGGTGGTGTCTAAGCGACGGTGAAACGTCGATGGCGACCTCACCCGACAAAACAAAATGCCCGCTGCCGGGAAGGCAACGGGCATTTCACGCAGTTCGAAGTATCTCTACTTCTTATTGCGGCGCTGGTGGCGCGTCTTGCGAAGCAGCTTACGGTGCTTCTTCTTGGCCATACGCTTGCGACGCTTCTTAATAACTGAACCCACGAAAGTTCCTCACAAACTAGATGCAGTACCTGTCTGCTGGAAAGGTCCGTGGACAGAGCTACAGACTGAAACAACCGACAGATTCTTACAATGACGTAAAACGTTCCTTAACAGGGTACCGCTTATCCGGGGCACCCACTGACAGTGCGGTTCAGGCGGTCTCGGAATGGCCGTCCACAACAGCGCCCTTGAGGTACTGGTCGACGGCGCTTTCCGGCACCCGGTATGAACGGCCGAACCGCACTGCAGGCATTTCACCTGAGTGGACCAGCCTGTACACGGTCATTTTGGAGACGCGCATGACCTCGGCCACTTCGGCCACGGTCAGGAACTTCGCGTTTGAGAAGTTCTGTTCTGCGGACATTTCCCTATTCCTTTGCTGACGGATGGACAACATGACCCCAGGTTTATGCCATTGCGGTGTGCCGATGCTGAGCCATCCACCAACCATGTGCTAGATACTCTAGAGGTTCATGGGGCTATTGTGAAAGTCATCGCGGGTAATCATTTCGCCGTGCGGCGCTTGCGTGCCGAGGACGCGAGCTGGTCCAGGACCGACACCGAGACATCCCATTCCATGCAGGCATCAGTGACGCTCTGGCCGTAGACGAGTTCCGAGCGTCCGGCGGCGTGCTCGGCGACATCCAGGTTCTGCGCGCCGCCCACCAGGAAGCTCTCCAGCATGACCCCGGCGATGGCGTCGGCGGAGCGGCCCCCGTCCTCCAGCTGCGCACCGATTTCCAGCGCAACTTCGGCCTGCCGGTGGTGGCTCTTGCCGCTGTTGGCGTGGCTGGCGTCCACGATCAGCCGCGGGTTCAGGCCTTTGCCTGCCAGCTTTGCCGAGGCGCTTTCGACGTCGGCCGCCGAGTAGTTGGGCCCCTTGCGTCCGCCGCGGAGGATGACGTGGGTGTCCGGGTTGCCGGCGGTGGCCACCAGCGATGCCCGGCCGTCGCCGTCGATGCCCAGGAACGCCTGTGCGGCCGCGGCCGCACCGCAGGCGTCCACGGCGACCTGGAGGTCGCCGTCGGTCCCGTTCTTGAAGCCGATAGGCATGGACAGGCCGGAGGCCAGCTGGCGGTGGATCTGGCTTTCGGTGGTGCGTGCCCCGATGGCGCCCCAGGAAATCAGGTCCGCCATGTACTGCGGGCTGATGGGTTCCAGGAACTCAGTGGCGGTGGGGAGGCCCAGTGCGGTGACCTGCTGCAGGAACTGGCGGGCGGTCCGGAGCCCGGTGGCCATATCGTGGCTGCCATCCAGCCGCGGGTCGTTGATGAGGCCCTTCCAGCCGACCGTGGTGCGCGGCTTTTCGAAGTAGGCCCGCATCACGACCAGCAGGTCTTCCTTGTGCTTCTCAGCCTGGCTCACCAGCCGGCGGGCGTATTCCAGGCCGGCCTTGGGGTCGTGGATGGAGCAGGGGCCCACGATGACCAGGAGGCGGTCGTCCACGCCGTCCATGATGGCTCGGACTTCATCGCGTCCGCGTTCGACGACGTCGGTCACCCGGGCGTCCAGGGGCAGCTCGGCGATGAGTTCCTGGGGCGTGGGCAGCGCGGTGAATTCGCTGACGCGCAGGTTTGACGTGGATTTTGCGGCCGGTGTGGCTGTGGCGGCTGTTGCGGTGCTCATGTTTGGGTCCTGTTCCGGGAGTGGAAGCGGGCCCAAATCAGAACCCGCCGGGAAATGGCGAAGGGCAGAGAATGATCTCTGCCCTGTTGGCTCTGAAGGAAAGTTGGATGCGTGTCAGTTAGACGCGGGCCCCTCCAGAGCCAACGAAAAATACGCATACCAACGGTTAGTCATAGCCAAGACCATAACCGCGGCATCGCTCCGGACGCAAATCCGCCCTTAACCTCGGCGCGAACTGGCAGCTAATGACCCCAGAATCCGTCCGGAGGCGTCATTATCTGCCAGTTCGCGCGGTGCTGTTGGCCCGGATGGGCCGGCAGGTCAGCCCGCGAGCTTGCGCAGGAACTGCAGCTGCTTGATCCAGTGGTACTCCTGGCCGCCTTCGTGGTTGTTGAAGCGGTAGACCTCGATGTCTTTGGCGGCCCCCGTGCCGGAGGCGTCCGCGGTGCCCGAACCGTAGGCGTTGAAGCTGGCGAAAACCGTCGACGGCGGGCAGATGTCGTCCATCTGGGCGGCCGAGTACAGCGCCGGGGCAGTGGCCGACCGGGCAAGGTTGACGCCGTCGAAATAGTTCAGGACCGAAAGCATGTGCTCGTACCGGTCCCGGTGCCGGCCCAGGAAAGCGGCGATCTCCGGGTAGGGCCCGCGGGGCGTGATGTCGATGGCGCGGGGGAAGTCCTGCAGGAACGGGACGTCCGGCAGCGCGGCGATGACGCCGTCGAGCCTTCCTGCCACCAGGCCGGCGACGGCCACCACAATGCCGCCGCCCTGGCTGACGCCGGCGAGGACCACCCGGGAGGGATTCACCTCGGGGTGGGACTGGGCAGCCTCCACGGCCCGGAAGGCGTCAACGTACACGCGGCGGTAGTAGTAGTCCTCGCGGCTGCCCGCTCCCCTGGTCATCAGCCCGGCGTGGGCCACCTCGCCTGCGGACGGGTGCGGATCCGCCGTCTCCCCCAGCGTCCCGCCATAGCCCTGGCCGCGGGTGTCCATGATGAAGTGCGCGTAGCCCGCCTGGGCCCATTTGGTGTCCTGGTTGACCAGTCCGCGGCCGCCGGAATAGCCGATGTACTGCACAACGACGGGCAGCCGGCTTCCCTCCGGACGGTTCGCCGGGAGGTGCAGCCAGCCCTTGATGGGAGCCCCTCCGTACCCGGCGAACGTCACGTCGAACGTGTCGATGACCATCAGGTAGTTTTCCACGGGCTCGAACGTGGCGTTGAGCGGAAAGGCCCGGGCTTCGTCAATGGTGGCGTCCCAGAAGTCCTGGAAGTCGGCCGGCGGCGTGGCCGCGGACGTGTAGCCGCGGAGCTGGGCAAGGGGGAGGTCAAAAAGCGGCATGGTGCGGTCCTGTCAGATCTGGTGTGGCTGGAAGCTCCGGGAACTTTCGGTGATCCTATGTCATGCGGAAGCCCCCGCCGGGCTAAATAACGCGAGGTTCAGAACTGTTGCCCGAAGCGGCTCCAGGTGAAGGTCCTGGACGGCGCCGCCGTAGCGGATGCGCACGTTCCTGGCCGTCGCCGAGGTCAGGGTGGCGCCGGCCAGCTGGCCGTCCTTCCACTCCAGGTCCACCTCCACGCCCGGGCGGGCGCGCAGGCGGTGCGCGGCGCCGTCGGGCAGTTCCCGTGGCAGGGCCGGCAACAGTTCGATCTCGGGCACACCGCCGGACGTACGGTGGCTCTGCAGCAGGCATTCAGCCAGGCCGGCCACAAAGCCGAGGTTGCTGTCGATCTGGAACGGCGGGTGCGCCCCGAACAGGTTGGGATACAGTCCGCCGCTTTGGCCGCCTCGGTCCGTGGCCATGTCCCGGAAGTAGAGCCGGAGGAGGTCGCTGACCTTCCCGGGCTGGCGGAGGCGGGCCCGGAGCAGGATTTTCCATGTGAGTGACCACCCGGTGGATTCGTCGCCGCGGCCGTCCAGGCTGGCGCTGACGGCGGCCTCAAGTTCGGGCGTCAGGGGCGCGTCGCCGGGGTAGGCGAGGTAGAGATGGCTGACGTGGCGGTGCGTCGGCTCCCACTCCTCCGGGTCTGCCAGCCACTCGCGGAGCCTGCCGTTCCGGCCAGGTGTTGGCTCCGGGATCCGCGGAAGGGCCGCCTGGGCCTCGGCCACCACCGGGTCCGTTTCCAGTCCCAGCTCCCCGGCGAGGGAGCCCAGCATGAGGAACACGTCGCGGATGAGGGTGAGGTCCATGGTGGACGATTCGGCGGCGGCGGCCCGGCTGGTGCCTCCACCGGGGAGCGGCGCCGTGAAACTGTTTTCCGGCGACGTCGAAGGGCTGGTTCCCAGCGTTCCGTCCGGGAACTCCACCAGCAGGTCCAGGGCAAATTCGGCCGCGCCGCGGATGGCGGGCCAGGCAGTGTCGCGGGCGAAGCCCCGTGCGGACTCCGTGCCGTGCGCGCCGAACTGGAGGTGCTCCCACAGGTGGCGGACGAGCCACAGCCCGGCCACGGGCCAGTAGGACCATTCCGGCGAGTGCGCGCCGTGGCCCACGGGCTTGCTGTAACCCCAGATATCCGAGTTGTGGTGAACGGCCCAGCCGCGGGCACCGTAGTACTCCCGGGCAGTGGCCGCGCCGGTTTCCTGCAGGGCCCCGATGAGCGCGAACAGGGGCCCCGCGCACGCGGCCAGGCCTGTGGGCTCGGCTCCCCAGTAATTCATCTGCAGGTTGATGTTGGTGGTGAAGTTGGAGCTCCACGGTGCCTGCAGCTGGTCATTCCAGATGCCCTGCAGGTTTGCCGGCGTCCCGAGCCAGGCGCTTCCTTCACGGGAGCCCGGAGCCCCGGTCCGCGAGCTGGAAATCAGCAGGTAGCGCCCGTAGTTGAAGAGCAGTGCCGCCAGTCCCGGGTCCGCGGCGAGCGGCCCGTCCGGATGGGTGTTGGCCGCCTCCAGGCGGCGTGCGGTGTTGGCGCCCAGCCATGCCGGCGTGTCCACGGTGATGCTGCAGCTGTCGTAGAGCTCAGCATGGCTGTGTTCGTGGCGGGCGAGAAGCGCCTCCTGCCCGGCGGCCCTGGCGGCGGCCAGGGTGCCGCGGGCGGAGTTGGCCGCTGTTGCCACTGTTCCCCCGGGCTGCCGGCCCGGCCCGCGGAAGGTGGTCTCCGTGGTGACGTACACGACGGCGCGGCGGACGCCCGTGGCGGCCAGGCCGGCGTCGTCCGCTTCCGCCTCGGTGCCGTTATGCTCCCAGGCCGCCGCAACGGCGCCCTGCAGGCTGAGGGAATCGTCGTCGGAATACTCCACTGCGCCGCCGTCGTGCGAGGGTGGCACATCGCTGGGCAGCTTCAGTTCAAGGACGGCCGACGACGGGCCGGATGCGGGTGCTCCGGTGCGGCGGAGGATGCGCAGCTGCGAGTCGAGGCGGACGGCGAGGTCAAGGCCCTGCGGCGCGTCGGTTTCCACCGAAATCACCAGGACCGACGGCTCGTGGGACGCGAAGGCGTGCACGCTGACGGGGTGGCCGTCCACCTCATAGCGGGTGGAATTGACGGCGCGGGCGAAGTCAAGGGAACGGCTGTAGGCCGGATCCCCGTTGGTTGCGGGCCTCGCGGCTGCTGCACTGCCGGAGGGGGCAATGGTGAGGAAGAGGTCGGCGAACGGCAGGTAGGACTGCGAATGCCGGTGCTGCAGCTCCTTGAGGGCCTCGTGGGCAGCGGCGTAGTCGCCGTCGCGGATCAGGCGCCGGGATTCGGCGAGGATGCCGTCGGCCCGTTCTCGGCTGAAGTGTGGTTCGAGGTCCTGGCTGCGCGGCGAACCTGACCAGGCGGACCCGTCGTTGAGCTGGAAGCGGTGCTCGCGCGCCGGACTTCCCGGGAGCGCCCTCCCGCCGAAAACCATGGCTCCCAGCCTCCCGTTTCCGAGCGGCAGGGCCTCCAGCCAGTCGGCGGCAGGGGCATCGTAGACGAGGGTATGTTCTGTGCGCACGGGATTAGATCCTAGGGGAATAGACCAGCTGAAAACAGGGGTTTCGGGAAGCGATTTCCCGCCGCCGCTCCATGGCCCCGCGCATCCAACATTCCGGCGCCGGCCTTAACGCGCGAACGTACACTTGGCGCCCTGCGATGAGGGCGCCAAGTGTACGTTCGCGCCAAAATGGAGCGGTGTCCAAGGACCTACAGGCGCGAGAGCTCCGGGGTGAAAACCTGCAGCCCGTGCGAACCTGCCACGAGGCTTCGCAGTTCCGTGAGGCCTCCGGTGACCTGGCCGGCGGCGCGGGCCTGGACCAGGACGTTGCCGAGGGCGGTGGCTTCCACCGGACCGGCGATGACGCGTTTGCCGGTGGCGTCGGCCGTGAGCTGGCACAGCAGCCTGTTCTGCGAGCCGCCGCCCACCACGTGGACCACGTCAACGGTGCGGTCCGCGAGGCGTTCGGCGTCGCGGATGGTGCGGGCGTAGCCGGTGGCCAGGCTGTCCATGATGCAGCGGGTGATCGCGGCGGGGTCGTCCGGCAGGACGTCCCCGGTGCGGCGGACCGCGGCGCGGATGCGGTCAGGCATGTTGTCCGGGGCGATGAAGTACGAATCGTCCGGATTGATCTGCGGCCCGCCCGGTGGCAGAGCCGCAGCGGCCGTGAGGAGCGCCGTTAGTTCCGGGGTGAACCCTTCCGCGGCCCAGGTCCGCTGGCATTCGCTGAGCAGCCAGAGGCCGCCCATGTTGCGCAGGTAGCGGATGGTGCCGTCCACGCCGCGTTCGTTGGTGAAGTTCGCTTCCCGGCTGGCCTCGGTCAGGACCGGATGCTTCAGTTCCAGTCCCACGAGGGACCAGGTGCCGGAGGAGATGTAGGCGAAGTTCTCCTCCTGCGCAGGGACGGCGGCGACGGCGGACGCGGTGTCGTGCGAGCCGACGGCCACCACCTTGGTGCCGGCCGGCAGGCCCACCTGGGAGGCGACCGCCGGCAGGAGCGTGCCGACGGTTTCACCCGGCTGCACCAGCGGCGGGAACAGCTTTTTGGGCAGCCCCAGGGCGGTGAGGAACTCGGTGGCCCACTCCCCCGCGACGGCGTCGAACAGGCCGGTGGTGGAGGCGTTGGTCGCTTCCGTCCGGCGCTGTCCGGTCAGGAGGAACGCGATCAGGTCCGGGATGAGCAGCGCCTGCACACCGTCCAGGTCCGGCTCGGTGGCCAGCTGGTACAGCGTGTTGAACTGCAGGAACTGCAGGCCGGTGGTTCCGTAGAGCCGGGCCGGGTCCAGTTTCTGATGGACGGGCGCGACGGCGGCACGGCTGCGGTCATCCCGGTAGCTGTACGGCTGGGCCGTCAGCTCGCCGGCCTTGTTGACCAGGCCGTAGTCCACCGCCCACGTGTCGATACCGATGCTGGTGATGGTTTCGTCCTGCGCGGCAGCCACGGTGGCGGCGGCCGCGAGGCCTTTGAGCACTTCGGCGAACAGGGCGTCGAAATCCCAGCGGAGGCCGCCGTCGATCTCCACCACACCGTTGGGGAACCGGTGCACCACTTCCAGCTCCACGCTCCCGGCCGCGGCGGCACCGCCGTCGAGGACCCGGCCGAGGATGACCCGGCCGGAGGAGGCGCCGATGTCGACTGCGGCGAACACCGCCCCGGCGGTGGCCGGGGCGGTGTTCTGTGCTGCTGGGTCGGTCATCGCAGGAAGGCTGCTGCCACACCGGCGTCCACGGGGATGTGGAGTCCGGTGGTGTGGGACAGCTCTGCGCTGGTCAGGACCGCGGCGGCGTTGGCCACGTGCTCGGGCAGGACCTCGCGCTTGAGGAGGGTGCGCTGGGCGTAGTACTTGCCCAGTTCCTGCTCGTCCACGCCGTAGACCGCGGCGCGCTTGGCGCCCCAGCCGCCGGCGAAGATACCGGAGCCGCGGACCACCCCGTCGGGGTTGATGCCGTTGACGCGGATGCCGTATTCGCCCAGTTCGGCCGCGAGGAGCCGGACCTGGTGGGCCTGGTCTGCCTTGGTGGCGGAGTAGGCGATGTTGTTCGGCCCGGCGAACACGGAGTTCTTGGAGGAGATGTAGATGACGTCCCCGCCCATGTCCTGGGCAATCATGACCCTGGCCGCGGCCTTGGCCACCAGGAACGAGCCCTTGGCCATGACGTTGTGCTGCAGGTCCCAGTCCTTTTCCGTGGTCTCCAGAAGCGGCTTGGAGATGGACAGGCCGGCGTTGTTGACCACCAGGTCAAGACCGCCGAACGCCAGCACCGCGGCGTCGATGGCCGCGATGACCTGGGCCTCGTCCGTGACGTCGGCCTGGACGCCGATGGCGACGTCGGAGCCGCCGAGCTCCTCGGCGACGGCCTGGGCGTTCTCCAGGTTCAGGTCCGCGATGACCACGCAGGCGCCTTCCGCGGCGAGGCGGGTGGCGATGGCCTTGCCGATGCCCGACGCCGCACCGGTCACCAGGGCGATGCGGGTGGCGTGCGACTTGGGCTTGGGCAGGCGTGCCAGCTTGGCTTCCTCCAGCGACCAGTACTCGATCCGGAACTTCTCGGATTCCTCGATCGGTGCGTAGGTGGAGATCGCCTCGGCACCGCGCATGACGTTGATGGCGTTGATGTAGAACTCGCCGGCAACGCGGGCGGTCTGCTTGTTGGCGCCGAAGGAGAACATGCCCACGCCCGGGACCAGCACGATGGCCGGGTCCGCGCCGCGCAGCGCCGGGGACTCAGCGTCAGCGTGGCGGTCGTAGTAGGCCTGGTAGTCCTCGCGGTAGGCAGTGTGGAGTTCCTGCAGCCGGGCGACGGAGTCCTCGATCGAGGCATCGGCCGGCAGGTCCAGGATCAGGGGCTTGACCTTGGTGCGCAGGAAGTGGTCCGGGCAGGACGTGCCCAGCGCACCCAGGCGCGGGTGCTCGGCGGCTTCGAGGAAGTCCAGGACGACGGCGTCATCGCTGAAGTGCCCCAGCTGCGGCTTGTCCGTGGAGGCCAGGCCGCGGATCACCGGTGCGAGTGCGGCGGCTTTGGCCTTCCGCTCCGCTTCCGGCAGCGCGCCGAAGCCGGGCAGCTTGGGGCCGAAGGGTTCGGCCTTGCCGTTTTCGCGGAGGTACTTCTCGGCCTCGTCGATGATCCACAGTGAGTTCTGCTCTGCTTCTTCGGACGTGTCGCCCCAGGCGGTGATGCCGTGGCCGCCCAGGATGGTGCCGATGGCCTGCGGGTTGGCGTCCTTGATCGCGGCGATGTCCAGGCCAAGCTGGAAACCGGGCCGGCGCCAGGGCACCCAGACCACCTTGTTGCCGAAGATCTTGGTGGTCAGGGCCTCGCCGTCCACCGCGGTGGCAATGGCGATCCCGGAGTCCGGGTGCAGGTGGTCCACGTGGGCGGCGTCCACCAGGCCATGCATGGCGGTATCGATCGACGGCGCAGCGCCGCCCTTGCCGTGCAGGCAGTAATCAAAAGCGGCAACCATTTCGTCTTCGCGTTCAACGCCCGGGTAGACGTTCTTCAGGGCGTTCAGCCGGTCCAGGCGCAGCACCGCGAGGTTCCCCGCCTTCAGCGTGCCAAGGTCTCCGCCGGAGCCTTTGACCCACAACAGCTGGACGTCCTCGCCCGTCACCGGGTCCTTCTCCGTGCCCTTGGCCGAGGTGTTGCCGCCGGCGAAGTTGGTGTTCCGCTTGTCCGCGCCCAGGCGGTTGGAGCGGGAAATCAGGTCTTCAACAGTCTTGTTAGTCATGCTCTTATGCGCCCCATCCGGCTTGCTGGCCGCCGACGCGGTCCTCGTTGATCTGTTTCTGGTATCCGCTGGCCTTGAAGGCGGCCATCGGGTCCGCGGGCAGGCCGCGGGATTCACGCCATTCGGCCAGGATGGGCCGCACGTCGGTGTAGAAGGCATCGTTGAACACACCATTCGCGGCCAGGACGTCACCGGACCGCTGGGCTTCCGTCAGCGCAGCGGTGTCCACCAGCATGGCGCGGGCCGTCATTTCCTGGACGTTCAGGACCGAGCGGATCTGGCCCGGGATCTTCTCCTCCAGGTTGTGGCACTGGTCCAGCATGAGGGCCACACCGGAGTCCCTGCCGAAGCCGCCCCCGCGGATGACCTCGTACATGATGCGGAACAGCTGGAACGGGTCGGCTGCGCCCACGATCAGGTCATCGTCCGCGTAGAAGCGGGAGTTGAAGTCAAAGGAGCCGAGCTTGCCCAGGCGCAGCAGCTGCATCACGATGAACTCGATGTTGGTGCCCGGCGCGTGGTGGCCCGTGTCCAGGCAGACCATCGCCTTCTCGCCCAGGGCGAGGGTCTGTGCGTAGGAGGTGCCCCAGTCCGGAACATCGGTGTGGTAGAAAGCCGGCTCGAAGAACTTGTATTCCAGGACCAGGCGCTGCTCATCCCCCAGCGCTGCGTAGATCTCCTGCAGCGACTCAGCGAGCCGGTCCTGGCGTCCGCGCATATCATCCTGGCCCGGGTAGTTGGTCCCGTCCGCCAGCCAGACCTTCAGGTCCTTCGAACCCGTGGCGTGCATGATCTCGATGCAGTCCAGGTGGTGCGCGACCGCCCGGCGGCGCACTGTCTCGTTGGAGGACGTCAGCGAACCGAACTTGTACTCGTCATCCTGGAAGGTGTTGGAGTTGATCGTGCCAAGGCCAACGCCCAGGCCCGCCGCGTATTCCTTCAGGGCGGCGTAGTCGTCCACCTTGTCCCACGGAATGTGCAGGGCAACGGTGGGGGCGAGGCCGGTCAGCTCGTGCACCTTGGCGGCGTCCGCGATCTTCTCCTGCACCGTCCGCGGGGTACCCGGCGTGCCAAACACCTTAAAACGCGTGCCTGAATTTCCATAAGCCCACGAAGGGACCTCGATGGCAAGCTCCCCGAGCCTGCCCAGCGCCGTTGCTACGTCATTCATGATGGGTTCTTTCCGGTCTTTTGTTACTGCGGTATGGGTGGTGTTGCTGCGGCCCCGCTGCTGGAGCCTGTGGTCTCAGCTGGCGGTGGACTCCGCCGCCGCCAGCTGGTCGTCAAGGTTGAAGACTTCCTCGAGGACCTGGAACCCTTCGTCGGGTGCCTGGTCCGGGTTGTTGAACAGGGTGGCCATCTCGGCCTGCCAGCGGGCGTTGACCTCGGTCAGCGCCATCCGGGCCCGCACGGCGTCGAAATCGTCGCATTCGACGTAGCCCACCAGGAGCCCGTCCCCGCCCAGGAACAGCGAGTAGTTGGTCCAGCCGGCGTCCTTCAACGCACGGAGCATCTCCGGCCACACGGCGGCATGGCGTCGCTTGTATTCTTCGATCAGCCCTGGCTGGACCGAGGAGCGGAAACACACCCTCATCTGCGACTCTCCTGAACTTTCCAAACTTTGAATCGTTTCATTGTTACGATTCAAAGTACTCTTGAAGTCAAGTAGGTGTCAAGCAATTTCCAAACCACGATCCGGGACCGCGGAAAAGTGCTTCACACGGCATATAAGCCATGGAGAATTATGAATCGCTCAGCAAGCATCAAAGACGTCGCCAACCACGCCAGCGTTGCCGTGGGCACGGTCTCCAATGTCCTGAACTATCCGGACCGGGTGTCCCAGCGGACCAAGGAGCGGGTGCTGCGGGCCATCGATGAGCTGGGCTTCGTCCGCAACGATGCCGCCCGCCAGCTGCGCGCAGGCCAGAGCCGGACCATCGGGCTGATCGTCCTGGACGTGGGCAACCCGTTCTTCACGTCAGTGGTGCGGGCCGCCGAAGACGCCGCGGCCCTCCAGGGCAGCGCGGTGCTGCTGGGCGACAGCGGCCACAACGCCAGCCGCGAATCAAACTACATCGACCTGTTCCAGGAACAGCGCGTGCAGGGACTTCTCATTTCCCCCGTGGGTGACATCACCGATCGGCTGGATCTGCTCCGTGAGCGCGGCGTTCCCACCGTCCTGGTGGACCGGCTGGCCGACGAGAGCAAATACAGTTCCGTGTCAGTGGACGACGACGCCGGCGGTTACCTGGCTGCCCGGCACCTGCTGGACACCGGCCGCCGTCGGCTCGCCTTTGTGGGAGGCCCCACGTCCATCCGCCAGGTGGCGGACCGTCTGCAGGGCGCGCAGCGCGCCGTGAAGGAGGAACACGACGCCACCCTGGAGGTCCTTGATTCGGACGGACAGACGGTGCTGGCGGGCCGCAGCGTGGGCAACATGCTGGTGGAGCGCGGGGACCTGCCGGACGGCATCTTCTGCGCCAACGACCTCCTGGCCCTGGGCGTCATGCAGTCGCTGACCATGACGCACACCCTGAGAATTCCCGAAGACATTGCACTGATTGGCTACGACGACATCGATTTTGCCGTCTCCGCCGTGGTGCCGCTTTCCTCCATCCGCCAGCCCACCGAGGCGTTGGGGCGCACCGCCATTGAACTGCTGGCCGAAGAAGTGGAGTCCGAGAACCCGCGGCACCGCGCGGTGGTGTTCACGCCGGAGCTGGTGGTCCGCCAAAGCACAGGCCCGGCGAAGGGATCCTCCGCCGGCTGAGGTTCAACTTCGAGCAGTTCTGGAGAAGCCGCCGCGACGCACGGACACTAGCGTGGTTCCCATCAGACCATGACGGAAGGAACGCGCAATGACGGAGAAGCCAGCCTCCAACACCAAGTCCTACGAGGGATTCGATGCGGACGAACGCGCCGCAATGAAGGAACGGGCCCAGGAACTCAAGTCCGCATCGCGAAAAAGTGCCGGCGCCGCCAAGCCGGATGGCGAAAGCGATGTGCTGGGGAAGATCGCCGAGATGTCGGACTCGGACCGCGCCATTGCCGAACGGCTGCACGCCATCATCAAGGACAATGCGCCGGAGCTCGCGCCGAAGACCTGGTACGGGATGCCTGCCTACGCCAAGGACGGCAAGGTGGTCTGCTTCTTCCAGCCCGCGGACAAGTTCAAGGCACGGTACTCGACGCTCGGATTCAGCGACCCCGCGAACCTCGACGACGGCACCATGTGGCCCACTTCCTACGCCCTGACCAGATTGACGGCAGCCGATGAAGCGAAAATCATTGAGCTCGTGAAGAAGGCAGCCAGCTAGCGGCCCGCGCCTGGACGGGGCGCCCGGGCGCGATTTCCCCTTGCCAGTTCGCGCCAACGGTGGGACTCTGCTGGAAGAGCGAGAGGTCCGGGAGTCCCATGGCACAAAGCACCGAGATCGACGGCGTTGCTGTCGATGAGCTGCAGACATCGTTTCGGGGCGACCTCGTCCGCCCGGATGACGCTGGCTACGACCAGCATCGCAAGGTGTGGAACGGATCGATTGACCGCCGTCCGGCCCTGATTGCCCGCTGCACCGGCGTCGCAGATATTCGCGCCGCGCTCCGCCTCGCGCGCTCGCAGGACCAGCTGGTCGCCGTGCGGGCAGGCGGACACAGCTTCCCCGGATTGTCAGTGTGCGACGGCGGCATGGTCATAGACCTGGGACCCATGAAAGGGATCAGGGTGGACCCCGAGGCGCGCACGGTACGCGTCCAGGCCGGCGTCCTGCTCGGCGAGCTCGATCGCGAGACGCAGGAGTTCGGCCTCGCCGTTCCGTCCGGGATCGTCACCCATACCGGGGTGGCGGGCCTTGCCCTGGGCGGCGGCATCGGCTGGGTCATGCGCAAGTACGGACTCACCATTGACCAGCTGCTGTCCGTAGACGTGGTCACCGCCGACGGCGAACTGGTCAGGGCAAGCGAGGACCAGAACGCCGACCTCTTTTGGGGTGTGCGGGGCGGTGGCGGGAACTTCGGCATCGTCACCGACTTCGAGTTCCGGCTCTGCCCGGTGGGCCCGTACGTGATGGCGGGTCCGGTCTTCTGGGCGATGGAAGATGCCCCGGAAGTGCTGCGGTTTTACCGGGACTGGATCGGGGACTGCCCCGACGAGCTGATGACCATCGCCGTGCAGCGTAGGGCGCCGGCGCTGCCGATCGTACCGCCGGAGCTTGTGGGCAAACTCGTCCTGGCTATCACGGCCTGCTACACAGGCCCGGTTGAGGAGGGCGAGCGGGCCCTCCGCCCGCTCAAGGAATTCGGTTCGCCGGTGCTCGATTTTTGCCGGCCCAAGCCGTTTCTGGAGCATCAGCGGACGTTCGATCCGGCCTTCCCGCACGGCTGGCATTATTATGTCAGGTCCTGTGACGTGGCGGCCCTGAGCGACGAGGTCATCGACATCGTGGCCGAGCACGGCAGCCGCATCAGCTCGCCGGTCACCAGCATCGCCCTGTGGCAAATGGGCGGTGCCGTGGGGCGGATCGACGATGGTGCCACGGCCTTCAATGGCCGCCAGGCCGGGTTCACGTTCAACATCAACGGCAACAGCAAGACCGCCGAGGGCTTCGATGCTGAGCGGCAATGGGCGCGGGACTACTGGTCTGCCCTCGCGCCCCACCACACCAGCGTCTACGTGAACTTCCTGATGGAAGAGGGCGAGGAGCGGGTCAGGCAGGCCTACGGTGCTGCCAAATACGACCGGCTCAAGGCACTCAAGAACAAATACGACCCCACGAACTTCTTCACCCTGAACCAGAACATCAAGCCGGGCTGACCACTACTTCGCGGTGAGCTCCGCGTAGAGCTTCTGCACCCGGGCCCTGATGTCGTCCCGGACCAGGTGCATGCGTTCCATGCCCTCAATCCCCCGTTCGGAGGGTTCATCCGTTTTCCAGACCTCGTAGCGGGTGCCGTCGCGCGGTTCGAGCTTCGCCTCGGTACCCAGGACGATGACGGCGTCCACGGTGTCCAGGACCTCGTCAGTGACGGGCTTGGGGTGTTCGCCGCCGATGTCGATGCCCAGTTCGGCCAGGGACTCCACGGCCTGGGGATTGAGTGAGCTTCCCGGCGTAGTGCCTGCGGAGTAGACCCTGACGGTTCCACCGGCCAGCTGGCTCATGAGGCCGGCCGCGAGCTGGGATTTGCCGCCGTTTTTGCTGCAGACGAAAAGCACAGACGGTGCGTTGGAGGTGCTTCCGGTTTCCTGGGACATCACTGTGCTTTCTTGTGTACGACTGTTCAGTTGCTGCCGGATCGTCCGTGGGACAGCCCGGTGGGGAAGCCTACCAGCACAGGTTCCGGAGCGGAGCAGCAACCGGCCTCGGCGGATTTTGGCGTGGACGCTGCCGGGATGTCGCAGCTGGTGCCGGCGTCGGTGGAGCAGACGCCGGTCTCAGGGAGTTCGAGGTGGACGGCATCGGCTGATTCCTGGTCGCCGGCAAGGGCGGCCACGACGGAGCGGACCTGTTCATAGCCTGTGGCCAGCAGGAAGGTCGGGGCCCTGCCGTAGGACTTCATGCCCACGATGAAGAAGTCCTTGTCCGGGTGGGCCAGGACTTTCGCGCCGTGCGGCGGGACGGTTCCACAGGAGTGGAATTCGGGGTCGATCAGAGGGCCGAGCTCCACGGGAGCCTCGACGGCCGGGTCAAGGTTGAGCCGGAGCTCGCGCAGGATCTCCAAGTCCGGACGGAAACCTGTACAAGGCACGACGACGTCCGCGTCCAGGGTGCGGCCGTCAACGGCTTCAACGGTCACGCCGGAATCCAACGTCTTGAGCGAAGCGATGCCGAAGCCGGTGTGCAGTTCGACGGTGCCGGCCTCCACGAGGCGGCGGACCCGGCCGCCGAGCTGGCCCCGTGCGGGAAGCCCGTCGGCGTCGCCGCCGCCGAAAACCTTCTCTGCGGACGCGCCGCGGACCGCCCAGAGGATCCGGGTGTCCGGCTCGTCCCTGGCGAGGTCGGCGAGGCCGATCAGGGTGTTGGCGGCGGAGTGTCCCGCTCCGACCACCAGGACCCGGCGGCCGGCGAAGGCTGCCCGGTCCCGGCCGGCGACGTCGGGAAGCGGCGCGGAGATCCGCTCTGCTGCTGCTTCCTCGCCGATGGCAGGCAGCCCGGAGGTGCCCAGCGGGTTTCGGCGGGACCAGGTGCCCGAGGCGTCGATGACCGCTGCGACAATGTGGTCGCGCGTTTCTCCGTCCTGATGTTCGACGCGGACGACGAACGGTGTGGTGTCGCGGTTCCGGACGTGGGTCTTGTCCAGGCCCTCCCGCGTCACGGCGGCCACGCGGGCGCCGGTCTGCAGCCGGGTCGCGATCCCGGGAAGGGCGGCCAGCGGCGCCAGGTAATTGTCGATGAGTTCCCCGCCGTACGGAAGGGCGGTGGGCCGTGGCGCTGCCCAACCGGCCGCTTCAAGCAGGCGGGTGGCCGCGGCGTCGAGGTTGAACCGCCAAGGTGAGAACAGCCGGATGTGGCGCCATTGCTCAATGGCCGCGCCCGCCGTCGTGCCTGCTTCGAAGATCAGCGGCTCGAGGCCGCGCTCAAGCAGGTGCGCCGCGGCGGCCAGGCCGACAGGGCCGGCGCCGATCACTGCAACAGGAAGGTTCTTCGCTGGCTCCATGGTTGTCCTTTGTTCCATCTGTCGGTCTGGCCGTTCTGGCAGGGAGGGTGTGTCAGCAGCAGTCTTGCTCGTCGTCGCAGCAGCCATCGCCGCAGCATCCGGTGTTCATTCAGCTCGCCTCCTCCCCCGCTTGGGCCTTTGCTTGGTCGGGTTACCTGGCCGCAGGGATGAGGGAGGCGATCAGGCCTTCGATGCGGGCCTTGATCTCGTCGCGGATGGGGCGGACGGCGTCCACGCCCTGGCCGGCCGGATCTTCCAGGACCCAGTCCTCATAGCGTTTGCCGGGAAAGTACGGGCATTCATCGCCGCAGCCCATGGTGATCACCACGTCCGATTCCTGCACGGCCTCGGTGGTGAGGACCTTGGGGATCTCGGCGGACATATCGATGCCAAGCTCGGCCATTGCCTCGACGGCGGCCGGGTTGACCCTGTCGGCGGGCTGGGACCCGGCGGAGCGGACGTCGATGTTACCCGCGGCGAGCGTGGTCAGGAAGGCGGCCGCCATCTGGGAGCGTCCGGCATTGTGGACGCAGACGAAAAGAACGGAGGGCTTCTTGGCCGTTTCGGTGCTCACGTGGTTTCTCCTGGGATCAGTCTGGTGACGGCATGCTGGGCTGCCTGAGGCCGAACATTGATAATGATCGATACAAAGAAGTATCGGACTAAAGATTGATGATTGTCAATATTATGAAAGGGCAAGGACGCGTCAATTTTGACGCCGTCCATTCTTCGATCAAGCTGTTGCCATGCCCTCACTGCAGCCACCCCTGTGGCGTCGTGCCGTCTCGGAACTTCTCGGCACCTGCCTGCTCGTAGCCATCGTCGTTGGCTCCGGAATCGCCGCACAGCAACTCTCCCCTCACGACGTCGGCCTGCAGCTCCTGCAGAACAGCACCGCCACAGTGCTGGGCCTGACGGTCCTGATCCTGGTGTTCGGCCCCGTCAGCGGCGCCCACTTCAACCCCGTGGTCTCGCTTGTCGACTGGGTCCTGGGCCGGCGCAGCGGTTCCGGGCTGACCCTGCCGGAGCTCGGCACCTACGTGGCAGCACAGACCGTGGGTGCAATCAGCGGCAGCGTCCTGGCCAATGCCATGTTTGAGGTGGGCACGTCCATCTCCGCAAAAGACCGGGCCACCACCGGACACCTCCTCGGCGAAGTCGTCGCGACCGCTGGCCTCGTCCTCCTGATCTTCGCCCTGGCCGCCACCAAACGCGGCGTCCTCGCAGCCCCGGCGGTGGGCGCCTACATCGGCGCCGCCTATTGGTTCACGTCCTCGACGTCGTTCGCGAATCCGGCCGTGACCGTCGGCCGCATCTTCAGTGATACCTTCGCCGGCATTGCACCGGCATCCGTTCCCGGCTTCGTGGCGGCGCAGCTGGTGGGCGCCGCCGTCGGCCTTGGCCTCCTCCTGATCCTGTTCCCTTCCGCCGCCAACGCCGCGGACGACGTCGTCCTTCCGCACCATTCCGGCACGGCCGGTCCATAGCCTTCGTCGTTGCCCTTCCCCGACTACATTGATGACTGTCAATGTCAGGGCATAATGGATATATGAAACTGCTGCCCGTACTGGACCAGGCCACGGATGAAGCCTGCTGCACTCCCTCAGGAGTCCCTGCCCTGGGCGCCGAGGAAGCGAAGCAAAAAGCCCTGGTGTTCAAGGCGCTGGCCGATCCGAACCGGCTGCGGCTGCTGTCCATCGTCAAGGCGGACGCCTCCGGCGAATCCTGCGTGTGCGACCTGACGGAGCCGCTGGACCTGGGCCAGCCCACGGTCTCCCACCACCTGAAGATCCTGGTGGAGGCCGGGCTCCTGCACCGCGAAAAGCGCGGCACCTGGGCCTACTACTCCCTGGTACCCGGGGCCCTGGACGAGGCGGCCGGACTTCTGGCCACGCTGTGACCATGCCGCGACAGTCAGCTGTGGCCATACGTCCCATGCTCGACAGCGACTGGCCGGCGGTCCAGCGGATCTACGCCGAAGGAATCGCCACCGGACACGCAACCTTCGAATCGGAGGCGCCCGGCTGGGAACAGTTCAATGCGTCCAGGCTCCCCCGCCACCGGCTCGTCGCAGAAACAGCCGACGGCGCAATCCTTGGCTGGGCCGCCGTCTCCCCCGTCTCCGCCCGACCCGCCTACTCAGGCGTGGTGGAACACTCTGTCTATGTCGCGGCCGAAGCGCGCGGGCTCGGCATGGGCGCAAAGCTGCTGCAGGCCTTGGCTGATTCCACGGAACGTGACGGGATCTGGACCATCCAGGCGAGCGTCTTTCCCGAAAATGAGGCCAGCCTCAAACTCCACCTCGCTAACGGATACGTTGAGGTGGGCCGCCGACACCGCATCGCCAGGATGGCCCACGGACCGCTCACTGGGCGGTGGCGCGACACCGTCCTGATCGAACGCCGCTCCCCCGCAATCTGAATGGTTGGGACAGTGCTGCCGGGCCCCTAGATCTTCTCCACGCTGAGGTTCCGGTAGGCCGCCCTGAGCGGTGCCATCTGGCGGAAGCCGATGCGGCCGCCGCCCAGCACGTTGTCCGACGGGTCCGACCACTCAAAGAGAGTCAGTCCGTTGATGGAGAACGCCACGCGCGGCCCGTCCTTCACCACTTCCATCCGGTAGAAATCCACGGCATCCCCGGTGGGCGGCAGCGGGTCGGCGCCCTGGGCCACCAGTTCAAAGCCGGCGCTTTTCCGGAGGTTGCAGGTGCGGAAGGCGCGCTCAGACTCGTACTTGTGCCGGAAGTAGGAGATGTGGAGGGCGTCGATATCGCCGGAGTGGTACTGCGGGTAGTACCCGGTCCTCGGCGCCAGGCCGGCGGAGAACAGGTCCCGTCCTTCGTGGCCCACGGCTGAGAAGAACAGCATCGCCAGGCCCGGTTCGGCGAGGGGCAGGAACTCCCAGCTGATCCGGATGCCGTCCGGGAATTCCTCCGGGCACCAGAACGTCCAGTGCGCATGGTCCCCGAACTCTTCGTCGTCCAGCGAGCCGGACAGCTCCAGCGCACCGTCGTGGCTGGCCAGGCTCAGCGGTCCTTCCGCCACCCAGCCGGCCACGTCCGCCGGGCCTGCAAGCGGGTTGCTGTACAGCAGGCCGGTGCTGCCGCGCGGCGCACCCACCTAGCCCCGCCCCGCCGTCGTGCTTACCCCCAACGCGGGGTCACTTCCGGCCCTATTTTCGCCGTTTATTGGGCTTGATGTGACCCCGCGTTGCTTGGGGCCGAAGCCGAGCATGCTCAGCCGGGCGGCAACTTCCTCCGCGACGAGGGCCGCTCCAGTCTGGGAGAAGTGCGTGTTATCCGCCAGCCCGGCAGGCCAGAAGGCGTGCTCACCGGGCCCGAAATGGCAGAACAGGGACTGGGATTCCTCAACCCCCAGCTCCTCATACAGCGCACGGGTCCAGGCGTTGAGGTCGACGGCGGGCAGCTGCAGTTCAAGTGCGATTTCGCGGACCACTTCGGGGTAGTCCTCCAGGCTTTCTTCCAGGACAGCGTCCGACGCCGGCCCGGCCAGGAAGTGCCGGCGCTCCACCGAGGTGCAGAGCACCGGCACCGCTCCCCGGGCACGCACGTCCGCCACCATGGTGCGGAGGTTGGCGGCGTACCCGGTCCTGGCCGCGAGGTGGACCTTTTTCTGGTCGTTGTGCCCAAACTGGATCAGGACGAGGTCGCCCTCCGCGGCGGTGTCCAGCAGCTGCCCCCAAAGCCCTTCCTCCCGAAAGGACTCCGTGCTGGCCCCGCCCTTGGCGAAGTTGTGCACGGCGGCCCACGTGTACGTGTGCCGGGGCAGGTGCGCTCCCCAGCCGCTCATGGGGTACTCGTGGGTGGGACAGTTGGCCACCGTGGAATCTCCGGCGAGCAGGATTTTCATACTGTGCTTTCTGTTGTTTTTGGCGCGGTCAGCCCTTGACGGAGCCGATCAGCATGCCCTTGGCGAAGTGCTTCTGCAGGAAGGGGTAGAAGACCAGGATGGGCAGGGTGGCGACGACGATGACCGCGAACTTGATGCCCTGTTCAGGCGGGATGTAGTTCGGGTCCACGTTTCCGGTGCCGAGGAGATCCGAGGAGGCCGTCACTTGGCGCAGGTACATCTGCAGCGTCCATTTGGAGTTGTCACTCAGGTAGAGCAGGGGTGACATGAAGTCGTTCCAGATTCCCACGGCGTAGAACAGCGCGAACGTTGCCAGCACCGGTTTGGAGAGCGGCAGCAGGATCCGCCAGAGGATCCCGACTTCGGTGGCGCCGTCCATTTTGGCGGATTCCTCCAGCTCGGCGGGGAGTTCCTGGAAGAAGTTCTTGATGATGATCAGGCTGAACGGGTTGATGGCCGCGGGCAGGATCAGGGCCCAGTAGCTGTTGAGCAGGCCGAGGTCCTTGATCAGCAGGAAGGTGGGGATCATGCCGCCGGAGAAGACCATGGCGAAGACCACCAGGGACAGGATGAGCTGGCGGCCGCGGAGGTTCCGTTTGGCCAGCGGGTAGGCCATGGTTACGGTCAGGATCAGCTGGACCACGGTGCCCACCGCGGTGACCAGGACGGTGGTGACCAGGGCGCGGATGAACGCCGGGGTGGAGAAGATGTATTCGTAGGAGCCCAGGCTGAACTGTTCGGGCCAGACGAAGAAGGCCCGCCGGGTGATTTCTGCTTCGGTGGCGAAGGAGCCGGCGAAGACGTAGACGAACGGCAGCAGCGTGATGATGCCGATCAGGGTCAGGAAGACGTAGTTGGCGGCATCGAAGATCCGCCCGCCGGTGGTGTTGTGAATCTTCATTAGAACAGTCCGCTCTGGTTGAACCGCTTGGCCAGGGCGTTGGTGCCGAAGATCAGCACGATGCCCACCAGGGATTTGAACAGTCCCACCGCGGTGGAGTAGGAGTAGGCGCCCTGGGTGATGCCCACGAAGTAGACGTACGTGTCGAAGACGTCGGCGACATCGCGGTTCAGGGCGTTGGTCATGAGGTAGATCTGCTCGAAGCCGGTGTTGAGCATCTGCCCGATCGCGAGGATGAGCATCACGATGATGGTGGAGCGGATCCCGGGCAGGGTGATGTGCCAGACCCGGCGGAACCGGCCGGCGCCGTCGATGATCGCGGCCTCGTACTGGTCCTGGTCCACGGTGGCCAGGGCGGCGAGGAAGATGATGGTTCCCCAGCCGGTGTTCTTCCAGATTTCCTGCAGCACGATCAGCGGCCGGAACCAGGCGGGGTCGGAGAGGAAGTCGATGTCCGTGCCCAGCACGTTGTTGATAAACAGGAACAGGGGCCCGAAGTCCAGGGCGAACAACAGGAAGCTCAGCGACGCCACAATGGTCCAGGACAGGAAGTGCGGGATGTAGACCAGGGTCTGGACGGTGCGTTTGAGAATGCTCAGGCGGACCTCGTTCAGGAGCAGCGCGAGCACGATGGTCAGCGGGAACGCCACGCCCAGGTTCAGGAAGGCCAGGATCAGGGTGTTGCCCAGCAGCCGGCCGAAGTCCGGGTTGGAGAAGAAGTCCTGGAAATGGGTGAACCCCACCCACGGGCTGGCATTCACGCCCAGGAACGGGACGTAATCCTTGAAGGCAATGCTGACGCCGTACATCGGGGCGTAGCGGAACACCGCGAAGTACAGCACGCCGGGCAGCAGGAGCAGGTAAAGCCACTTGTAGTGCGCGAAATGAACCGAGAACTTGCCGCGCGGGACTTTAGGGGGCTTGCCCGGCTTTTTGCTCCGTTTTCCGGCTTTGCCGTTCTCCGTGCCGGCATCGTCGCCGGCGCCGATGTTCGAGGCCAGTGCATCTGTCAGTTGCGACATTCAGGCCTCCTTTCTGGTGGTGGGGATCCGCCGCCGGCCGGCCCGCACGGTGTGCGGGTCCGGCCGGCGGCGCCGGGGGCTGTTACTTGCTGTCCTGCCAGAGCTTGTTGATCTCTTCCTGGACCTTGTCGCCGCCGCTGGACTTCCACAGCTTGATGGCGTCCTTCAGGCCCTGCTCATCGATCTGGCCGGCCAGGTACTTGATCCGGGCATCCGCCACGATGTTGTCCAGCTGCGCACCCTTGGCCACGTAGGTGGGCGAAACGAAGGCCGCGGCCGGGTTGTAGACGGCGCTCTTCAGGTCTTCTGCCATGACCTTAACTCGCTCGTCGTAGACTTTCTGCTCGTACTCAGAGGCCTGCTTGACGGGGTAGAAGTTGTTGCCGGTGACGTTGGTGCCTAGCTGCGCGTAGCTCTTGATGTCCGTGGCTACAGCCTTGCCCTCGGGTGTTTCGGGCTTGATGGTGGCCGCCTTGCCGTCCTCGACGGCGAAGTTCACGCCTTCGATGCCGTTGTTGAAGAGCGTGGCAACTTCCTTGCCGTTCATGGTGTTCAGGAATTCCAGGACGTTCTTCAGCTCAGCCTCGGTGCGGACGCTGGTCTTGGGGATGGCCAGGAAACCGGAGTAGCCGTCGGTGGGGTGGGCGTTGAGTTCGCCGTCCGGTCCTTTGAGGTTGCCGACGAAGCCCACCTTGTTTTCGAAATCGTTGGGGTTGGCCTGCTTGAACAGGTTGATCAGGACGCTGACGCGCGAGTCGACGTCGACGATGATGCCGCCCTTGCCGTTGAAGAACGGCTCGTTCCATTTGGTGCCGTCGAACGTTGCGAAGTCCGGGTTGATGAGCTTCTCGTCCACCATCTTCTTGACGAAGCGGTTGGCTTCGAGGAATTCCTCGGTTTCGAAGCTCGGGATCAGCTTTCCGTCCTTTTCGGTCCAGCGGTTCCCGGCGCCGTACCACTCCTCGATGATGTCGTAGGGGCTGTTGGAGCCCAGCGCGCCCCACTTCGGGATGGTGATGCCCCACGTGTCGTTCTGGCCGTTGCCGTCCGGATCCCGCTCGGTGAAGGCCTTGGCCACGTTGTAGAGGTCCTCGGTGGTTTCAGGTGCCTTCAGGCCCAGCTTGTCCAGCCAGTCCTGCCGGAACATCACGGCCGCGCGCATGGGTCCGCGGGCCCGGAAGACGCCGTAGACCTTGCCGTTGACGCTGGCGTTGTTCTGCACCTCGGGGAAGGTGGTCTTCAGGTTGGGGTACGCGTCCAGCTTGTCGGTCAGGTCCCAGAAGGCGCCCGCCTCGGCGTTCTTGACGAACCCGGGCGACTTGCTCTGCACCACCATGATCTGGGGGATCTCGGAGGACGCCAGCGTGATGTTCATTTTGTCTTCGTAGGATGCGTTGGGCGCCCAGGTGATGTTCACATCCTTGCCTGTGAGCTCTTCGAACTTCTGCTGCACGGCACCGTCGGCCGACGGCGGTTGCGCTTCCAGGAACGGCGCCATGATGCTGATTTTGGTGGTATCAACGGCGGGGGTTTCACCTGCTCCGCAGGCTGTCAGGGTCAGGGCCGTGGCGGTCACGACGGCGGCGGCCAGGCTGAGTTTTCTGGTGATCATGTTGTTCCTTTTCCACTTCTTCGGGGTTGGTTCCGGCAGGTCATCTCACCGGGTTCGTTGGGGCGGTTCAGGTGGTGCGGTTGGGTTGGTGCGGTTCAGGTGGCCATGCGGGCCAGGTCGCGGGGGTGGCTGGCCCAGCGGGGTTCCCCCGGCGGGCCGATCAGTTCCAGGCAGAGCATGGCGTTCAGGCCCCACTGGGAGGCCCAGTTGGTGGAGACGTTGGGATGTTCGACGACGGGCCGCCAGGTCTGTGCCTGCTGCAGCGATGCGGCGAAGGGGGTATTCAGTCCGCCGCCGGCGTTCTCCAGCAGGAAGTCCCAGGCCGTGGCAGCGAGTTCATCGTCGCGGTAGTACCAGGCGCCGTAGGCCATCATTCCGGTGGCCATGGACGGCCAGCTGAAGTGCGTGTCGTCCAGGGCGCCGCCGGTGAGGCGCTGCTTTTCGGCTTCGGGCAGGGCGTAGAAACGGCCGAAATCGGCGAGCATCCGGCGGAAACCGTCGTGGTCCAGCGCCTCGGCCACCTCCATCCACACCTGCGGGGCGCCGAAGGCGATGATCATGTGGAAGCCGCCCTCCGTGCCGGTGAACATGTGGTGCAGGTCCAGGGCTGCGGCGTCGAATTCCAGGGTGGGTCCGGAGAGCAGCCCGTGGGGCATGGCTTCAAGCTGGCCGATGCCCTTGGTGATCCGGTCCTTCCACTGGGTGTCGCCGGTGCGTTCCCATTCGCTGAACCAGTTGGATACCAGGGCCGACCAGTCGGGGCCGATCCGGAGGTGGGTCCGTTCCGGGGTCCGCTCGTAGAACTCGCGCATCGGGTCGAGCCGGTCCAGGGCGTGCTCGGCGTCGCGGACCTCGGCGAGGAGCTCGCCGATGCGTTCGTCGCCTGTGAGGAAGTAGTAGTAGCGGTGCAGGCCGGCCATGCTGATCCGGACTTCCTTGCAGCCGCAGCCCCAGTGGACCACGTTGTGCCGCGAGCCCAGCTGGGAGTACTCGCCGAAGTGGTGCCGGTCCACCTCTGCGCTGTGCCAGGTCATGGCCTCGGCCAGGCGGAACGCCCGGGCGTCGCCGGTGCGAAGGAACGACTGCCAGAGCCACATGTTCGGCGCCAGTTCGTTGTTGGCCCAGGCGAAGCCGCCCAGGTCATAGCGCCACTGGTGGCGGTACTGGTCGTAGCTGTGCATAAAGTCGCCGTAATTCCAGTAGCCGTACCAGCCGCGCTGTTCCACTTCCCGGGTGTAGAAGTCCACCAGCCCGTCGAGCCGCTGTTCGACGGCAGCGCCCGCGGGTTCCGCCGCCGGCAGCCCCCAGGTGGTGCCGGCGGCGCGGGAGGAGTAGTACAGCTCAGGGGCGCAGACGGGCTGCGCGGGCTGCTGGCGTTCGCAGGCAAGATCCCACAGCCAGTCGTTGGAAGGGGAGCCGTCCACGAGGTCAAAGGTGAGGTGGGAGGTGTTGGCTACGCCTTCGGGCGTGGAGCGCAGTTCGTCGAAACCTTCGTAGGCGCTGGCCACGTGGCATTCGTCCGTGTAGTGGCGCAGGTCCATGGGTTCCACGGACTCGGCCCAGGACCAGACCGTGAAGGAGGCGGAATCCCCGGCCAAGCCGTCCACTTCCAGGGCCGCAGGGTATTTCTGCCAGAAGCCGCGCAGGGTGATGGCCACCCCGCCTGTGGCGTCGCCGGCGTACAGCAGTCCCTGGCTGCGGTGGCCCTTGCCCATCCGGACGGGCAGCAGCTTGGCTTTGGTCTGCTTCTCCAGCCGGAAGTAGTCCTCGGATTCCTGCGTCACGCGGAAGCTGGACCAGACGGCGTTTATACGCCCGACGGTGAACAGTTCCGCTGTCTCCGGCGTCTCGGCGACGGCCTGGCCGGTGAGCTGGCGCGCGTAGTCCGGGTTGTCGCCGCTGAACGGCCGGGTGTAGAGGGATTGCACGGGTTCGGTGTAGACGGCGGTGTCCCCCGCGATGCTGACCCGGCGGTTGAGCAGGTCCCCGCTGAGGCTGCGGTCCAGCCGCAGTCCGATGCCCTTGATGATCCGGTCCTTGGCCGCGTCCTGGAACAGCAGTGTCTGGGTGACCTGCACGGTGGCCTGACCGGCGAAGAACGTGAGCCGGATGATGAACCGGAGCAGTTCGGTGCCACGGGCGGCGACAGATCCTTCGATCCGGACCACCGTCCGCACGGTGCCCGGGGTTTCGATCTCCGCGGACTCGACACTGGCCTCGGCATCCGGTGCACTCACCACGAGCCGCAGTGCGTCGCCGAGTTGGCGTCCGTCGGGTGAAGTAAACGGGCCGGTGAGCGCCGCCCCCGCCGTCTGGCTTCCAGCGGGGATGGCCACCGTAAAGGTTCCGGTGTCGACACGGATGGTCCGGCCGTCGGAGGCCGCCAGCAGCCGGGACGGCTTCGCGGGTGCAGGTGCCGGCGAAGCGGCCGGTGCCACGTCCGGGGCAAGCTTCGGTTCCAACGCCGCGGCGTCCGTGCCCGCCGGAACCACCACAGCATGGGCGGTCCATTTAACGGTGCCGTCCGGCCAATAGGCCAGCGGCCTGGCCTCATGGGCCAGCGCAGCATCAGCAAGCCTGATGCCTGGGACGCCCACGGCGTCCAGATCGCCCTGCGCCCACGGCCTGCCGAAGGACAGAGCGGTGTCCACTCGTGGTGCCTGCTCAAGCCATTTCACAGCGCGTGCTCCTCTTTGATGTCTTCCAGGACCAGGTAGTCGTAAGCGCCCAGGGTGTGGATGCCCGCGGGAAGTGTGACGGCGGGATGGCCGGGATGGCTGCCGCCTTCGGCGTGGACAGCCTGCTTGCCCAGCAGCCTGCGGGCGGGCCGCAGCAGCGTAAACGCGCTCGGTTCCCGGCCCATGTTGACCAGCCAGTGCTGCAGCCTGCCGTTGCGCCAGCGCGGATATTCGGCCACGGAGCCGCCCGCGGTGCGGACCGGCGGCAGCACCCCGGCGCAGGCGTGTTCGACGACGGCAGCCAGCGCCGCGCCGTCGTCGTCCGCGCCTGTGCCCGGGCCAGTCCCGGTGCCCGTCCCGGGGCCGGTGCCTGGATAGGAGCCGAGCAGGATCATCCGGCCGGCGCCGATCCGGCGTTCGGTGGCGAATTCAAGGCCTTCGGCCGGGCCTGCCGTGACGGTTCCGAGCGCAGTGGCGGCGCCAGGCAGGTCGGTTTCCGGCAGCCGGAAGAAGGTGCTCATCCGGGAGAGGACGACGTCGTGCCCCAGGATGGAGCCCCGGGAACCCGAGCCGGTGGCCGGGAACTGGAAGACGGACTCGACGCCGGCGGCGGACTCCAGCCCGCCGAGGGCGGAGTCGGCATGCCAGGTGTGGTGCTCCGTGCGGTCTCCGGTGCCGGGCCCGCACACCCAGGTGCCGCCGTCGTGGACCCAGTGGAGGATCCGCTCCCGGTCCTGCACGGACAGGTGGTGGACGAACGGGGTGAACAGGACCCGGTATCCCGCGAGGGAGGCCTCCACCGGAAGCAGGGACCGCTGGATGCCGGCCCGGACCAGTCCCGCATGGAATGCCGAGACCAGGCTCCGGTAGCCTGCGCCGCCGCCCGATTCTGTTGCGAGGAATGCCTTCGCGTGGTCCGAGTAGTGCACCGCGACGGCGGGCTGGGCCGGGCTGCTGTGCTCCAGCAGCGGCTTCACGGCGGGGAGCAGGCGGCCGATGGCGTCGGCGGCGGAGTAGCCGATGGTGGGCTGTCCCCAGGCGCTGAGCACCGAACCGTGCGCCTGTTCGCTGCCGCCGCGGTGCTGGCGGAAGTGCCAGAACAGGAATCCGGCGGATCCTGAGGCGTAGTTGGCGAAGGCCTCGGCTTCGACGAACCCGTGCGGGTGCGGCACGCCGTAGTGCTGCACCGAGCCGCCGTGGCTGGGACTGGTTTCCATCAGGACCGTCCGCCGGGTCTTTGCCAGCCGCGGGAAGTAGTCCAGGTTCATCAGGAAGGCGGAATGGTTGCTGGCCGACGGGTAGGTGTCGAAGCTGGAGAAGTCCAGGTCCGCGAAGAGTGCAGCGTTGTCCAGGTCGAAGCCGAAGCCGCTGTTGTGCGTCACGGGAAGGTTGCTGTGGGCGCGGATGATGTCCGCCTGTTCCCGGGCAAACCGGTTGATGAGCTCCTGGCTGAACTGCCTGAAATCGTTGACCAGCGACGTGTTGTGCAGGAAGGGCGTGGGGCCGGGAAGGGGCACCTGGGCAAAGTTTTGATACGTTTCACTCCAGACCGCGGAATGCCAGGCCTCGTTGAGCAGCCCAACCTCCTGATAGCGCTCGGCCAGCCAGCCGGCCCACAGATCACGGCAGGTGGCGCAGTGGCAGCCGCCCACATGGGACTTGAACTCGTTGTCGAGCTGCCAGGCCAGCACCCTGCGGTCATTCCCGACGGCGGCCGCGATGGCATGGGTGATCCGTGCGGCGCGGTCACGGAAAACGGGGTTGTTGGTGCAGATGTGCTGCCGGGAGCCGTGGCCCAGCGCAACGCCGTCGGCCGTGTGGTGCAGGCGTTCCGGGTGGCCGTGGGTGAGCCAGACCGGCGGCGTGGCGGTGGGTGTGCAGACGATGGCGTTGAGCCCGTTGGCGCCGAGAACATCGAGGGCGCGGTCCAGGACATCCAGGCGGATCCCGCCGTCGTCCGGCTCCAGGGCGGACCACATGAACTCGCCCAGCCTGGCCGTGTTCATGCCCAGCCGGCGCATGTGGGCGGCGTCGGATTCGAAAGTGGCGGCGTCCAGGACCTCGGGGTAGACGGCCGCGCCGTAGAGGAGCCGGCCGTCGAAGAGCTCACCCAACGGGTGCCCCCTGCCGGGCGGGGCGGGCGGCTGCGGTGCCGGACGGACGGGCGACGCCGGTGCTGCCGCCGGCGGGCATGTCAGCTTCCTGGAGCGCGGCCACGGCCGCCACGGACTCGTCGTTGGCGGTAAAGAACCGGTCGCACAGCCATCCGGTCACGTACAGCCAGGCGCCGATGCTGAAGAACGGAATGAGTCCGGGCAGCGCGCGGCTTGCGTGGACGGCTGCGGCCGTGACGAACAGCAGGATGACCGTGCCCGCCAGATGGCGGATGGCGAAACGGGAACTGGTCATCAGGTACTGGCCCAGCGGCAGTTCGTAGCGGGCATACATCGGGAAGAGGTAGCAGACCGCCCCGGCCAGGAAAATGGCGGCCACAAACGTGCCGGCCGCGATCAGCTGGGACATCAGGTCCCCGGCGCCGGACGAGTAGTTCCAGTTCAGGGCAAGTGCGACGGCCACAGCCATGACGGGAAGCGCCAGTGCGTTGGCCCGGACGAAGTTCGCAAAGTATTCACGGGTAAAGGACCTGAGCAGCGGGGCGGCTTCTCCGCGCGCCCTGCGCCGGACCAGGATCTGCGCTGCGGCCGTTGCCGGACCAGCACCCAGGACGCCCAAGCCCAGGAGGGTGAAGAGGATCCATAACAGGTTGAGGCAGGCGATCCACAGCAGGGTGTCAAAGAACGAGTAGGCCCGTGCACTGAAATTTCCAGCCAGCATGGCAAAGCTCCCTTCGGTTCTCCATCGTTGCAGAAACGCTTCCATGAGTGGCCGGCGTCACGTGAGTAATCGGTTTCTCGAAAATCTAGACCCCTCACGGCGGCAGGTCAAGCCCAATTTTGAATCGTTACATAGCTGGACTCTGCACCCGGTCGTACTCCACACTGGTTAATGGAAAGCGCTTGCTGGGTGAACAGCCTGCGTGCGCCCAGGGTGAAACAGCCCCGTCTCCGCCAGCCAACGCCGGCATGGCGGGCACGCCGCATCGACCGCTCCGCCGCCGTCACGTCGCCGCCGCCGGGGCCAAGCTTTTGTGCCTGCGGGCAGAAACGGAGATCCATTGGGAACGCCAGCCGGCACCGCCGCCGAGTCACAGTCCCGGAACGCTGATCAGGGCCAGGCCGACGGCCTTGCTGAGATCCCAGATCCCACCCATGCCGGAAATTCGGTCCATTCCCAAGATCCTGCGCAGTCCGAAGTCCGGGCGGCGGCACCCGCCCCGGCACAACAGCCGGCGCAAACCGGCCCGGCCCGTGTGGCGCTGGTAGGCGTCCACGGCTTTGGCACACACCACCTGCGCAACCTTGAGCGCCTCCAGGCTGCCGGCGTCGTCGAACTCGTTGCCGTGGCTGACCCGCAGCCGCCTGCACCGGGATCCGTGCCGGACACGGCCGCTGTTTTTCCCGGGCTTGCCGAACTCCTGGCAGCAACCCCGGACCTGGAACTGATCATTGTGGCCACGCCCATCCAGACCCACGCACCGCTCGGGCTCGCCGCCCTCACCACAAACGCCGACCTGTATCTGGAGAAGCCGCCGGTGGCGTCCCTTGCGGACTTCAACACCCTGTGCGAGGCCGCCGAGGCGTCGGGACGGAGCGTGCAGATCGGTTTCCAGAGCCTGGGATCGCACGCGCTGCAGGCCATCGAGGAACTCCTGGCCGGCGGCACCATCGGCACGCTGCAGGGCATCTCGGCCACCGGCCGCTGGGTCCGTGACAGGGCCTACTACAAGCGCTCCCGCTGGGCCGGAAAGCGGAGCATCGACGGCGTCGACGTGGTGGACGGCGTCGCCACCAATCCCCTGGCCCATGCGGTGGCCACCGCGCTTCGCATCGCCGGCGCCCGCACCGTCGACGATGTTGCTTCGGTGGAAACCGATCTCTACCGGGCCAACGACATCGAGTCCGACGACACCTCCGTCATCCGGATCCGCACCGCCACGGGACTTCCCGTCACCTGCGCCCTCACCATCTGCGCCACCGAATCCGTGGAACCCTACGTGACACTGCAGGGGTCCCTGGGCGAGGCCGTGTTCCATTACACCGAGGACCGCCTCACCGTGACCACCCCTGCCGGGCGGACCGAGCAGGTCCTCGGCCGGGACGACCTCACGGAGAACCTGCTTGCCCACCGCCGTGAGGGCAGGGAGCTCATCAGCCCGCTCCTGGACAGCGGTGCTTTTATGCTGGTGCTCGAAGCCATCCGCACCGCGCCGCTGCCGGCCCTGATCGACGGCGCCTACGTCCAGTGGGAGGGTGACGGAGAGGCCGCCCACGCCGTCGTCGTCGGGATCGAAGATGCTTTGGAACGTGCCGCCCGGGAGCACGCCACCTTCAGGGAACTCGGACTGCCCTGGGCCCTGCAGGCTCACGGATCTGCTTCCTGATGGGTGTCTCCCCCGCCCAGGAAGCCACCCGCACGCAGACCCGACAGGGCGAACTGCAGGCGGCCGGCTTACTGACGGATGGCCTGGCCCCGTGCCTTACGGCGTCGTTGCGCCCGGTGTTTGGCTGGCGGCTGATCCACCCGGAAGACGCCGATCCTGCCGCGGCCCGGCAGACCGGCTACGAAATCGCCGTCGAGGATTCGGCAGGCGCTGAGGTCTGGTACTCCGGGCCCGTCCCGTCGTCCGGCCAGTCCGGGATTCCTTACGACGGTCCGGAACTGGCCGGGGATGCAGACTACAGCTGGCGGGTCCGGGTCAGTGACGCCGGAGGGTTCCCCGGCCCTTGGTCCGAGGCCGAGCCGTTCAGCACCGGACTTCCGGACACCGGGTGGGGTGCCGACTGGATCCACCGCGCACCGGGTGGCCGGGCTCCGCTGGACGTCCTCGAGGGCGCCCTTCGTGTCGCCGGCTCGCCGTTCCTGCCCATCCCCTGCCCGCCGGTCCGCAGTTTCACCTTGAAAGCCCGCCTCCGGCCGGTCATGGGCTGGGCCGGCCTGCTCCTTCGCAGCAGCGGCCCCGGCACAGGACTGCTGCTGGAACTCAACACGGCGGGCAACGTGGTGCTCCGCCGCGCCCCCGCCTGGGACATCCCCGCCGCCGCCACTCCGGAGACCGAGGTCCTGGCCAGTGCCCGGCTTGACCGCAACGCCGTAGCCAGCCAGCAACGGCTCCCCGGCAAGGACCTGGTCCCCGGCACCTGGCAGGACCTGACAGTGTCCGACGACGGCACCACCATCACGGTTGCCCTTGACGGCGTTGAGCTGCTCACCGTGGCCGAGCCGCTCCCGGCAGGGTTCGAGGGTCACCTCGCCCTGCATCAGGGTCCCCGCAGCCAGGCCGAGTACGCCTCGCTGCGGATCACCGGCGCGGTTCCTGCCGGCAAGCCTGATGCCAGTGCTGTTCCTGCCAACGCCGATGATGCGGGCATTGATCCTGCCGACGCCGTTTTCCTGGACCACCGGTTCAGCGAAGGCCCGGAAGAGGCCCGCGCGTTCCTGGGCCACTGGGCGGGCACCACCGCGCACCGGCAGCCTGACGAATGGACGCTCTTCCGCACCACCGTGCGGCTCACCGGCACCGTTGCGCGGGCCCGCCTTTTCGCCGCGGCCAGCCACCACGCGCAGCTGGCCCTGGACGGCACGGCCTGCCTCAGCACCACCTCCTTCGGCTACCCCGGCGAGGGATATTACGACGCCGCCGACGTCACCGCACTGCTCGCCGCCTACACACCGGGCGGACCGGAACGGCCGGTTCGGACCGGACAGTCCGCCCACCGGGACGCGCCGGTCCCGGTTCCCCTGACGGCCCTGCTGCACTGGTACGGCCCCGGCCAGGGCAGGGCCGCCGGCGTTCCGGGCCTGCTGGTCCGGCTCAGCGTGGACTACACGGACGGCCGCCGGGAGGTCTTTGGCTCCGGTCCCGACTGGACGGCCGCCGAAGCCCCCTACCGGCAAGCCGGCTACCGGAACGATGAGGGCGACCCCGTGGAGCACCTCGACGGGCAGGCCGCGGCCGCACTGGATGCAGGCCAGGACATGCCCCCTGCGCTCAGCTACGGCCCCCACCCCGTCTCCGCGTTCCCGGCCCTGCACCCCCGGCGCACCTCCCTGTCCGAAACGTTCGTTGCTCCCCAGTCCTTCCAGACCGCAGCCGACGGCACGCTCGTGGCGGACTTCGGCCGGGTCATCCCGGCCCGCCCGGAAGTGGACTTCCGCACCGGCGTGGCCGGACGGACCCTGATGATCCGGGCAGGCTATGTCCTGGATGCGGACGGGCGGGTGGACCGGGGCAAAACAGCCAGCCAGAACACCGACATGTCCTTCCCTTACACCCAGGCGGAAGGCCCGCAGCAGTTCCGCGCCACAGTGCACCTGGGCTTCCGGTACCTGGAACTGCCCGGCGTGCAGGCGACCGACCTGTCCCGGGTAGGCGCCGTCGTCGTGCACGGCCGGCACCCGGACGAAGGGAGCTTCAGCAGCTCCGACCCCACCCTGGACGCCGTGTTCGGGCTCCTGCGCGACTCCGCGCTGTACGGCATCCAGGAGCAGTTCGTTGACACGCCCACCCGTGAGAAAGGCCAGTTCCTGGCCGACGCCGTCAACATCTCCTACGCCACCATGGCCCTGTTCGGCGAGCACGCCTACACGGCGCAGGCGCTGCGGGAGTTCGGCTGGTCGGCCGGCCGCTACTGGACCGCCGGCGAGGATCGTGGGCGCTACAACGCTGTCTACCCCAACGGCGACGGGAAACGGGACATCCCCGACTTTTCGCTCATGATGCCTGAGTGGGCCGAGGAATACCACCTCCGGACCGGGGACCTCGCCCTGGTCAGGGAACTCCTCCCGCACCTCCGCGACACAGCGGACTACGCGTTGCGGTACCTCGCCACGGAAGGCCCGACGGCGGGACTGGTCACCGAACTGGGCGGCGGCTCCGGCCCCTACCTGCACGGCATCGTGGACTGGCCGGCCCCCGGCCGGTACGGCTACGACATGGACTGCGCGGCCAAGAGCACCGTCAAC
This sequence comes from Arthrobacter sp. BE255, assembly GCF_031457335.1. Taxonomy (NCBI): domain Bacteria; kingdom Bacillati; phylum Actinomycetota; class Actinomycetes; order Micrococcales; family Micrococcaceae; genus Arthrobacter; species Arthrobacter sp. BE255. The sequence goes on along the minus strand of NZ_JAVDWK010000007.1, from coordinate 23,292 downwards.
GCCCAGGCCTACTCCGCCCTCATCTCCACGGCCCGGCTGTGCAGCCTCGCCGGCCAGGAGGACGCAGCCGTCCGGTACGCCGGCCACGCCGGGGCACTCGCGGAAACCATCCGCACCCGCCTCCGGGTGGACGGCGTGATGGTGGACGGCCTGCACGCCGACGGCACCCCCAGCAACCAGGCGTCCCAGCACGCCACCTCCTTCCCGCTTTCCCTCGGCATCACCGATCCGGCCTATGCATCTGCGGACGCGAAGCGGATCGCCGGCCAGGGCATGCGGCAGGGACCCATGACCGTGCACCGGCTGGTCCGCGCGCTGCTGGCCGAGGGCCTGACGGACGCCGTGCTGGACCTGCTCACGTCGGCGGACCAGCCGGGCTGGGCGCGTCTCCTCGAGTCCGGCGCCAGCTTCACCTGGGAAGCCTGGGACCTCGCGGAAGGAACGGACTACAGCCAGTCCCATGCGTGGTCCGCCTCCGTGGTGAAGGAAATCCTGGAGTCCCTGCTCGGCGTGCGCGTGACTGTTCCCGGAGGCAGCGAGCTGCTGATCGAACCGCCGGTGTGCCGGCTGGAGCATGCCAAGGGTACCGTCCCGCTGCCCAACGGCAGCGTAGCGGTCAGCTGGCGGCGGACGGCCGCGGGAACGCAGCTGGAATGCACCGTTCCGGCCGGCGTCACCGCAACGGTCCGGATGCCCGCCGGCACTTACGGAATCCAAGGGCCGACGGCGGGACCCGCCGTCGTGCGTTCACACGACTTCAGGATCCACCCAGGTACCTGGACCTTCACGCCGTCCGACGAATCCTGACAGGGACACCCAAAGCCAAACGACGCCGGATGCGGTTCGCATCCGGCGTCGTTCTTAGTTCGAAGACGTTCTTGGTTCGAAGACGTTCCTAGAGCAGCGCGCTCTTTGCCTCGTCCATGGCCTTCTTGGCGGCCTCGGCCGGGGACATGCGGTCGAAGTGGATCTCAAGGGCATAGCGGCCGATCACTTCCACCACTGCGCTGGAGCCCGCCGGCGGGACCGGGACGGCGTCGCCGAGTTCGCTGCTGATTTCGTCAATGAACTTCGCCGTCGCGGCGTCGGCGGGGCTCAGCTTGTCCGCAATGGCCGCGCGGACCTCCGAGTTGGCCGGGATGCCGCGGTCTGCCAGTCCGATTTTTCCCGCCTCGACGTTGTTGGCCAGGAAGTCGATGAACTTCTGGGCCTCGGCCGGATGCTTCGTCCGGGAACTGGCGGACCAGAACATGGAGGACTTGTAATACTGCTCGGCGTCAGCCGCACTGCCGTCAGTGCTCGGCGGGCGGTGGATCTCCAGCGCCTGGCCGGACGCCTTGCTCAGGGCACCGAGCTGGTTGGACCAGTACCAGGCCATGGCGTAACGGTTGGTGGAGAGTCCCTGCTGGTCGACCGAGGCTGTGGCATCCTCGGTGGTCACCGATGCCGGCGGGACTGCCTTGGAGTCCCGCATTTGTGCCTGGTACTCGTACCAGCCCCTGAGGTCGTTTTCGTCGAAGCCCAGTTTCCCGTCCCCGGTGAACAGCGTCTTGCCGTTCTGGCGGAGCCAGAGGTTGGTGGCAGCGTCGCCGGTGACTGCGCCGGTGCCGTACACGCCGTCTGCACTGGCCGCCGTGATGGCGGCCGCCGTCTTGTTGTAGTCCTCCCAGGTCCACGCGGAGTCATCGGGGATGCTGACCCCGCTGGCCGCCACGAGGGCCGGGTTGACCAGCACCACCTGGGCGTTGATGCCGCCGGTGACAGCAAATTGCTCACCCTCAACCTTGCCGGCATCGGCCACAGCCTGCTCGAACTTGGAGAGGTTCACGTCCTTGAGCTCGAGCAGCGCGCCCCGCCCGGCGTATTCGCCCAGGTAGGCAGCATCCATCTGGATGACGTCCGGGGCGTCCTGGGAGGCGACCTGGGTGGCCAGCTTGTCCCAGTAGCCGGACCAGTCACCGTATTCCCCCTCGATCTTGATGTTGGGATTCTCGGCTTCGAAGGCGTCGATCAGTTGCTGCGTCATCTTGTGCCGCACATCGGAGCCCCACCAGCTGAAACGCAGGGTGACGGGCCCGTCGGAGGCGGAAGGCGATCCTCCGCCGCAGCCGGTCAGGGCCATGGCGAGGACTGCTAAAACAGCCGCTGTTTTGGGGATAGTGGATTTTCGGGCGCTGAAAAGCATTCGTTGTCCTTTAGTCTCACAGTGGAAACGGTGATCAAGAAACCGCTTTCTCATACCTTAGGTGTGAGCCACCCCACACGTCAACAACGCACACAAAGTTACTTTTGCTCACAGGTGCGGTCAGTCGGCCTTGCGCCGTGAGGTTCTCCACAGCAGGAAACCGATGACCAGTGCTGAGAGCATACCCAGGGCACCGGTGACCACCAGCCCGGTCCGGACGCCGAACTGTTCCGTCAGCCAGCCTGCCAGCAGGCCGCCCAGGGCATGCCCGCCAAGAAGCAGCGGCAAGTACAGCGCCATGACCCTGCCACGGACGTCCGGCCCGGCCTCCAGCTGGACGGCGGTGGCGGCACTGGTCAGGAAGAGCAGTGTCATCAGTCCCACCACCACCAGCATCACGGTAAATGACGGCAGGTTCGGCATCAGCGCCGCCACGAGCTGGGCAAGGCCAAAAAGGCCCGCCGCGGCCACGATCCCTTTCCGGCCGAGTGTCCGCAGGCGGGCAGCCAGCAAGGCACCGGCCAGGGCGCCGACAGCGCTGACCGTGTTGAACATGCCAAATCCGGCAACGCCGTTATGCCAGACACGTTCGGCGAACGCCGCCAGGACCACGGGGCCGTTCATGCCGAACGCCCCCAGCAGCCCGGCCAGGGCAATCACCAGGAGCAGCGACGGCCGGTCCCGAACATACCGGAAGCCGGCCAGGAGCTGGCCCCGTCCCCGGACAGCCGGGGCATTCGCGTGCAGGAGCGCGGGCCGGATGCCTGCGATCATGCCCAGCACCAGCAGGCCAAGAAAGGCGTTGGACGCGAAAGCGGCCGCGGAGCCGGCGTGGGCAATGACCACTCCGCCCAGGGCGGGCCCGGCCATGGCGCCGAGCTGGCCAATGGCGTTGTTGAGGCCGATGGCCGGCCGGAGACCGGCGTCGCCCACCACTTCATTAACGAATACCTGGCGGGCGGGGCCGTCGATGGCGGAGGTGATCCCCAGCGCCATGCAGCTGGCGTAGACAATCCACACGGTAATCCCGCCGGTGGCGTCCCACGCCGCGAGGCCCACCGCAAGGAGGACGATCACGGACTGGCAGACCATCATGACGCTGCGCTTGGGGAAGATGTCCACCAGCAGGCCGCTGAGCGGGCCCACGATCAGCATGGGGAGAAACTGCAGCGCCACGGCAACGCCCACCGCAGCGGGACTGCCTGTCAGCTGGAGCACCAGCCAGTCCTGGGCCAGGCGCTGCATCCAGACGCCCATACTGCCGGCCAAGGTCATTCCCATGTACAGGCGGTAGTTGTGCTGCGTCAGCGGGTAGTACCAGCGGACCGGGCCTTTGGGGGTGTGGAGGGACTCTGCGGACTGGGGGCGGTCGGAAGACACGTCGGGCTCAACTCGGTAGTAACGGGGATTTGCAGAGAATTTCGAGGCGCGGATTCCCCGGGCGGGGACTTTCCTAGGCGCGGGTGGAGCGCATTTTGACCGACGCGGCGGCCAGGATCAGCATGCCGGGCACCACCACAAAGAGCGCCACAAGCATCCATACGAAGACGACGGCGGCGAACAGTGCCGTGACAAGGAGGAGGGAGCCGGTCCAGTCGCGCAGTGACAGAGTCTTGCCGGCTTCGAGGGCGGAGGACCAAGCGGCGGACTTCGAAACGGCCGACGGCGGGACGGCGCCGGTTGCGGAACCGGGTGCGTGCCGGTCGGCGTCGTCAGCAGGGCCGGCGACGTCGGACCAAGCGGCGGTGGTGCGCAGGAGCAGGACAGCACCGGCGGCTGCCAGGATGAGCGTGGCCGGAAGGACCACCGCGCTGCCCGGCAGCTGCCCGACTGTTGCGAGCAGAAGGTTCAGGACGATCACGACGGCGGCCACCGCCGTCGCAATGCCCAGTTTCCAGCTGCCCGGAAGGGCAGCCTTGAACGTTCCCCAGAGGCCACGGAGCGAGTCGTCCCGCCCGGAGAGGTGGCGTTCCAAGTGGGCGATGCCTGCCGCGTAGGCGGCGGGGATGGTGACAAGCGGGATGGACAGCACCAGCACCAGCAGTCCGGCCAGCAGGGTCTCGGAAAACAGTGCGAAGCGGTTGACCGGGATCGGTTCATTACGGCCGGATGCGGGTGTGGTGCTGTCCATGGTGCTCATTTTCTATTAGCCCTTAAGGCCCTGGGTGGAGACGCCTTCGACGATGTAGCGCTGGAAGACGAGGAAGAAGATCAGGACCGGGAGCAGGGCCAGGACGGACATGGCGATCATTGCTCCGTAGTCCGAGGACTGGGTCTGGTCCACGAAGAGCCGCAGTGCCAGGGGCAGCGGGTACTTTTCCGGGGTGTTCAGGTAGAGCAGCGGGCCCAGGAAGTCGTTCCAGCTCCAGATGAAGGAGAAGATCGAGGTGGAGATCAGGGCCGGTTTCATCAGCGGGAGCATGATGGAGGTGAAGATCCGCACGTGCCCGGCGCCGTCGATGCGGGCTGCTTCGTCCAGTTCGGCCGGGAGGTTGCGCATGAACTGGACCATGAGGAACACGAAGAACGCGTCCGCGGCGAGGAACTTGCCGATCAGCAGCGGGATGTAGGTGTCCACGAGCCCGAGCTGGTTGAAGATGATGTACTGCGGGATGATCACCACGTGGAAGGGCAGCAGCAAGGTGGCGATCATCATGCCGAAGAAGATGCTGCGGCCCGGGAACTTGATCCTCGCGAACGCGTACGCCGAGATGGACGCGGAGAGGATGGTGCCCACGACGGCGCCGATGGCCAGGATCAGGGAGTTGGTGAAGAACTGCAAGGTGGTGACCCCGCCGATCCCGTCCATCGCCGTGATGAAGTTATCGAAGCTGAAGTTATTGGACCACAGCGCGTTGTTGGCGCCGCCGATCTCGGAGTTCGGCTTGAACGACGAGGCGATCATCCACACGCCCGGGTACAGGACCACTGCCGTGAGGGCGAGGGCGACGACGTGGAAGGCCACGCTCTTGGCGCGCTTGGCCGTGACCGACTCGGACTTCGGGTTGTAGTGGGGCGCCTGCGCGTCCGGGGTGGACTGGGTGGGGGTTGCCATGGTTGTCATTTTGCGTCTCCGCTGTAGTGGACCCAGCCCTTGGAGGTCTTGAAGATGATCAGGGTGATGATGCCGACGACGATCAGGAGCAGCCAGGCCATCGCCGAGGCGTAGCCCATCCGGAAATCGGAGAAGCCGCGCAGGTACAGGTAGAGGGTGTAGAAGAGGGTGGAACCGGCCGGGCCGCCTTCACCGTTGGAAATGATGTACGCGGAGCTGAAGATCTGGAACGCGTGGATGGTTTCCATCAGCAGGTTAAAGAACACCACCGGGGAGAGCATGGGCCAGGTGATGTTGAAGAACTTCCGCACCGGCCCGGCACCGTCCATCGAGGCCGCTTCGTAGAGGTCCGCGGGGATCTGCTTGAGGCCGGCGAGGAAGATCACCATCGGGGCGCCGAACTGCCACACGGTCAGCAGGATGAACATCGGCATGGTCATGGACGGGTTGCCCACCCAGCCGCCGAGGTTGATCCCGAAGAAGGACAGGCCCTGGTCCACCGGCCCGGAATCGCCGAACATCGCCTTCCACACGATCGCGATCGAAACCGACGCGCCGATCAGGGACGGGGCGTAGAACGCGGACCGGTAAAAACCCTGGCCCTTGCGTGCACTGTTCAGCAGCATCGCCACAGCCAGCGCGGCGGCGAGCTTGAGCGGGGTACCGAAGACCACATAGCCCACGGTCACGCCCACCGACTGCATGAACCGCTCGTCCTGGAACATGGTGGTGTAGTTATCCAGCCCGATCCACTTGGGCGGATCGAACAGGTTGTAGTTGGTGAAGGACAGGTACAGCGAGGAAACCATCGGTCCTATGGTCAGGATGATGAATCCCAGCAGCCAGGGCAACAGGAACGTGTAGCCGGCGCGGGCATCCGCCCCCCGCTGCCGCGACTTGCGCGGCAGCGAGGGAGCGGACTGCGTCGAACGCCTGCTCAGGGTTGGGCTTTGAGTCACGAGTTCAATCCGTCAGTTAGTGATCGTCGGGCAGACAAAACGCTGCTCAGGCGTTCTGCTTGATGAGGTCTTCGGCTTCCTTGAACCACGCGTCAGCCGCGCCGTCCACGGTGACCTTGCCGTAGTTCAGCTCGGAGCTGATGCGCTTGAAGGAGGCTTCCAGCGTGCCGAAACCGACGATGGGCGGCTCGGGGGCGTCCTTGAGGTACTTCTCGATGGACTTCTCGTAATCGACCACGAGCTTGTCGGTGCCTTCGAAGGTGGTGCCGTCACGCTGGGTCTTCGAGGCGGGGACACCGCGGGAGGTCTTGAAGATCTGGCCAACTTCGGGGTCGTTGACCATGAAGTCGATGAACCGGGCAGCAGCATCCTTGTATTTGGTCTTCGCGCTGGCAACCATCAGCATGGACGGCTTCAGGAACAGGCCCAGGTTGTCCTTGTCATCCGACGGAACCGGAGCGAGCTTGAGCTCCTTGGCGCCGCTGTCCGCGAGGTAGCCGGCCATGAAGTTATCCCAGGTGACCTCCGTGGCGGTCACATTGGAACCAAACGGGGACTTGGGTGCGAGCTGCGTGGCCCGTTCCTCCGAGATGAGGGCCGGGGTGCCGCGAAGTGCACCAGCGGTATTCCACCACTTCTTCAAATCATCCTTGGTAAAGCCGAGCTTGCCGTCATCGGTGAAGGCCTCGATGTTGTTCTGGCGCAGCCAGACGTTGAACATCCACCACACACCGGTGTAGTCCGTGCCGCCGAAGAGCGTACCGCCGCCTTTGGCTCCAACTTCGCTCAGGAACGCGTTGAACTCCTTGTAGTTCCAGGTGCCATCCGGCTCCGCGATGCCGAGGGATGCGAGCTTGGCCGGGTCGTAGTAGACGGCGAAGGCGTTGGTGCTGGTGGGGATGCCATAGGTCTTGCCCCGGATCTGGCCCGAGGGCAGCAGGGTCTTGTCGAAGGCGTCCGTGTTGATCTTGACAGTGCCCAGGTCCAGGAGCTGGTTACGCTGGCCGTAATCGCGGAGGTAGGACAGGTCCCACTGCATGACGTCCGGAAGTCCGCCGCCTGCGGCCTCCGTGGCGCGCTTCTGCCAGTAGCCGGCGAAGTCGGTGAAGTTGCCGTTGACCTTGATGTCGGGGTTCTTGGATTCGAAGAGCTCAATAGCCTTGCGGGTGCGCGTCGCGCGGTCGTCGTTGCCCCACCAGGTGTAGTTGATGGTGACCGGCTTCTCCGCCGTGCCGGTTTCCCCGGCCGTCGTGCTGGAACCGGTACCGCAAGCCGCCAAAGCAGCGGCGGATGCGGTGCCGATTGCCACGGTGGTGAGGAAATGCCTTCTGTTGATCATGAGAGCCTCCTTGCTCGTTTTGCGTAAACCCGTACCCATTTATCTACAACGTGAGCAGTGAGCTGGCTTACACACCTTCTGAAACGATACAATAGCGTCATTCCCCGTCGCGGGCAAGCGTTTTCCAAACATCGATTTTCATGTACGTTTTTATCCAACCACCAGACAAAGGAGTCCCATGACTTTGCAGGAACAATCCGGCCCGGCGAGCGTCTGGGACGGGGTCCAGGGCATCGCCTATGGCGGAGACTACAACCCTGAGCAGTGGCCCGCCAGTGTCCGGCTGGAAGACCTGGAGCTGATGAAGGAAGCAGGCGTCACGTTCCTCAGCGTTGGGATCTTCTCCTGGGCCTTGCTGGAACCGGCCGAAGGCGAATACGACTTCGGCTGGCTGGATGAAGTCCTGGACAACCTCGCCGCCAACGGGATCAAAGTTGCCCTGGCAACGGCCACCGCCGCTCCCCCGGCCTGGCTGGTCCGCAAGCACCCCGGGATCCTGCCCGTCACGGCTGACGGAACGGTGCTGGGACCAGGCTCACGGCGGCACTACACACCGTCGTCGGCCGCTTTCCGGCGCTACGCAACGGGCATCACCCGGATCATCGCGGAACGGTACAAGGACCATCCTGCGCTGGCGCTGTGGCACGTGGACAATGAGCTCGGCTGCCACATTTCCGAGTACTACGGGCCGGAGGATGCCGCGGCCTTCCGCGGCTGGCTGAAACGCCGTTACGGCAGCATCCAGGCCCTAAACGCGGCCTGGGGAACGGCATTCTGGTCCCAGAGCTACGGCTCCTTCGAGGAAATCCTGCCGCCCGCCGTCGCCCCGTCGACGCTCAACCCGGGCCAGCAGCTGGACTTCCAGCGGTTCAACTCGTGGGCGCTGATGGACTACTACCGCGAGCTGGTGGCGGTCCTGCGGGAAGTCACTCCCGGGGTTCCCTGCACCACCAACCTGATGGCCTCCAGCGCCACCAAGTCGATGGACTACTTCGAGTGGGCCAAGGACCTTGACGTCATCGCCAACGACCACTACCTGGTGGCCGCAGATCCCGAGCGCCAGATCGAACTCGCGTTCAGCGCGGACCTCACCCGGGGAATTGCGGGCGGCGACCCGTGGATCCTGATGGAACATTCGACGTCGGCCGTCAACTGGCAGCCCCGCAACCAGCCCAAGATGCCCGGCGAAATGCTGCGGAATTCCCTCGCCCATGTGGCGCGCGGGGCTGACGCCGTGATGTTCTTCCAGTGGCGCCAGAGCTTTGCCGGGTCCGAGAAGTTCCACTCCGCCATGGTTCCGCACGGCGGCCGGGATACGCGTGTGTGGCGCGAAGTGGTGGAGCTGGGGTCTGCGCTGAAACGGCTTGCGCCGGTCCGGGGCTCCCGCGTGGAATCCAGGACTGCCATCGTGTTCGATTACGAGGCGTGGTGGGCCAGCGAGATCGATTCCAAGCCGAGCCAGGACGTGAAGTACCTGGACATGCTGCGGGCTTTCCACCGGTCGCTGTTCCTGCGCGGGATCTCTGTGGACATCGTCCATCCGTCCGCCTCGCTGGAGGGCTACGACCTGGTGCTGGTCTGCACCTTGTATTCGGTGTCCGACGACGCGGCAGCGAACATTGCGGCAGCCGCGCACGCCGGAGCCACCGTGCTGGTCACGTACTTCAGCGGCATTGCCGACGAACAGGACCACATCCGGCTGGGCGGCTACCCGGGCGCGTTCCGTGAGCTGCTGGGCATCCGGGTGGAGGAGTTCCACCCGCTGCTGGCCGGCACACAGCTGAAGTTGAGCGACGGCGGCGTCTCAACGATCTGGAGCGAGCACCTCCATCTGGCTGGCGCTGAGGCGGTCCAGGCATTCACCGAGTACCCGCTCGAGGGTGTGCCCTCCCTGACGCGTCATGGAGTTGGCTCCGGTACTGCCTGGTATCTGGCCACTTTCCCTGACCGCGACGGCATCGAGGCCGTTGTGGACCGGCTGCTGGCCGAATCCGGTGTTGCACCCGTTGCCCAGGCAGATGCCGGCGTGGAGCTCACGCGCCGCCGGACCGCCGACGGCAGCTCATTCCTCTTCGCCATCAACCACTCGCGCTCAACGGCATCCGTTCAGGCCGCTGGCACGGACCTGGTGAGCGGCGGCCGCTTCAGCGGCACCGTTGAGGCCGGGGCCGTGGCGGTGATCGCGGAGGACTGACGCTTTGGTGGTCCCGGTTTCCGGTTTAGCCCGGGGCCGGGACCGGCTGGGTGCTGACTCGCGCGGGGGCTTGTCGCGGGGCTTATTGCCGAGCTGAGCCTCACGGAGCGTTCGACGGCGGCACGCGGGTGAGTCGCCCGGCCCGCCGTGGGTTCCTGGGCTCCGGGATCGGTGCGACCTTAATTGTCGTACCCCTCTGGAAGAGTGTTCCCATGGAAGCTCTTAGGGTTCAGCGCGCAGGGCACGGCGGCCACGCCGGCCTGCGAAATCGTGCTGATTCGCCTGTTGGGGGCGCTTCCAAGAGTCTGACGTTCGACGGCAGCGCCCGGCCAGCCGCGGCCCGGTTGTTCGCTTCCCGCCGATTGGTTCTCCGGACCGGAAACGCAGCGGGGCTAAATTGTCGTACCCCGTTGAAAGAGTGTTCCTATGGAAGCTCTTAGGGTTCAGCGCGCGGGGCACGGCGGCCATGCCGGCGTGCGAAATCGTGCTGATTCGCCTGTTGGGGGCGCTTCCAGCGGCCGCGGTTTCGGCGGCGGTGCCCGGGCCGACCAGCCTGAACGGCTGGGCGTGAGCTGCACTCCTTTCACGGAGGCTGTCGGGCTTCAGGACACCGCCGAAGCCCCCGGTCTCCTTGAGGCTGTCAAAGCGGCCGGGCTCGTTGAGGCTGCCGCACCGGCCGCGAGTATTGCGGCCGCCGGAGCTTCCGGATCCGGCGGATACGGGGCCGGGGCCGCCGCACTCCTCCAGGCCATCGCGGTGGTGAACGCCGCGGCCATCGCGGCTCCCGGGGCGTTGGCGATGGCCGACTACGCCGAAGCCGCGCAATACGCCGGCATGGCCGAGGAACTCTCCCGGACCGTGGAATACCTGCAGATCCTCAGCGCCGGCGCCGTGGACCACACCCGCACCCAGGCCATCACCGACGCAGCAACCGCCCGCTCCAGATCCGCCCGGTCCTGGGTCACCGGCTGGGACAACGGCACTGAAACCCTGAACGAAACCGACACCGCGTGGCCCGCCGCCTCCGCGGATGGCAGGACGGCGCCGGTCCCTGCGCGCACCGTTCCGCCGTCACCGGCCGATGACGGGTGCAAGAACACCGAAGAATTCCTCCGCGTCCGGCTCCGGATCGGTGTCAGCGAAGCCCGCCGCCGCCTCCACCTCGCCCACTGCGTCCTGCCCGCCACCACCCTCACCGGCGACACCACACCCGCGCTCCGCGAACACCTCGCCGCAGGACTGGCACCAACAACCAGCACCACCTCCGACAGCGAAACGGCTACCGGCACGGACACCAGCACTGCCCCGGACACAAACACGGACGAAAGCGGGCCGGACGTTTCCTTCGCGAGCCCGGCTGTGTCATCCCGGGCCGGGACGATCATCAGCCTCACCCTGAACCGGCTCCAACACCAGACCACCCCCGAAACCCTCGCCCGGATCGAGCAGGACCTCACCCGCACCGCCGCCACCGCAGACCCGGACTTCCTCACCCGCGTCGCCCGCCGCTGGGCCGACACCCTCGACGCCGACGGCACCGAACCCAGCGAAGAAACCCTCCGCCACACACAGGGCGCATTCATCCGCAAACCCCGCCACGGCCTGCACCACCTCGAAATCTTCGCCACCACCGACCAATACGAACACCTCCTCACCGTCATGAACACCGCCACCAACCCCCGCACCACCAGCCCAGACACAAGCGGGGCTGACAAGGGCACTGTGACCGACTCCGGCGCCGGCGCCGGGGACATCTGGCAGGACAACGAGATAGACCTGGACCGCCGCACCCGGTCCCAGAAACAACTCGACGGCATCATCGGCGCCGTCAAAGCCGGCCTGAACACCAACACCCTGCCCACCACCGGCGGCAACCGCCCCCAAATCATCGCCACCATCAACTACCAAGACCTCTTCCCCGACCCCGGCACCGACGCCGCGCCTGAAGAAACAGCCACCGGGACCGGAACCTTCGTCTTCACCGGCCCCGTCGCCGCCACCACCCTGCGCAAAATCGCCTGCGATGCCGACATCATCCCCGCCCTCCTCGGCACCCACAGCGAAATCCTGGACCTCGGCCGTAAAACCCGGCTCTTCACCCCAGCCCAACGCACCGCCCTCACAGCACGCGACCAAGGCTGCACCTTCCCCAACTGCACCACCCCCGCGCCCTGGTGCGAAGCACACCACATCACCTACTGGTCCCACGACGGCCCCACCGATCTCAACAACGGCGCACTCCTATGCACCCACCACCATCACCTCGTCCACAAAGAACAATGGACCATCACCAACCAAAACGGCGTGCCCTGGTACACACCCCCACGCCACATCGACCCCACCCAAAAACCACAACAAAACCACTACTTCAAACCCCCACCGCCACCCCGCGAATAACCACCCACAGCAACAAACGGCAACGCCCGAACAAGAGTAGAACCGGGATGGGTAGACACCGGCCGGTGCCAGGCGTGCGACCCGTGCCCGGCGGGCGCGGGGCGCCTGACCGACGAACCGGCGGTGCCCGACGGGCGCGCGGCGCCTGACAGACGTGCGACCCGTGTCCGGCGGGCTCGCGGCGCCTGACAGACGTGCCACCCGTGCCAGGCGGGCGCGCGGCGCCCGACAGACGGACGGTCGATGCCCGACGGGGCGTTGATGGCCCGACACGCAAGGGCCAGGACCAGCAAGCCCCAAACGAAAATGACCCCGCGACGTGCGAAATGACCAGCAACCGTCCGACAGGCACCGAATCATGACCGACGCGGCCTTGCACAGAGTTGCAGGATGCAGGAATGCAGGAATGCAGGGGACGACACCGGACAGGTGATCAGGGCAGCACTACCAGACGACATCTCCGTAATCCGTGACATCGAGGCCGCGGCCGGAGAGCTCTTTCGCGAAATCGGGATGAACGCGATAGCGGACGATCCCCCTCCCGCTGAAGGCGATCTGGCACCCTACCTGGGCGGGGGCAGGGCATGGGTTGCCACCGACGCCGCCGACAATCCCATCGCCTACGTCCTTGTCGACGTCATTGACGACTGGGCCCACATCGAGCAGGTCACAGTCCACCCGCTTCACAGCCGCAAGGGTCACGGCAGTTCACTCATCGACCACGCGGAACGATGGGCCGCCGCACACAACCTGGATGGAATGACGTTGACAACTTTCCAGGACGTCCCTTGGAATGCTCCCTACTACGAGCGCCTCGGCTTCGTTCACGTCCCCGAACAGGCCTGGTCCGATGGTCTGCGCCAGATCGTGAGACAGGAAAACCATCACGGTCTGAATGCCTGGCCACGGGTCGTGATGAAGAGAAAGATCGACCACCAGAACCCATGACGCTGAGGCTGAAGCACCACCGAGTCCGGCAGGACGAATGGTTCCCAGCCCCGACCAAGCTTAAACAGCTCCGCCCCGGGGGAACCAATGGTTCCTGCCGGGGCGGAGCTGCCACCCGCCGTCGGACGTTCCTGAGAGGAGGCTAAGAACGTCCGGAGCCATTGTGGCGGTTGAGGACTGGATACTGCGAGGACTAGCTGCTGATGGCCGACTTCATTTCGTCGTGGGCCTTCTTGCCGGCCTCATCAGTCGAGAGCCTGTTGAAGAGGACCTCGGATGTGTACCGCTTGACGATCTCCTGGATTGCACCGGCGCCCTTCGGCGGCGGAGCCGGGGCCTCGCCGAGTTCACCCTTGATCTGGTCGATGAACTTGACCACCTTGATGTCAGCGGGGGTCAGCTTGGCCGCAATGGCTTCGCGAACTTCGGTGTTGGGGTAGACGCCGCGGTCTGCCAGGAGGGCCCCGCCGGCCTTCTCATTGTTGGCCAAAAAGTCAATGAACTTGGCCGTCTCCTTGGGGTGCTTGGTGCGTGAGGAAGCGGACCAGAACTGGGACGCCTTGTACCAAAGCTTCGTGTCGGCAGCCTTGCCGGTCTTCGACGGGAACCGCAGGATCTGGAGGTCGCTGCCCGCTGCCTTCTCGAGGGCCGGCAACTGATTGGACCACCAGAAGGCCAGCCCGTTCTTACCCGTGGCCAGGCCGCTCTGGTCGAGCGGGGCAGCCTCGGCTTCCACAACCTCGGAGGCGGACGGAACAGCCTTCTTCTCGCTGAGTTCCTTCAGGAACTTCCACCACTCGGCGATGTCGGCCGGCTCGAATCCCAGCTTGCCGTCCGAGGTGTAGAGGGACTTGCCGTTCTGCCGGAGCCAGACGGCCAGCGAAGCCTCGTCCGTACCGTAGGCGGCCGAGCCGTAGCTGCCCTTCGGGGACTTCTCGGTGAGTTCGGCGGAGATGCGGCCGAAGTCTTCCCAGGTCCAGGTCTTGTCATCCGGAAGCGGTACTCCGGCTGCCTGGAATACAGCAGGGTTGGCGATGATCGTGGCCGCGTTGATGCCTGCAGCGATACCGGTCAGTCCATCTTCGCTCTTGCCGGCATTCAGGGCGGCCTCGTCCAGCTTCGACGTGTCGATCTCATACTTGGAGAGGTCCAGCAGCGCGCCGCGGCTGGAGTACTCGGTGATGTACTTCTCGTCCATCTGAATGATGTCCGGGGCGTCGTTGGCGGCAACCTGGGTGGCCAGCTTGTCCCAGTAACCGCTCCAGTCGCCGTATTCGGGCTTGATCTTAATCTTGGGGTTCTCGGCCTCGAAGGCAGCGATGGCAGCCTGGGTCAGCTGGGCGCGCTTGTCGCTGCCCCACCAGGAGAAGCGAAGTTCGACGGTTCCGTCGGCACTCTGAGGGGAGGCTCCCCCGCCGCAGGCGCTCAGTGCGAGAACGGCGGCGGCTGCAGCGGCAACCACACCTGTCTTGCGGAACCGGCGCCGTGCGCCGTTGGAGGGTGTCTCTGCCGAATGATTCTGGGCAGCAGACTCAGAGCGGGGAAAAAGCGGCACTGGATACTCCGATCTTCTTTGATCTTGTTGCTGGGGATGTGAAAACGAGGAAGCGTTTTCTTAGATTTGATACTACAAGTTAGGAACTTGTATTACAAGAGGTTTTTTTGAATGACCGCAGGGCGCTCCGCCGCCGAAGGTTCGGCGCCTGGGGTCGTCCCCGTCGCAGGGCCGGCCGACGCCGGAGGTTCCGCAGGTGGGGCAGTCGCCCACGCGTTGCGCGCCGACGCCGGGGTACGGCGCGCGGACGCGACACCGCCACAGGGCCGGCCGACGCCGGGGTATGGCGCGCGGGCGCGTCACCACCACAGGGCCGGCCGACGCCGGAGGTACGGCGCGCGGGCGCGTCCCGTCCACAGGAGGTGCCGTCGTCGGGCATTCCGGGCGCAGAAGAGCCCGACTTGGGTCCGACCGGGCGCAGAAACGCCCGACTTGCGTCCGGCCGGGCGCAAAACGGCCGACGGCCCGTCCGGTGGGACGGGCCGTCGGTTTCGGGCGGTAAGCCCGAAGGATGAATCTGCGGGTTTGGCCTATTTGATGCCGGTGGTGGCGATGCCCTTGATGAGGAACCGCTGGCCGAAGAGGAACACCAGGAAGACCGGGAGCAGCGACACGATGGACATTGCAAACAGCGATCCCCAGCTGGTGGCGGACTGCGAGTCCACAAAGGCGCGCAGGGCGACCGGGACGGTGAACATATCGGGGTCCGTGAGGTAGATGAGGGCGCCGAAGAAGTCGTTCCAGGTCCAGATGAAGGTGAAGATGGTGGTGGTGGCCAGGGCCGGGACCATCAGGGGCAGGATGACGCGCAGGAAGATGCGGGGGTGGCCCGCGCCGTCGATGCGTGCGGCCTCGTCCAGGTCCTTCGGAATGCCGCGGATGAACTGGACCATCAGGAAGACGAAGAACGCATCCGTGGCCAGCAGCTTTGGCACGATCAGCGGCCAGAACGTGTTTACCCAGCCGATCTGGGAGAACAGGATGTACTGCGGGACGATCACCACGTGGAACGGCAGCATGATGGTCAGCAACATGATGCCGAAGAACAGCTTCTTGGCCGTGAACTGCAGCCGGGCGAAGGCGTACGCGGCCATCGAGCAGGAGATCAGGTTGCCCAGGATGGAGCCGATGACCACGATCGCGGAGTTGAGCATGTAGTGCCCGAAGGGGTGGGTCAGGGCTGACCACCCGTCGGTGTAGTTGGACATTTCCAGGCTGTTGAGCCAGAGTCCGGGTTCGCGGAAGATCAGCTCGTTGGCCCGGAGTGAGGACACCACCATCCACAGCAGCGGGTAGATCATCAGCCCGCCTGTCAGGATCAGGATGGCGTGCTTGATCAGGGCCCTGGTCCGCTGCGACCGGCTGAAGGCCAGGGTGCCGCGGGATTCCCGGGGCTTGCGGTGGTTCTTAGGCTTGCCGGCGCCGGAAGTCTTCCTGTCCGGGGCGGGCAGCGTCTGCAGCTTAGTCGTCATAGAAAACCCAATACTTGGAAGCGATGAAGTTGATGGCGGTGAACACACCGATGATGACCAGCAGGAACCAGGCCATGGCCGAGGCGTAGCCCATGTCGAACTGGCCGAAGCCCTTCTGGTAGAGGTACAGCGTGAAGAACATCGTGGAGTCCGACGGGCCGCCGTTGCCGCCCGAGACGATGAACGCCTGGGTGAAGGACTGGAACGAACCGATGATCTGCAGGACCAGGTTGAAGAAGATGATCGGGCTGAGCATCGGCATGGTGATCTTCCAGAACTGCTGAAGAGTGCTGGCACCGTCGACCTTTGCGGCCTCGTAGTACATCACCGGGATCTGCCGGAGGCCTGCCAGGAAGATGATCATCGGGGCGCCGAAGGTCCACACGTGGAGCAGGACGATGGAGCCGAGCGCGGTGCTGGGGTCCGAGATCCAGCCCGGTCCCTGGATGCCGAACATCGCCAGGACCTGGTTGACCAGGCCGGTGGTGCCAAAGATCTGCTTCCACAGGATGGCAACGGCCACCGAGCCGCCCAGCAGGGACGGCAGGTAGAACACGGAACGGTAGAATGGCAGGCCGCGCAGGCCCTTGTCCAGCACCAGTGCGATCAGCAGTGCGACCGCGAGCTGCAGCGGCACACCAATGAACACGTAGGTGAAGGTCACCCGGAGGGAGTTGTGCAGCCGGGCGTCGCTGAGCATCCGGGTGAAGTTGTCCAGGCCGGTCCATTCCGGCGGCTGGAGCAGGTTGTAGTCCGTGAAGGACAGGTAAAGGGACATCAGCATCGGGCCGATGGTGATGGCGACGAGGCCCACCAGCCACGGCAGGAGGAAGATGTAGGCGGCCTTGTTGTCCCGGCCGTTGGCTTTCTTCTCCTCAGCCGTCATCCGGCCTTTGCGGCGGGAGATTGTGCTGAGTTCACTGATGGCGCTCATTGCGGTGACTCCATTTCACGCAGCAGGCCCGCCGGTGCCGGCACGCATGCCGGCCGGGGCGTCCTGGGGATATGTTTAGCGGCCATGTGGTCTCCTTTGGTCATCGTGGCCCTCCACGTCTGGGGTTGATCGCCGGGGCGATCTGGATGCGTCCCGCCTCCGGTGGCGGATCCTGGTGCTGCAAGCAGCGGTTGATGCTGTTTCCGCGGTCCGGATCTGCCGCCGCCCGGCGGGACGATGAAAAAGCGGCTCCGTACCAAAGTAAACGGTTTCTTGACTCCTGTACAGCCCTTTGTTAGTTTTTGAGAAAGCGTTTTCTGTAACTGGAATCACTCTACCCATACTTCAACACCCAAGGGGCACAACAATGCGGTTTGGTCTCAACAAGTCTTCACTGGGCATCGCCGGAGCCGCTGCGGCCCTGGCGCTGGTTCTCACCGGCTGCGGCGGCGGCGGCCAGACTGCAAAAGTGGGTACTGTCGAGGACCCCGTAGTCCTCCGGTTCGCCTGGTGGGGAAATGACTCCCGCGCCAAAACCACCCTCGAAGTCATCAAGGACTTCGAAGCCGCCAACCCCACCATCAAGGTTCAGGGCGAAAACACCGAGTTCAGTTCCTACTGGGACAAGATGGCCACGCAGATCGCCGGCGGCACCACCCCCGACGTCTTCGCCATGAGCGGTTCGTATCCCAGCGAATACTCCAGCCGCGGCGTGCTGCTGGACCTGGCCAAGGTCAAGGACCAGCTGGACACCTCCAAGTTCGCGGAGGGAACCGTGGACCTGGGCAAGATCGACGGCAAGCAGTACACCATCACCGCCGGCGTGAACTCCATGTCCATGGTCGTCGATCCCGTGGTCTTCGAAAAAGCCGGCGTGAAACTCCCGGACGACGAGACCTGGACCTGGGACGACTTTGCTGACATCGCCGCGGAAATCACGAAGAAGTCCCCGCAGGGTACCTTCGGCACCACCCCCATGGCCAACGATTCCTTCCTGGCAGTCTGGGCCCGCCAGAACGGCGAGGACCTGTACACCGAAGACGGCAAGAAGATGGGCATCAGCGAAGACACCCTGACGAAGTGGTTCGAGCTGAACAAGAAGCTGATGGAAACCGGCGGGGCGCCGTCGGCATCCCAGACCGTGGAAGACGGCTCCGCCCAGCCTGAACTGACCCTGATGGGCCAGGGCAAGCAGGGCATGAAGATCTCCTGGAGCAACCAGATGACCTCCTACTCGGGTTCGCCCCTGGTCATGATGAAGTTGCCCGGCGAAAGCAAGGAGCCCGGCGCGTGGCTGCGGTCGTCCATGGAATACGCCATCTCCTCCAAGTCGGCCCAGCCCAAGGAAGCGGCCCTCTTCATCAACTACCTCGTGAACAACATGGACGCGGCCAAGAAGATCAAGAGTGACCGCGGCATGCCTGCCAACACGGAGCTGAAGGCCGGCATCACCCCGCTCCTGAAGGATTCCCAGCAAAAGGAAGCCGCATACCTGGACCGCATCGCCGAGCTCAAGATTGCAGCTCCGAAGCCGTTCCCCGCCGGTTCGTCGTCCACACTGGAGGTTTTGAACCGATACAACACGGATGTACTGTTCGGAAAGGTCTCCCCGCGTGACGCCGCCAAGGGCATGATTTCCGAGGTCAACCAGAACCTGGGCTGACCTGCAGCGACGCCGACCACCCCTTCGAACACAGGCAGGCCAGTGAGTACACCACAAGAGCCCATGCGGCCCAGCGCGATCGCCGGCTATGAGGACTGGCCCGGCTACGTCCGGAACCGGCCCCGCCACCAGGCAGCCACCCCGGCAGCGCAGGATCTCGCGGATGCCCTGGGCGTTCCGGCAGCCCTCCCCCAGCCGGACGTCACCGTCCACTGGGAGGAAACGTACGACGGCGTCACCACCTCCGAGCTCAGCTGGCAGTTGGGCTTCGGCCCGCGCACCGCTGGCTGGCTCATGCGCCCGGCGGGGGCTTCCGGGCCGCTGCCTGGCGTCCTGGCACTGCACTGCCACGGCGGAAACAAGTTTGGCGGAGCAGACCGGCTCGTCGAACTCCCGCAGTCCCACCCCTCCGCGGCAGCGGCCAGGGCCGGCCATTACGACGGGCGGGCCCTCGCAACCGAGGTGGCCCGGGCCGGCTTTGCCGTGCTGGCCCATGACACCTTTGCCTGGGGCAGCCGCCGGTTTGACCTCTCCGTGCCGCCGTGGCGGACTGCCTCCGCGCTGGAGGCGAGGAAGTCGCAGTGGCGGGAGGACGGCGTCGAACCAACCGATGCGGATCTGTACAACGCGGCAGCCGGTTTCCATGAGGACACCGTGGCCAAGGCGGCAGGCCTGCTCGGCACCAGCCTCGCCGGGATGGTGGCCCATGACGACCTCGCGGCACTGGACATCCTCGGCTCACTTCCCGGGGTGGATCCGGCGCGGCTGGGCTGCATCGGCTTCTCCGGCGGCGGCGGGCGGTCGCTCACGCTGGCGGCCCTGAGCCCGAGGATCAAGAGCTACGTGGTGACGTGCATGATGGCCACGTTCGGATCCCTTCTGCCCGCCTATCTGGACGCGCATTCCTGGCTGCTCCAGACGCCGGGGCTCTGGAAACTGGGCGACTGGCCGGAGCTTACCGCGAGATCGGGCGCTGACGGATTCCTGGTGCAGTACGCCCTGGCGGACCAGCTCTTTCCCGAGGAGGGCATGCGCGACGCCCACCGGATCCTGGAGTCGATCCACCCGGCCGGCTCCTACACCGGCAGCCTCTGGCCGGGCGGGCACGTCTTCACCGCAGAAATGCAAAATGAAGCCATCAGCTACCTCTCCAGGGCCCTGGGCGCCGGAAGCCCCGCGGTCCACCACTCAACCCGTTCCACCAATTAGGCACCGAGGACCATCGATGACTCAGCAATCAGCCTTCGCGGCACCAGACACCACAGCACCGCACTCTGGCGCGGGAACCGGCCCGGCCGCCACGCCGGCTGCCCGTCCGCGGATAGCCCTGGTGGGCGTCCACGGCTTCGGCGAGCGGCACCTGGCCAACCTTGCCCGGCTGGAGGCGGCCGGCGCCGTCGAACTCGTGGCGGTTGCGGATCCCAATCCTCCGCAGGACGGCAAGCTGGGCGGTTCCGTGGCGGTCTTCACCACGCTGGACGAACTGCTGGCCTCGGGAACGGCGCCCGATGTGGTCATCCTGGCCACCCCCATCCAGACGCACGCGCCCCTGGCGCTTGCGGCGCTGGCGGCGGGATGCGACGTTTATGTGGAAAAGCCTCCGGTGGCGTCCATGGCACAGTTCCGGGAGGTTTTGGCTGCGGCTGACGCATCGGGGAAGCTCGTCCAGGTGGGCTTCCAGAGCCTGGGTTCCCTCGCCCTGCCCGCGATCCGCGAATCGATCGTTTCCGGTGAGATCGGGGATGTCCTTGGCCTGAGTGCACAGGGCATGTGGCTGCGGACCAAGGGATACTTCAAGCGGTCCCGCTGGGCGGGCAAGCGCAGCCTCGAGGGAACCGACGTGGTGGACGGTGTAGCCACCAACGCGCTGGCGCATGCGGTGGCCACCGGACTGCACATGGCCGGCGCGCACACCCTGGCCGACGTCGAGTCCGTGGAGACCGACCTCTACCGGGCCAACGACACCCAGAGCGACGACACCTCCGTGATCCGCGTGCGTACTGAAGCCGGGCAGACCCTGCTGTGCGCACTGACCCTCTGTGCGCCGGACCAGCAGAACCCCTCGGTGACCGTTCACGGCACAAAGGGCGACATCACGTTCTTCTACACCGAGGACGAAGTGGTCACCACCACCGCGGCCGGCGAGCGCCGCAAGACGTTCGGGCGGACCGACCTGCTGGAGAACCTGATCGCGGCACGCAGCAGCGGCGCTCCCCTGCTCTGCGGCCTGGCGGATACGGGTGCGTTCACGTCCGTGCTGGAGGTCATCCGCACGGCTCCGGACCCGCAGGAGATTCCTGCCGCGCATATTACGTGGGCGGGCGACGCCGACGACGCCCACCCCATCGTCAACGGCATCCCAGAACTCATCGAACGCGCGGCCAAAGCGCAGGCGACGTTTGCCGAGCTTGGCGTCCCCTGGGCCCGCAGCCTCCCGCCCGTGCAGACCTTCGACCTTGCCGGGCATACCGTGGCGGACTACCAGGACGGCAGCCACATCCGGGCCGTGTCCTCGCCCCGCCCCTACCTCCACCCCGTCCGCACGCTGGCGGGCACGGTGGTCACCGACCACCAGCCGCTGGACCATGTGTGGCATCTGGGCGTGGGCGTTGCCCTGCAGGATGTGGACGGCGTTAACTTCTGGGGCGGCCGCACGTACACCCGCGCGGCCGGCGAATACGTCTGGCGCCCGGACCACGGCACCATCGTCCGCACCGGCGAACCGTCGCGGCAGGACGGCCGGCTGGCCGAGACCCTGTCCTGGAACGGACCCGACGGCGCTCCCGTCCTGACCGAGCAGCGCACCTGGACGTGGGCCGCAGCAGGCCCCTCCGTCTGGCGCCTCACCCTGGACTTTGAGCTCTCCCCCGCCGGCGATCAGCCCGTGAGCCTGGGCAGCCCCGGGTCCAACGGCCGCCACCAGGGCGGTTACGGCGGGTTCTTCTGGCGCCTTCCGGAATGCCTCGGGGCAACTGTGTGGACGCCTGCGGGCGCGGGTGAAGACGCGGTGCATGGAAGCGTCACGCCGTGGCTCGCCTGGTCCGGCAGCTTCAGCCCAGGAACGGACGACGGCGGCGCGGAAGACAGTGCCGCCGGCGGTGCCGCCACCCTGGTGTTCGTCGCCTCGGAAGGCTCCACGGACCCGTGGTTCGTCCGCGTTGACGGCTACCCGGGTGTTGGCCAGTCGCTGGCCTGGGACGCCCCCGTGATCGCTGAACCCGGCACCGCGGTACGCCGCAGCGTCACCGTGTTCATAGCCGACGGAATTTTGGGTACGCAAGACATCGAAACATTGATCAAGACGCAGGGGGACAACTCATGAGCCAGACCACCACCACACCAGGCCCACTCCTGGCGCCGCCCGCCGGCGCCCAGTCCACCGTCACGCGGACGGCACCCGCCTCCACAGCGGACCGCGAGATCAAGCGGCGCCGCGTCCTGGAAATCCTGGACGCCAAGGGGCAGGACTCCCTTCTGCTGACCACCCACACTGCCCTGACCTGGTACCTGGACGGCAGCCGGGTGCACATCAGCCTGGCGGGCGACCCCATCGCCGCGCTGCTCGTGGACCGGGACGGCGACCACCTGGTCACGTTCAACAACGAGGCCGGACGGATGGCGGCCGAGGAGCTCCCCGCCGGCGTCTCCCTGCACACCGTGCCCTGGCACGGGAACCTGCACGAGGCCGCTGCCGCCGTCGGACGTTCTTCCGGGCCCGCCGGATCGGCCGGCACACCTGCCGGAACCCCGCTGGCCGAGGCCGCAGTGGCCACCGAGCTCAGGGCCGCCCGGCAGCAGCTGCTTCCGGCCGAGAGCGCCCGCTACGCGCACCTCAGTGGCGAGCTCGCGGGCATCATGACCGACGTGCTGTCCACCGCCCGGCCGGACACCACGGAGTTCGAACTCGTGTCCGCCCTGGCCGGCCGTGTGGTTGCCGCGGGCGCGGAACCCCTGGTGCTCCTGTGCAACGGCAGTTCCCGCAGCGACTTCCGCCACCCGTTGGCCACGCACACCCCGCTCGGCCGCCGCGCCATGGCTGTGGTGTGTGCCCGCCGGGACGGCCTGGTTGCCAACATCACCCGCTGGGTCAGGTTCGACGCCGGCACCCCCGAAGAGCTCGACGCCGAGTCCCGGATCGCAGCTGTTGAGGCGGACATCTTCGACGCGACGGTCCCCGGCGCCCGGCTGGACCGCATCTTCGGCGAGATCAAGGCGGCCTACGTCCGCCACGGCTTCGGCGCGGAGCAGTGGGAGCAGCACCACCAGGGCGGCCCGGCGGGCTACGCCGGGCGGGATCCCCGCGTCACCGCGGCCGCCACGGACACCGTGGTGCTCAACCAGCCGTTCACCTGGAACCCGTCCGGACCCGGCGTCAAGATCGAGGACACGGTCCAGCTCACCGAGTCGGGCGTGAAGGTCCTGACGGTGGACGACCGCTGGCCCACCACCACCGTGAACGGCCTAAGGCGCCCGGTCACGCTGCAGCTCTAGGCCAAACGCTCGTTACCTTCTTCGTAGCCCCTTTCTGGTGCAGGATGTGGGGTGTGCTGGCCTGCCGGTCCCGGCATGATTGCGACGCTCTGTTGTTGAT